>NZ_JBIRJA010000010.1:0-383245 GCF_044329325.1 Streptomyces sp. NPDC017676 | reverse complement strand
AGCGACTCCTCCGCGCCCTCGGGACCCACCGGCACCAGAGCCTTGGGCAGGGTGTCGGTGTAGGGGCGCAGACGGCGCCCGGCGCCGGCCGCCAGCACAAGGCCGATCATGCGGTTTCTCCTTCGTCGTGTACGGCGGGGGCCCCGGCGGACACCCAGAAGCGGATGCTCTCGACGAGCACCACCAGGGCGACGGCCACGGCGAGGACGGTGAGCGCGACCTTGAACTGCGCGCCGGTGAGCACCGCGGCGAGAACGGCGACGAGCAGCGTCCGCCCCTCGTGCCCCCCGATGGCGCGCACCAGCCAGGCCGGGGGCGCTCCGGCGTTGCCGCGGATGCGGTACACCGTGTCGTAGTGATGGTAGGCGACGGCCGCCACCAGGCCGAAAGCCGCGGGCAGGGCTCCGTTCACGCCCGCTTTACCGGCCAGCGCCAGGACGGTGCCGTACTCGGCGGCCCGGAAGAAGGGCGGGACGAGCCAGTCGAGGGCGCCCTTGAGGGGGCGGGCGACAGCGAGGGCGGAGGTGAGGACGTACACGACGGCGCCGGCGACGGGCAGCGGCCCGCCGAAGTCCGTGAGGGCCGAGCAGGCCACGACCACGGCCCCGCCGAGCAGGGCGACGGCGGGCACGGCGAGCCCGGGCAGGCCCTTCCGGGCCACGCGCCGCACGGCCCCGGCGAGCGGGCCCGGGTCGGCGAGGTCGGCGAGGGCCTGTGCCGCCCGCTCGGTGCGCCGGGCCTTGCGGGTCACCGAGCGCAGCACCCGGCCGGCCGTGGTGTACGCCGCCGCGAAGGCGCAGCCGACGAGCAGGACGTAGAAGGTGATCCGGGGGGTGGTGACGGCGGTGAGGACCGCGATCATCGCCCAGCGCTCGCCGATCGGCAGCACGATCATCCGCCGCAGCCAGACGGTCCAGCCGACGCTGTCGAGCTTGTCGGAGAGGGCGGCGGTGGGGCTGGTGTTGGCGGTGGCGTCGTGGTTGGCCTCGTTGAAGGAGAAGTCGACCACGTGCCGGCAGGTCTGGAGGATCATCGCGCCGAGGGCGAGGGCCCACACGTCGTCACCGCCGCGGGCCGCGCCGAGGGCGAGGCCGGCGTAGTAGGCGTATTCCTTGGCCCGGTCGAAGGTGGCGTCGAGCCAGGCGCCGAGGGTGGAGTACTTCAGGGCGTAGCGGGCGAGCTGGCCGTCGGTGCAGTCCAGGACGAAGGAGGCGATCAGCAGCACTCCGGCCGCGATGAAGCCGCCCCGGGTGCCGGTCGCCGCACAGCCGGCCGCTATCAGGGCGGTGAGCAGCGAGGCCGTGGTGACCTGGTTCGGGGTCAGGCCCCGGCGTGCGCACCAGCGGGCGATGTAGCGCGAGTAGGGGCTGATGAAGAACGTGGTGAAGAAGCCGTCCCGCGACTTCACGGCCGACTTCAGGCGGACGGCCTCGTCGTCGACGGCGGAGACGGCCTGCCGGGCCTCGTTGCGGGCCTGCGGGTCGGCGGGCACGGCGGCGACCAGGCTGCCCAGCTCGGGCCGGTGCACCGCGCCGCCGTCGGCGTCGAGGGCTTCGGCGGCGCGGTCGGCGAGGCTGTCCAGGGCGAGCGCGGGCGCGCCGCCGCCGGCCGCGTGCGCGGTGGCGGTACCGCCGGGCGCGGAGGTCTCGCGGGCCACGGCCCGGGCGAGCGCCTGCCGGGCGTCCGGCTGGGCGGTGACGGCGCCGGGCACGGCGGCGAGCGGGAAGCGCGGGTCGGTCAGGCCCAGGCGCAGCGCGTGCAGGTGACCGACGAAACGGGCGTCGACCAGGGCCACCCGCCGGTCGGCCGGCACGGCCGCGAGCAGGGTCTCCGTCTCGGCGGCGTCGGCGGCCACGCGCACATCGAAGCCGAGGGACCGCAGATCGTTCTCCAGTGACGATCCGGGGACCGGCTGACCGGTGACGATGGCGGTCGACAACCGAACTCACTCCCTGGGTGCCGGCGCGCGGGCGCCGGTCTCTTGCGTGGTGGGGCGCCCTGCCTGCGGCACCCGGGCGGCATGTCGGCAGAGGGTATCGGATGGTCCGGAGCCGGTGTTCACCGGCCGTTCACGGTCCGGCCCACGGGGGCTGCCCCGGCCTTTGCCGCGATCATCATCGGGGATGCGGGGGCCGGCCCACAAACCCGTGGGGCAGACCCGGGCAACCGGGACACCGGGCCGTTCGGCATAGGGTGGACGACCATGACGTGGCTGATCACCGGCGGAGCCGGATACATCGGGGCGCATGTGGCACGGGCCATGGCGGGCGCCGGGGAGAACGTGGTGGCGCTGGACGACCTGTCGGCCGCCGTGCCCGCGCGGCTCCCGGCCGAGGTGCCGCTGGTCCAGGGTTCGACGCTGGACGGGGCTCTGCTGAAGCGGGTCTTCGCGGAGCACGGCGTGACCGGGGTCGTCCATCTCGCGGCGCGCAAGCAGGTCGCGGAGTCGGTGGCCCAGCCCACCCGCTACTACCGGGAGAACGTGGGCGGTCTGGCCACTCTCCTGGACGCGGTGGCCGAGGCGGGCATCGGCCGCCTGCTGTTCTCGTCGTCGGCGGCGGTGTACGGCAACCCGGACGTGGACCTGATCACCGAGGACACCCCGTGCGCCCCGGTGAACCCGTACGGCGAGACCAAGCTGGCCGGTGAGTGGCTGGTGCGGGCGGCGGGGCGGGCGCACGGGATCTCCACCGTGTGCCTGCGGTATTTCAACGTGGCGGGCGCGGCGGCGCCCGAGCTGGCGGACACGGGGGTGTTCAACATCGTGCCGATGGTCTTCGACCGGCTCACCCGGGACGAGGCCCCGCGCATCTTCGGCGACGACTACCCGACGCCGGACGGCACCTGTGTCAGGGACTACATCCACGTCGCCGATCTGGCGGAGGCCCACCTGGCGGCGGCCCGCCGGCTGGCCGCCGGGGATCTCACCGGTGATCTGACGCTGAACATCGGCCGGGGCGAGGGGGTCTCGGTGCGCGAGCTGATCACGGTCATCGGGGAGGTCAGCGGGGACCGCCGGGCGCCCGTGGTGGAGGGCCGCCGTCCCGGGGACGCGCCGCGCGCGGTGGCCTCGGCCGCGCGGGCCGCCGAGGCACTGGGCTGGCGGGCCCGGCGCGGGGTGCGCGAGATGATCGAGTCGGCGTGGGCGGGCTGGCGGCTGCACCACGGCGGCTGAGGCAGGCCGGCGGCCGCACCACGACGGCTGAGCGAGCCCCCGGCCCCCTGACCTGCGGAACGTTTCCGCAGGTCACGGCACATGACAACGGTGTTCAGTCCCGCGTTGCCCCATACCCCCGCCCCGTAGTTCACTGGCCTCCGGGCAGCCATACGGAAGGCGGTAGTCATGGGGGCAGGGCACGACCACGGGCACGCGCACTCCCACGCGCCGGCCACGGGTACGGCCACGGCCGCGTACCGGGGTCGGCTGAGGATCGCGCTGGGCATCACGCTGACGGTGATGGTCGTCGAGATCGTCGGCGGCCTGATCGCGGACTCGCTCGCGCTGATCGCGGACGCGGCGCACATGGCGACCGACGCGGTGGGCCTCGGCATGGCCCTGCTCGCCGTGCACTTCGCGAACCGCCCGGCGAGCACCAACCGCACCTACGGCTACGCCCGCGCCGAGATCCTCGCGGCCCTGGCCAACTGTCTGCTGCTGCTCGGGGTGGGCGGGTACGTCCTGTACGAGGCGGCCCAGCGGTTCGTGGAGCCCGCGCAGACCCGGGGCGGCCTGATGGTCGTGTTCGGTCTGATCGGCCTGGTGGCGAACTCCATCTCCCTGGTGCTGCTGATGCGCGGGCAGAAGGAGAGCCTGAACGTGCGCGGCGCCTTCCTTGAGGTGGCCGCGGACGCGCTGGGCTCGGTGGCGGTGCTGATCTCGGCCGCGGTGATCCTGACCACCGGCTGGCAGGCGGCGGATCCCGTCGCCTCGCTGGTCATCGGGCTGATGATCGTGCCGCGGACGCTGAAGTTGCTGCGCGAGACGCTGGACGTGCTGCTGGAGGCGGCCCCCAAGGGCGTCGACATGGCGGACGTCCGGGCGCACATCCTGGCCCTCGACGGCGTGGAGGACGTCCACGACCTGCACGCCTGGACGATCACGTCGGGCATGCCGGTGCTGTCTGCGCACGTGGTGGTCAGCTCCGAGGTGCTGAACGCCATCGGGCACGAGAAGATCCTGCACGAGCTCCAGGGCTGTCTGGGCGATCACTTCGACGTGGAGCACTGCACCTTCCAGCTGGAGCCGGGCGGGCACGCGGAGCACGAAGCGCGGCTGTGCCACTGACCGTACGCACTGCCGTTCGGCGCACCCCCGGACGGTTCCCCGCGGCCGGCTCCGGGCACGATGATCTACCGGGTCCGGCTTCCGGTGCCGCGCCGCGCGCCGGACGTGCCGGGAGTGCCGGATTCGTACGGCAGACTTGGGGTGCGAAGACCGAGGCGAAGGATGGGTATGCCGATCACACCTGCCACCGCGACGCACAGCTCGTCGGAGGGCACCGCAGAGGCGATTTTGCTGGAACTGGTCGACGAGAAGGGTGTGACGATCGGTACGGCGGAGAAGCTCGCCGCCCATCAGCCGCCGGGGCAGCTGCACCGGGCGTTCTCGGTGTTCCTCTTCGACGAGCAGGGCCGGCTGCTGCTCCAGCAGCGGGCGCTCGGCAAGTACCACTCCCCCGGTGTGTGGTCCAACACCTGCTGCGGTCACCCGTACCCGGGCGAGGCGCCGTTCGCGGCGGCGGCCCGGCGCACGTACGAGGAGCTGGGCGTGTCGCCGTCGCTGCTCGCTGAGGCCGGCACGGTCCGTTACAACCACCCGGACCCCGCCTCCGGCCTGGTGGAGCAGGAGTTCAACCATCTGTTCGTCGGCCTGGTGCAGGCGCCGCTCGGGCCGGACCCGGAGGAGGTCGCCCAGACCTCCTTCGTGACGGCGGCGGAGCTGGCCGAGCGGCACGCCCGGGACCCGTTCTCGGCCTGGTTCATGACCGTCCTGGACGCGGCCCGCCCGGCGATCAGGGAACTGACGGGCCCGTCCGCCGGCTGGTAGCCGCCGCGGCGGTCCCGTGGCCGGCGGGGGCGGCCGGCGGGCGCTACGGCAGTGAGGGGGGCTTCAGCGGGAGCGCGGCCCAGATCACCTTGCCGCCGCTCGCGGTGTGCTCCACGTCGACCACCCCGCCCGCCTCCCGCGCCACCTCGCGGACCAGGAGGAGCCCCCGGCCACCGGTCCGGCCGTGGTCGGCCTCCAGGGCCGTCGGCCGGTAGGGGTGGTTGTCCTCCACGGACACCCGCACCCACTCGGCTCCGACGGCCACCTCCACGGCCAGCACCGGCGACAGCAGCGCGGCGTGCCGGACCGCGTTGGTGACCAGCTCGGAGACGATCAGCAGCAGCCCGTGCACCAGGTCGTCGGAGACCGGCACCCCCTGGCGCAGCAGCAGGTCCCGCACCGCGTGCCGGGCCTGCGGGACCGAGGCGTCCACCGCGGCCGCGGTGAACCGCCAGATGCCTTCGTACGGCAGTGGATCCGGCGGTGTGCCGCCGCCCCCCGCTGGGCGCGGGCCGTCCTCGCGCCCGTGGTTGTCCATCGTCCGGTCGCCACCCTCGCGCTCGATTGTCACCACACGTCGAGTGTTGGTAACGATCCGCTCCGGTCCGGATGCCTGAACACAAGTCGGCAGGTATCGAACGGTTTCTGACCGACTCCGCCTGACCTGGTCCCGGTCGGGACCGTTCCTGCTCCCCGGGCGCCGGTTCGCGAACTAGTCGGGTTGTCAGAGGCCGACGCTACGATCCCCGCATGGAGCCCCAGCTGTCCCACCAGGTCACCGACTCGGTCGCCACCGTGGTGATCCGTCATCCCGCCAAGCGCAACGCCATGACGACGGCGATGTGGCGGGCCCTGCCCCCGCTGCTGGACGGACTGGCCCGTGACCCCGGGGTCCGCGCGCTGGTGCTCACCGGTGAGGGCGGCACCTTCTGCGCGGGTGCCGACATCTCCACGCTCCGGGACGCGCCGGAGGAGGCACCGGCCCTCGCGGTGGCCGCCGAGGAGGCCCTGGCCGCGTTCCCCAAACCGACCGTCGCCGCGGTGCGCGGCCACTGCGTGGGCGGCGGGACGCAGCTCGCGGCGGCCTGTGACCTGCGGCTGGCGGAGGAGGGAGCGGTGTTCGGGGTGACGCCGGCGCGGCTCGGTGTCGTCTACCCGGCCTCCTCCACCCGCCGGCTGGTGTCCCTGGTCGGCCCGGCCACGGCCAAGTACCTTCTCTTCACGGCCGAGTTGATCGACGCCGGGCGGGCGCTGCGCACCGGCCTGGTGGACGAGGTGCTGCCCGAGGGGGAACTGGACAAGCGGGTGGCGGAGCTGACCCGGGTCCTGGTGTCCCGTTCGCAGCTCACCCAGGCCGCCGCCAAGGAGTTCGCCGCCGGCCGCACCGACCGTGACGCCCACTGGGCCGCCCGGGCGCGCGGCAGCGGCGATGTGGCGGAGGGCGTCGCCGCGTTCCTGGAGCGCCGGCAGCCGCGCTTCACCTGGAGCGTGTCTACGTCAGGATGAAGCGGCTCTCGGCACGCCACTTCTCGACGAGGTGCGCGGGCGCCTTCTGCGGTGAACCGGCGTCGTACGGCGGCTGGGGGTCGTACTCGGTCAGCAGCTGGACGGACTGGGCGTGTTCGTCGCCGGCGATGGTGCCGAGGAGGGTCAAGCCCATGTCGATGCCGGACGACACGCCCGCCGCGGTGACGTACTTGCCGTCCACGACCACCCGCTCCCCCGTCGGCTCGGCCCCGAAGCCGCGCAGCAGGTCCAGCGCGAGCCAGTGCGAGGTGGCACGGCGGCCGCGCAGCAGCCCGGCGGCGGCCAGCAGCAGCGAGCCCGTGCACACCGAGGTGGTCCAGGTGCTGGTGGCGTCCGCCGCGCGCAGCCAGTCCAGCAGGGCGGTGTTCTCCATCTGCTCGCTCTGGCCGGGGCCGCCCGGCACGATCACGATGTCCGGGGACGGCACGTCGGCGAGGGTCCGGTCGGCGGTGAGGGCCAGGTTCCCGGTGTCGGTGCGCACGGGTCCGGTGCGCTCGGCGATGAACACGGTCTCGGAGTCGGGGAGCCGGCCGAGGGTCTCGTAGGGGCCGACGGCGTCCAGGGCGGTGAAGCGGTCGTAGAGCACGATGGCGATCTGCATGGAATTCCCTTGTCTCGCAGGGTGGGTGATGGCCCGTCAGACGACGGGGGCGGGGCGGAAGCGGCGGCGGTACTCGGCCGGGGACGCGCCCAGGGTGCGCAGGAAGGCGCGGCGCATGGCCTCCGGTGTGCCGTAGCCGCTGGCGCGGGCGACCTGTTCGACGCCGTCGGTGGTGTCCTCCAGCAGGCGGCGCGCGTGTTCGACGCGGACCCGGTCGACGTACCGGCCCGGTGTCATGCCGGTCTCCGCCTGGAAGGCACGGGCGAAGTGGCGCGGGGAGAGGGCCGCGCGGGCGGCCAGCGCCTCGACGCCGAGGTCGCCGTCCGGGTGTTCGCTGATCCACTGCTGGACGTCCCGGAGGGGTTCCCGGCGCGCCGTCTGAACGGCCAGCTGGGCGCTGAACTGGGCCTGGTTGCCCGGCCTGCGCAGGAACACCACGAGGTGGCGGGCGACGGTCAGCGCCACCTGCCGGCCCAGGTCCTCCTCCACCAGCGCCAGGGCGAGGTCGATGCCCGCGGTGACCCCGGCGGAGGTGGCCACGTGTCCGTCCCGGACGAAGATCGGGTCGGGGTCGACCCGGACGGCGGGGTGGTCCCGGGCGAGCTTGTCGCAGTACGCCCAGTGTGTCGTGACGCGCCGGCCGTCCAGGAGTCCGGCCCGCGCCAGCGGGATCGCGCCGGTGCACACGGAGACCAGGCGCGGGGCCCGCGGGCCGTGTGCGCGCAGCCACTCCACCAGCCGGGGGTCGGGGTCCCGGGTGCCCTCCCCGCCGGGGACCAGCAGGGTGTGCGGACCGGCCGTGTCCGCGAGGGACGCGTCCGGTACGACGGTCAGCCCGCTGGAGGTGCGCACCGGCCCGCCGTCCACGGAGGCCGTGCGGATCCGGTACGAGCCCGGGGTGTGCCTCTCCGCGCCGGTGAAGACCTCCATGGGGCCGGTGACATCGAGGCTCTGCACGCCGTCGAAGACGGTGACGAGGACGGTTCGCTGCGTCATGACCTCGATTCTGGGTGGCCCCGCGCGCGGCAGCAACGACGGATTTCCCACCTTTTCTGCCATCGGCTTCCCGGTCCGCGGGGGTTTCCCGCGCCGTCGGGAGGTACCCGTGGTGACGAGAGCCCACGAGGAAGGGAGATCGTTCCGTGTTCCGTGCCATCGCTGACGTACTGCGGCAGATCGGCGGCGCCATCGCCACGGTGGTCACGCTGCCGTTCCGGGCGCTCGCCCGGTTGTTCGGCGGAGCTTCGTCCTCCGCGCGGGGGAGCCGGGCCTGACGCCGGGACCGGCGCCCCGCCGGGAGCCGCCCTGATCCCCGGTTGTCGGTGTCACCTGCCACAATTGCCGCGCAACCTCAGTGGAGAAGGCGGTACGGGATCGTGACGACACCCGGGTCCCTCGGAGCAGGGTCCATCGAAGGCAGGATCGCCGAGGAGCTCGGCGTACGGGAGCGGCAGGTGAAGGCCGCGGTGGAACTGCTCGACGGCGGTTCGACCGTGCCCTTCATCGCTCGCTACCGCAAGGAAGCGACCGAGATGCTCGACGACGCGCAGCTGCGCACCATCGAGGAGCGGCTGCGCTATCTGCGGGAGCTGGAGGAGCGGCGGACCGCGATCCTGGAGTCGGTGCGGGAGCAGGGCAAGCTCACCGAGGAGCTTGAGGCGCGGATCCGCGGCGCCGAGACGAAGGCGCGTCTGGAGGACATCTACCTCCCCTACAAGCCCAAGCGGCGCACCAAGGCGCAGATCGCGCGTGAGGCGGGCCTGGAGCCGCTCGCGGAGGGCCTGCTGGGCGACCCGACGGTCGAACCGCTGGCGGCCGCGGCCGCGTTCGTGGACGCCGACAAGGGCGTCGCCGACCCGCAGGCCGCGCTGGAGGGCGCGCGGGCGATCCTCACGGAGCGGTTCTCCGAGGACGCCGACCTCATCGGCGAGCTGCGCGAGCGCATGTGGGTGCGCGGGCGGCTGGCCGCGAAGGTGCGGGAGGGCAAGGAGGAGGCGGGCGCCAAGTTCGCCGACTACTTCGACTTCGCCGAGCCGTTCACCGAGCTGCCCTCGCACCGGATCCTGGCGATGCTGCGCGGGGAGAAGGAGGAGGTCCTGGACCTCGTCCTGGAGCCGGAGGAGGCCACGGAGGGCCCGTCCTCGTACGAGGGGATCATCGCGTCGAGGTTCGGGATCGCCGACCGGGGCCGCCCGGCCGACAAGTGGCTGACGGACACGGTCCGCTGGGCCTGGCGCACCCGCGTCCTGGTCCACCTCGGGATCGACCTGCGCCTCCGGCTGCGGACGGCCGCCGAGGACGAGGCGGTCAACGTGTTCGCGGCCAACCTGCGGGACCTGCTGCTGGCCGCCCCGGCCGGCACCCGTGCGACGCTGGGCCTGGACCCCGGCTTCCGCACGGGCGTGAAGGTCGCCGTGGTCGACGCGACCGGCAAGGTCGTCGCCACGGACGTGATCTACCCGCACGTCCCGGCCAACAAGTGGGACGAGGCGCTCGCCAAGCTGGCGCGGCTCGCCAAGGAGCACGCGGTCGAGCTGATCGCGATCGGCAACGGCACGGCGTCCCGCGAGACCGACAAGCTCGCCGGTGAACTCGTCACCAGGCACCCGGAGCTGAAGCTCACCAAGGTGATGGTGTCCGAGGCGGGCGCGTCGGTGTACTCCGCGTCGAGTTACGCCTCGCAGGAGCTGCCGGACATGGACGTGTCGCTGCGCGGCGCGGTCTCCATCGCCCGCCGGCTCCAGGACCCGCTGGCCGAGCTGGTGAAGATCGACCCGAAGTCGATCGGCGTCGGCCAGTACCAGCACGACCTGTCCGAGGTGAAGCTGTCCCGGTCGCTGGACGCGGTCGTGGAGGACTGTGTGAACGGCGTCGGCGTCGACGTCAACACGGCGTCCGTGCCGCTCCTCGCACGGGTGTCGGGCATCTCGTCCGGCCTGGCGGAGAACATCGTCGCGCACCGGGACAAGAACGGCCCCTTCACGTCCCGTGCCGAGCTGAAGAAGGTGGCCCGGCTCGGCCCCAAGGCGTACGAGCAGTGCGCGGGCTTCCTGCGCATCCGGGGCGGCGAGGACCCGCTGGACGCCTCCAGCGTGCACCCCGAGGCGTATCCGGTGGTGCGCCGTATGGTGAAGACCACGGGCCAGGAGGTGGCGTCCCTCATCGGCAACACCGGCGTGTTGCGCTCGCTGCGGCCGGCCGACTTCGTGGACGACACCTTCGGTCTGCCGACCGTCACCGACATCCTCAAGGAGCTGGAGAAGCCGGGCCGCGACCCTCGGCCCGCGTTCAAGACGGCCACCTTCAAGGAGGGCGTCGAGAAGATCTCCGACCTGTCCGCCGGGATGGTCCTGGAGGGCGTGGTCACCAACGTGGCCGCCTTCGGCGCGTTCGTGGACGTCGGTGTCCACCAGGACGGTCTGGTGCACGTGTCGGCGATGTCGAAGTCGTTCGTCAAGGACCCGCGCGATGTCGTGAAGCCCGGCGACATCGTCAAGGTGAAGGTCCTGGACGTCGACATCCCGCGCAAGCGGATCGCGCTGACGCTGCGCCTGGACGACGAGGCCGCCCCGCAGGGCCAGGGCGGCGGCCGGCAGCAGCGCGGCGGTGCCCGTCCACCGCAGCAGCGGCAGGGCGGCGGCCAGCGGCAGGGCCGCGGCGGCGGCGAGCGCGGCGGCCGGCAGGCCCCGGCACCGGCTCCGGCCAACAGCGCGATGGCGGACGCGCTGCGCCGGGCGGGCCTGCTGGACCCGAAGAAACGCTGACCCTGCGGGGCCTCGGCGGTCGGCTGGAGTGGCGCCCTCCTCCCCGGAGGGTGCCTCCGACCGCCGCCGGACACTCCGGTGACGCAAGGCAACCGGATCCGCAGGCTGCCGACGCGCTGTACTCCGGCCAGACCTTCGGCCGGCCCCTTCCCCGGGCAACGTCGGCCCGTGCCGGCGGGCGTGCGCCCATGCGGACGAGACCATCGCGGCGCTCCCCCTGCACGCGGTCGGCCCGACACCCGGTGCGCCGGGTGAGACGACGCTGCACCGGGTGCTGACCCACATGGCCGCCGAGACCCAGCGGCACGCCGGACACGCGGACATCGTGCGCGAACTCGTCGACGGGGCCGTGGGACAGCGCCCCGGCGGCCTCGACGTGGCGGCCCCACGACCCACGACACCCCGCCCCGGGCCGAACAGGCGGCGAAGCGATCCGCCGCACGCGCCGGCTAGCGCTCCGTCACCTTGCCTGCGGAGACCTCCAGGCGGCGGGTCACCCGGACCGCGTCCAGCATGCGCCGGTCGTGGGTGACCAGCAGGAGGGTGCCCGTGAAGGCGTCGAGGGCCGACTCCAGCTGCTCGATGGCCGGCAGGTCGAGGTGGTTCGTCGGTTCGTCCAGCACGAGGAGGTTGACGCCCCGGCCCTGGAGCAGGGCGAGCGCGGCGCGGGTGCGTTCGCCCGGGGACAGGGTGGCGGCCGGGCGCAGCACATGGCCGGACTTCAGGCCGAACTTGGCCAGGAGGGTGCGGACCTCCGCCGGTTCGGTGTCGGGGACGGCGGCGCAGAAGGCGTCGAGCAGGGTCTCGGGGCCGTGGAACAGCCCCCGGGCCTGGTCTACCTCGCCGACCAGGACACCGGAGCCGAGGGCCGCGTGCCCGGAGTCGAGGGGGACGCGGCCCAGCAGCGCGCCGAGCAGCGTGGACTTCCCTGATCCGTTGGCCCCCGTCACCGCGATCCGGTCCGCCCAGTCGATCTGCAGCGAGACCGGGCCGAAGGTGAAGTCGCCGCGCCGGACCTCGGCGTCCCGCAGCGTCGCCACCACCGCGCCCGAGCGCGGCGCGGACGCGATCTCCATCCGCAGCTCCCACTCCTTGCGCGGCTCCTCCACCACGTCCAGGCGCTCGATCATGCGCTGGGTCTGCCGGGCCTTGGCGGCCTGCTTCTCGCTGGCCTCGCTGCGGAACTTGCGGCCGATCTTGTCGTTGTCGTTGCCGGCCTTGCGACGGGCGTTCTTCACGCCCTTGTCCATCCAGGCGCGCTGCATCTGGGCACGGTCCTGCAGCGCCGCCTTCTTGTCGGCGTACTCCTCGTACTCCTCGCGGGCGTGCCGGCGGGCCACCTCCCGCTCCTCCAGGTAGGCGTCGTAACCGCCGCCGTAGAGGTTGATCTGGTGCTGGGCGAGGTCGAGTTCGAGCACCTTGGTGACCGTGCGGGTGAGGAACTCGCGGTCGTGGCTGACGACGACCGTGCCCGCGCGCAGTCCGGTGACGAACCGCTCCAGACGCTCCAGACCGTCGAGATCGAGGTCGTTGGTGGGCTCGTCCAGCAGGAAGACGTCGTAGCGGGACAGCAGCAGGGAGGCGAGGCCGGCGCGGGCCGCCTGGCCGCCGGAGAGGGCGGTCATCGGCTGGTCCAGGTCCACGGCCAGGCCGAGGGAGTCGGCGACCTCCTCCGCGCGCTCCTCCAGGTCGGCGCCGCCCAGGCCGAGCCACCGCTCCAGGGCGGCGGCGTAGGCGTCGTCGGCGCCGGGCGCGCCGTCGACCAGCGCCTGGGTGGCCTCGTCCATGGTCCGCTGGGCCTCGGCGACCCCGGTGCGGCGGGCCAGGAACTCCCGGACGGTCTCCCCCGGCCGGCGCTCCGGCTCCTGCGGCAGGTGGCCGACGGTCGCGGCCGGTGGCGACAGCCGCAGTTCGCCCTGCTCGGGCGGGGTGAGTCCGGCGAGCATCCGCAGCAGGGTCGACTTTCCCGCGCCGTTGGCACCGACCAGCCCGATCACGTCGCCGGGCGCGACGACCAGGTCGAGCCCGGAGAACAGGGAGCGGTCGCCATGTCCGGCGGCGAGGTTCTTGGCAACGAGGGTGGCAGTCATCAGGACGCCGATCCTAACGGCGGCACGCGCGCCTCTCCGCCACGTTTTCCGCCGGTCACCGGGGTGGTGCCCGGGCTGACGGAGCCGCCCGCGCAGGGCCTATCGTCCATGGCGTGGAGAGTGAGCCGAGTGACGAAGTGATCGTGGTCGGAAGCGGGATCGCCGGGCTGACGACGGCCGTGCTGCTGGCCGAGTCGGGCCGGCGGGTGCGGGTGTGGGCGCGGGAGCCGGCCGAGCGGACGACCTCCGCGGTCGCCGGCGGTCTGTGGTGGCCGTACCGCATCGAACCGGAGCCGCTGGCGGGCGCGTGGGCACTCGAATCCCTGGCGGTGTACGAGGAGCTGACGGGGCGGCCGGAGGAGACCGGGGTGCGGCTGGTCGACGGGATGCACCAGGGGGCCCGGCTGGACGAGCTGGGCGAGTGGGCGGGCCGGGTGCCGGGGCTGCGGGCGGTGGCCGAGGGGCTGGCTGCGCGGCTGCCGGTGATCGACATGCCGGTGCACCTGGCCTGGCTGCGGCAGCGCCTGGAGAAGGCGGGGGGCGCGGTGGAGGTCCGCGAGGTGACCGACCTGACCGCCGTGCCCGCCCCCGTGGTGATCAACTGCACGGGCCTCGGGGCCCGCTCCCTGGTGCCGGACCCGGCGGTACGGCCGGTGCGCGGGCAACTGGTCGTGGTGGAGGACCCGGGCGTCACGAGCTGGTTCACCTCCGTCGACCACGACTCGGCCGCGTCCACCTACTTCATCCCGCAGCCGGGCCGGCTGCTCCTGGGCGGCACGGCCGAGGAGGACGACTGGTCCCTGGAGCCGGACCCGGCCACGGCCGAGGCGATCGTCGCCCGCTGCGCGGCCGTCCGGCCGGAGATCGCCGGCGCACGCGTCCTCACGCACCGGGTGGGACTACGGCCGGCCCGGGAGGCGGTACGGCTGGAGCGGCAGCCCCTCCCGGACGGCCGCCTCCTGGTGCACAACTACGGCCACGGCGGCGCCGGCGTCACGGTGGCGTGGGGCTGCGCCCGGGAAGCAGCCGAGTCGGCGTACGGGACCACCTGACCGGTCAGGTGGTCCCGCCGACGACGCCCCGCACCCGGACTCACCGACCAGCCACCCCAAGGGGCGCGGGGAACTGCGCGACCGGCCCGCAGCCGGAGACCGCGACCAGCCGGCCCCGCACCGGCGCAGCGCGCCGACAAGGGACCGTCAGCTCGCCGGGACGTGCCGCACCGTGCGCGGTGCCCCGACTCCGTGCAGAACCCTCGGCGCGGGCACCCCCGCACCGCCCGACGTCGCCCGCGCGAACGCATCCGCGCCGCCCACCACCGGCACCCTCGCCGTCGTACGGGACAGGTCCACGGTGAGCGTCGGGCGGCTGGACGGAGGGTCGATGAGGTCCTTGTCCGTACCGGCGACGATCAGGGCCAGCCGGTGCCCCGCGGGGACGACGTGGTCGGTGGCCGCGAGGTCCAGGGTGATGGTGTACGCCCTGCCCGGCGTCAGTGGCACGCCCCGCGCCGGCCAGGCGTAGTGGCCGAGGTCGGCCCAGCCCCGGCTGACCACGGTGTGGTCGACGGGGGCCGTCTTCGCCGCGGTCTCCTTGAAGCAGGCGCTGTCCCCGGCCGTGCTCTCGCCCCAGCAACTGCGCTCGGTGAGGGTGGTGATGCCCTCGGCGCGGTCGGCGTAGTCGCGGATGGTGTCGGGGCCGACGTCGACCAGCACGGCGGACAGATGGGCGGAGCCGGTCGTCGGGGTCGCGGTGACCGTGACCGTGGAGGAGCCGGACAGGCGCAGGTCGCGGGTGAGCGGCGCCGTGAGGAAGCCGGCCTTCTCCGGTGTGGCCGTGGTGAGGTGCGCGGCCCAGTCGGTCTCGCTCAGCGCCGGGTCGTCCGTGAAGCTCTCGGTGCCGGTGCCCGGGCGCAGCCCGAGCGTGCCGACGCCGGGCCGGCTGCCGGCGGCCGGGTGCAGGACGGCGGCGCGGGTGCCGCGCGGGGGCCAGACGGCGGAGGTGACCCACTGGTCGGGATGGCGTTCGACGTCGGCCATCGGCTCGCGGTCGATGCCGTTGTCGTAGCCGAGGAGTTCGTGGTCGAACCAGCGGTGCAGGGTGTCGACCCAGGCGCCGCGCCGGTAGTCGAAGGGGTCCACGTGCCCGGTCTGGGAGAGCCAGATCTTGCGCTCCACTCCGCGCCGGGCGAGGGCGTCCCACCACTCGCCGAAGTGCTTGGTGCGGACGTTGAGGTCCTGCATGCCGTGCACCAGGAACACGCTGGCGCGCACCTTCGCCGCGTCCTTGACATAGTCCCGCTCGGTCCACAGCGGCGTCCAGTCGCCGCTGCGCGGGCTGCCGTCGGCGAGCTTCTTCTGTACGGCCGCGCAGTGGGCCTGCGCGTCGGCGCTCTCCACGTAGCCGGCCAGTTCGTCGGGGCCGCCCTCGTAGAGCGGGGCGCCCTGCGCGAAGTAGTAGTCGTACCAGGAGGAGATCGCGCTGATCGGGACGATCGTCCTCAGGCCCTTGACGCCGGTGGCGGCGACGCCGTTGGCGATGGTGCCGTCCCAGCTCTTGCCGATCATGCCGGTTGTGCCGTTGGTCCAGCCGGCCGTGACCGGGGTGCCGCCCGTGCGGCTGGTGTAGGCCCGGGCGCGGCCGCCCAGCCAGTCGACCACGGCCTTCGCGGACAGGATGTCGGACCGGCCGCCGACGTCGACGCAGCCGTCGGAGCGGTTGGTGCCGGCGAGGTCGACGCCGACGAAGGCGTAGCCACGGGGCACGAAGTAGTTGTCGTAGAACAGCGGCATCTGCACGACGTGGCCCTGTGCGTCGTACGTCTTGCGCTGGCTCTCGTTGCCGCGCCCGCAGCAGGAGTAGTAGGGGCTGGCGTCCATGATGACCGGCACCTTGCGGCCCTGCCGGGCGGGTTCGGCGGGCCGGACGATGTCGGCGGCGACGCGGTCGGTCCGTCCGTCGCCGTCCTCGTCGAGGCCGGTGTCCACCCACACGGACTCGCGGACGGCGTCGGCGTAGGAGTAGACGGGTCTGCTCTCCCGGGGCGCGGCGGCCCGGGCTGCGACCGGGGTGAGGAAGGTGGCCGTCAGGGCGGCGACGGCAGCGGTGACGAGCGTTCTCCAGGTCGTGGAGCGCGTGCGTTTCGGCATGCGCGGACGGTACCCCCGTCAACGCCCGTACAGAAGAAGGCTTTCCGGTGCGCGTGACGGCTGAATGGCGATCGTGTGACAGAAGTGGCGATGGACAGGTCAGTGGTCACAGGGACTGAATAGGCTCCGAACAGATCTCCGAACGGACGCACCGTCCCTACGACTTGGAGCTGACGTGCACCGCAGAATCATCGCACCGGGCGCGCTCGCGGCGGCCTCCCTCCTGCTGGCGATCCCGGCATCGGCCGCGAGTTACTCCCCCGGCGCACCGGGCATCGGCGACCCCTACTACCCGTACTACGGCAACGGCGGCTACGACGTCTCGCACTACGACCTGAGGCTTCAGTACCAGCCGAAGACGGACGAGTTGCAGGGCACGGCGACGATCCTGGCGAAGACCACCCAGGACCTGTCCAGTTTCGACCTGGACTTCCTGCTGGACGTGAGCGAGGTGCGGGTCAACGGCGCCAAGGCGTCCTTCTCGACGTCCGGCCAGCACGAACTGGTCGTCACCCCGAAGACCCCGCTGGCCAAGGGCACCGCGATCACCGTCGTGGTCCGCTACAGCGGAGTGCCGTCGACGAAGAGCGCCTACGGCTTCTCCACCTGGCACCGCACGCCGGACGGCGCGGTGGCCGCCGACGAGCCCGAGGCCGCCTGGTGGTGGTTCCCGAGCAACGACCACCCGAGCGACAAGGCCACCTACGACGTGTCGGTGGCCGTGCCGGACGGCACCCAGGCCATCTCCAACGGCACGCTCCAGTCGACAAGTTCGAAGCTGGGCTGGACCCGTTACAACTGGCGGCAGAACAAGCCGCAGGCGACCTATCTGGCCACGCTCGCGCTCGGCAGGTTCGACATCACCACCAGCACCTCTGACGGCGGGGTGCCCGTCATCAACGCCTACAGCAAGGACCTCGGCGACAACGACGGGGCCGCCCGGGCCAGCGTGGAGCGCACCGGCGAGATCGTGGACTGGCTGAGCGGCTACTTCGGGCCGTATCCGTTCGCTTCGGCGGGCGGTTACGTGCCGAACACCACCACCGGCTACGCGCTGGAGACGCAGACCCGCGTCTACTACAGCCCGCGTCAGTTCGCGAACGGCTCCAACACCTCGCTGGTCGTGCACGAGCTGGCCCACCAGTGGTACGGCGACGACGTGTCGGTCAAGGGCTGGAAGGACATCTGGATCAACGAGGGCTTCGCCCGGTACGCGCAGTGGCTGTGGTCCGAGCACGAGGGCGAGGGCACCACGCAGGAACTCGCCGACTACGTGTACGCCTCGCACCCGGCCGACGACGCCTTCTGGACGGTGAAGCCCGGTGACCCGGGCCCGGACGAGCAGTTCGGCGCCGCCGTGTACGACCGGGGCGCCCTCGCCATCCAGGCGCTGCGCAACGAGATCGGTGACGACGCGTTCTTCGCGATCCTGAAGGGCTGGCCGAAGGAGCACGCCTACGGCAACGCCTCGGTCGCCGACTTCCAGAAGTACGCCGAGCAGGTGTCCGGCAAGCCGCTTGCCGCGCTGTTCGACACCTGGCTGTTCCAGCCGGAGAAGCCGGCCGCGCCGGCGGTCCGGGGCCTGGCGAAGTCGGGTACGGCGGTGGAGCGGCCGAAGTCCTGGAAGAAGATCGAGGCGACGAACGCCGTCCACGGGCACTGATCCCGGCGCCCGCCCCGCACGGCGGGCGCCTCACCCGGCCGCGGGCCCGGCGCCGCCGTTTCCTCAGCGGCTCGGGTCCGACGCCCGGCGCAGCAGCTCGTCCCGGCCTATCGCGTCCGCGCGGGTGGCCGGGACGGTGCAGGCGTAGGCGCCCGCGACCGCGCCGTACCGGGCGCATCGCTCGGGCGGCTCGCCGCTGAGCCGGCCGTAGAGGAACGCGGCGGCGAAGGCGTCGCCCGCGCCGTTGGAGTCCACCACCGGCGCGGGCGGGGTCACCGCCGGTATCCGGGTCAGCTCGCCGTCGGCCAGCAGGTGGGCGCCCTCCGCGCCGGCGGTGGCGACGACGGTGTCGGCCCGTCCGCGCTCGGCGATGCGCCGCATGGTCCGCTCGGGGTCGGTCAGGGCGGCGGCCGACAGGAAGACGACATCGGCCGCGAGTGCGAACGGCTCGTGGTACGGGTTCTCGCCGTCCCAGTCGTGCAGGTCGGTGGAGAGCGGCAGGCCGGTCTCGCGCAGGAGCGGCAGGGCGTGGGCGCAGGGCTGGGTGATGGTCACGTGCACATGCCGGCTCGCGGCGGCCAGCGCGCGCAGGCGGGCCTCGGGGAAGCGGTCGTCGGGGTGGGCGCGGCTGGTGTCGTACAGGGACAGCCGGCGGCCGTCCGGGCCGACGAGATTGACCGCGCGCCGGGTGCCGGCCGGCTGCGGCAGCGCGGTGAGGGCGATGCCGTGCTCGCGGTGCAGGGCGCGCACGAGGTCGCCCTCGGGGTCGTCGCCGAGCAGGTCGAGATGGTGGGTGCGCAGCCCGAGCCGGGCCAGTCCGAGGGCGACGAAGTCGCCGGTCTGGCCCGCGCGGGTGCGGATCCCCGAGTCGATCATGTAGCTGTCGGCGTACGGCAGGGGAAGCTCGGGGACCTGGATGATCGTGTCCACACCGGCCCCGCCCAGCACCAGCACATCGGTCGTGTCCGTTCGCCCGGTCATCCCGCGTCCTCCCCCTCCGCGCGCCCCCTTCGGGGCGCCCCCCGATGGCACGGTGGCGTCCTGCCGGAGCCGTGTGATCTCCGGCGTGACGCCACCGTACGCGATGCCACTGACAGGGGCGCCGGACCGCTACTTCGACAGCTCGGTCGGCTCCCGGTCGGTGTTGTCCGCCACCCGGCGGCGGACGCCGAACCAGCCGGCGACCAGCATGACGGCGATCACCGGGATGAGGAGCAGGGTCTTGCGGCCGACCTCGGCGTCGTTCCACATCATGCCGAGGCAGACCAGCAGGAAGACCACGGTGGCGATCTCCGTGACCGGGCTGAACTTCAGCTGGAAGTGCGGCCGGGTCACCAGGCCCGCGCGGGCACGGCGGACGAAGACCAGGTGGCAGACCATGATGATCACCCAGGTGCTGATGATGCCGAGCGAGGCGACGTTCAGCACGATCTCGAAGGCCTGGCTGGGGACCAGGTAGTTCAGGCCGACACCGAGCACGCAGACCGCGCAGGTCAGCAGGATGCCGCCGTAGGGCACCTGGCTGCGGTTCATGCGGGCGGTGAACTTCGGCGCCGAGCCGGCCGTGGCCATCGAGCGCAGGATGCGGCCGGTGGAGTACAGGCCGGAGTTGAGCGAGGACATGGCGGCGGTCAGCACGACCAGGTTCATCACGTCACCGGCCGCCGGCACGCCGATCTTGGACAGCACGGTGACGAACGGGCTCTGGTCGGCGGAGTACACCGAGCCGGGCAGCAGCAGGGCGAGAAGCACGACCGAGCCGACGTAGAACAGGCCCACGCGCCACATGATCGAGTTCACCGCGCGCGGGACCACCTTCTCCGGCTCTGCGGTCTCGCCGGCGGCCACGCCGACCAGTTCGAGGGCGGCGTACGCGAAGATCACGCCCTGCATGACCAGGACGACCGGCATCAGGCCGTGCGGGAAGACACCGCCGTTGTCGGTGATGACCCCGAGGCCCGGCTTGCTGCCGCCGACGTCGTGCTGGGTCGCCAGCAGGAAGATGCCGATCAGCATGAAGCCCACGAGGGTGGCGACCTTGATGATCGCGAACCAGAACTCCATCTCGCCGAAGATCTTCACCGAGATCAGGTTCACGGCGAGGACGACCGCGAGGGCGATCAGCGCCAGCACCCACTGCGGGATGGACGTGAACATGCTCCAGTAGTGCGTGTAGAGCGCGATCGCGGTGATGTCGGCGATGCCGGTGGTCGACCAGTTCAGGAAGTACATCCAGCCGGCGACATAGGCGCCCTTCTCGCCGAGGAACTCGCGCGCGTACGACACGAAGGAGCCGGAGGACGGCCGGTACAGGACCAGCTCGCCCAGGGCCCGGACGACGAAGAACGCGAAGACACCGCAGACCAGATAGGCCAGGGCGAGCGCCGGGCCCGCGTTGTGCAGGCGTCCGCCGGCGCCCAGGAAGAGGCCGGTGCCGATGGCTCCGCCGATGGCGATCATGTTGACGTGGCGGGCCTTGAGGTCCTTGCTGTAACCGGCGTCGCCCGCGTCCGCGGGCGTCCGGGCCACCTGGGGGTGGGTGGTGGCCTGTGCCGATTCCACGGCTTCCTTGCTCACGGGTGGTTCCACTTCCTGGTGCGCCCGGACCTCATGGGCCCGGGGTTCGTGCAGGTCTTGGCCCGCACCACCCTCGTGTCGCGGCACAGACCAAGGCAGCAGCTTCCCAGCGGGACCGTCCCGCATGCGATGGTGCAGGTCACAGAGCGGTTCTTCTCACACGGTCCGCACCGCCCCGCCCCGGGTTTCACACCATTGGTGAGACAGCGATACTGCTGCACATGACGACCGACACCGGCGAGCCCACCCTGACGATCGACGAGCTGGCCGCGCGGGCGGGCGTCACGGTGCGCACGGTCCGCTTCTACGGCACCAGGGGACTGCTGCCGCCGCCGGTCATCGGCCCACGCCGGGTGGGCCACTACGGCCGGGAGCACCTGGCCCGGCTGGAGCTGATCGAGGAGATGCAGCACCAGGGCATGACCCTGGCGGCGATCGAACGGCATCTGCGGCAGCTGCCGGCCGACCTCGGCCCGCACGATCTGGCGATCCACCGGGCGGTGGTCGCCTCCTGGGCGCCGGACACCGTCGAGACCGTGTCCCGCGCGGCGCTGGAGCGGCGGGCGGGACGCCGGCTGGCCGAGGAGGACGTGGACCGGCTGGCCGCGATGAACGTGGTGACGCGGGACGGGGAGTCCTTCCGCGTGGACTGCGGTCTGCTGCGCCTCGCGGTGCGGCTCCTCGACGTACCGCTGTCGCAGGAGACCATCCTGGCCGCCCGGACCGTCCTGACCGACCACGCGCGCGCGGCGGCCCACGAGCTGTCGGACCTGCTGCGCCAGGCCGTCGCCGAACGCGACACGCGGGACGTGAAGTCGCTGTCGGCCCATATGCACCCGCTCGTGGTGCAGGCGCTGCTCACCACCTTCCAGCGGTCGCTGAAGGAGGAGCTGCGCCAGTGGCTGGACGGCGCGGCGGACCGGGAGACCCCGTCCGGGGACACGGCGGCCCCGGGAGCGGGGTCCCGGGGCACGCCGTCCGGCTGAGGCGCGTCAGCGGGCGTCGGTGAACGTCTCCCCGTTCTCGGCCTTCGTCACGAGCAGCGCGGGCGGGGCGAACCGCTCGCCGTACCGTTCGGCCAGCTCACGCGCGCGGGCCACGAATCCGGGCAGGCCCCCTTCGTAACCGTTGATGTACTGGAGCACACCACCGGTCCAGCCGGGGAAGCCGATGCCGAGGATCGAGCCGATGTTGGCGTCGGCGACGGAGGTCAGGACGCCCTCTTCGAGGAGGCGTACGGTGTCGAGTGCCTCCGCGAAGAGCATGCGCTCCTGCATGTCCCGGAACGGGATCTCGTGCCCTGGCCTGGTGAAGTGCTCGCGCAGGCCCGGCCAGAGCCCGGCCCGCTTGCCGTCCTCGGTGTAGTCGTAGAAGCCGGCGCCGCCGCTGCGGCCGGTGCGGCCGAACTCGTCGACCATGCGGTCGATGACCGCGTCCGCCGGGTGCGCCGTCCAGGTGCCGCCGGCCTCCTCCACGGCCCGCTTCGTCTCGCCCCGGATCTTGCGCGGGAGGGTGAGGGTCAGCTCGTCCATGAGGGACAGCACCTTCGCCGGGTAGCCGGCCTGGGCGGCGGCCTGCTCCACGGAGGCGGGCTCGACGCCCTCGCCGACCATGGCGACGCCCTCGTTGATGAAGTGGCCGATCACCCGGGAGGTGAAGAAGCCGCGGGAGTCGTTGACGACGATCGGCGTCTTGTTGATCTGCCGGACCAGGTCGAAGGCGCGCGCGAGGGTCTCCTCACCGGTGCGCTCGCCCTTGATGATCTCGACCAGCGGCATCTTGTCGACCGGCGAGAAGAAGTGCAGTCCGATGAAGTCGGTCTGGCGCTGCACGCCCTCGGCGAGGGTGGTGATGGGCAGCGTGGAGGTGTTGGAGCACAGCAGCGCGTCGGGGGCGACGACGGCCTCGATCTCCTGGAACACCTTGTGCTTGAGGGAGGTGTCCTCGAAGACGGCCTCGATGACCGCGTCACAGCCCGCGAGGTCGGCCACCTCGGCGGTGGGGGTGATCCGGGCGAGCAGCGCGTCCGCCTTCTCCTGGCTGGTACGGCCCTTGGAGACGGCCTTGGCGCACAGCTTCTCGGAGTAGCCCTTGCCCTTGACGGCCGCTTCCAGGGAGACGTCCTTGAGGACGACGTCGATGCCCGCGCGGGCGCACGCGTAGGCGATGCCGGCGCCCATCATGCCGGCGCCGAGGACGGCCACCTTGCGGACCTGGCGGGGCTCGACGCCCTGGGGGCGGTTGGCGCCGGAGTTGACCGCCTGGAGGTCGAAGAAGAACGCCTGGATCATGTTCTTCGAGGTCTGCCCGGCGGCCAGTTCCACGAAGTAGCGGGCCTCGATGACCTGGGCGGTCTCGAAGTCGACCTGGGAGCCCTCGACGGCGGCGGCGAGGATGTTGCGCGGCGCCGGGTAGGGGGCGCCGTTCGTCTGCTTGCGCAGGTTGGCCGGGAAGGCGGGCAGGTTCGCGGCGAACTTCGGGTTGGCCGGGGTGCCGCCGGGGATCCGGTAGCCCGGCTTGTCCCAGGGCTGCTGGGACTCGGGGTTGGCGTCGATGAAGGCCCGGGCCTTGGCGACCAGTTCCTCGGGGGTGGCGGCGACCTCGTGGACGAGGCCGTTCTCCTGGGCACGCCGCGCGTTGTACTGCTGTCCCTGGAGGAGCACCTTCAGCAGGGCGTCCGCGATGCCCAGCAGCCGCACGGTGCGCACGACTCCGCCGCCGCCGGGGAGCAGGCCGAGGGTGACCTCGGGGCAGCCGATCCGGGTGCCGGGGGTGTCGAGGGCGACCCGGTGGTGGCAGGCGAGGGCCAGCTCGAAACCGCCGCCGAGGGCCGCGCCGTTGATGGCGGCGACGACCGGCTTGCCGAGGGTCTCGATGCGGCGCAGGTTCCGCTTGATGGCGAGGCCGCCGTCGAACAGCTCCTGTGCGGTCTCGGGCGTGACGCGGATCAGGTCGCGCAGGTCGCCGCCGGCGAAGAAGGTCTTCTTCGCGGAGGTGAGGATGATGCCGCGGATGTTCTCCCGCTCCGCCTCCAGCCGGTCGGTGATCGCGGCGAGGGAGTCGCGGAACGCCTGGTTCATGGTGTTCGCGGACTGGTTCGGGTCGTCCAGGACGAGGGTGACGACACCGGTGTCGTCCTGCTCCCAGCGGATGGTGGTGCTCTCGGTCATGACAGTCGTCTCCGTAGAAGTCTTCGGGGCGCTTTGGTTCCGCGGGGAGTTCAGAGGCGTTCGACGATGGTGGCGATGCCCATGCCGCCGCCGACGCACAGCGTGGCGAGGCCGTAGCGCTTGTCCTGGCGCTCCAGTTCGTCGATGAGCGAGCCGAGGATCATGGCGCCGGTGGCGCCGAGCGGGTGGCCGAGGGCGATGGCTCCGCCGTTGACGTTGACCTTGTCCAGGGACAGGCCCATGTCCTTCACGAAGCGCAGCACGACGGCGGCGAACGCCTCGTTGATCTCGACCAGGTCGATGTCGTCGATGGTGAGGCCGGCCTTCGCCAGGGCCTTGCGGGTGGCGGGGGCGGGGCCGGTGAGCATGATGGTCGGCTCGGAGCCGGAGACGGCCGCGGCGACGATCCGCGCGCGCGGGGTGAGGCCGTAGCGCTCGCCGACCTCCTGGGAGCCGATGGCGACGAGCGAGGCGCCGTCCACGATGCCGGAGGAGTTGCCGGCGTGGTGGACGTGGTCGATCTTCTCCACCCAGTGGTACTTCTGCAGGGCCACGGCGTCGAAGCCGCCCAGGTCGCCGATGTCCGCGAAGGACGGCTTCAGCTTGGCGAGGGAGTCGGCGGTGGTGCCGGGGCGCATGTGCTCGTCGTGGTCGAGGACGACCAGGCCGTTGCGGTCCTTGACGGGGACCACGGACTTCTCGAAGCGGCCCTCCTTCCAGGCGGTGGCGGCGCGCTCCTGGGACAGGGCCGCGTACTCGTCGACGTCCCGGCGGGAGAAGCCCTCGATGGTCGCGATGAGGTCGGCGCCGATGCCCTGCGGCACGAAGTTGACGGCGAGGTTGGTCATCGGGTCGTTGAACCAGGCGCCGCCGTCCGAGGCCATCGGGACCCGGGACATGGACTCGACACCACCGGCGAGGACCAGGTCCTCCCAGCCCGCGCGGACCTTCGCGGCGGCCAGGTTGACGGCCTCCAGGCCGGAGGCACAGAAGCGGTTCTCCTGGACCCCCGCGACCGTGTCGGGCAGTCCGGCGGCGAGGGCGGCGATCCGGGCGATGTCCGAGCCCTGGTCGCCGACGGGGCCGACGACGCCGAGCACGATGTCGTCGATCGCGGCCGGGTCGAGGCCGGGGAAGCGGGCGCGGATCTCGTGGATGAGGCCGACGACCAGGTCGATGGGCTTCGTGCCGTGCAGGGCGCCGTTCGCCTTGCCGCGGCCGCGCGGGGTGCGGATCGCGTCGTACACGTACGCTTCGGTGCTCACTGGGGTGCCTTTCGGGAGGGTGGGCCGAGCGGGGTGGGCGGGGGTCAGCCGCCGTTCGTGACCAGGTCGTCGGGGTCGTCGGGGTCGTCGGTCGGGGGTGCCGGTACGCCCCAGTCCCGGGCGACCGCGGCGGTGTCCGCGCCGGGCCGGGCGGGGCCGGTGCGGACGGCGGTGGGGGTCGCGGAGAAACGGGGGGCGGGGGCCGGCTGGGTGATGCCGCCGTGGTCGGTGAAGGTGCCGCGCGCGGCCAGGTGCGGGTGGGCCGGGGCCTCACGCAGGCTCAGCACGGGCGCCACACAGGCGTCGGAGTCCGCGAAGACGGCCGTCCACTCGGCCCGGGTGCGGGACTTGAAGGCGGCGGCGATCCGTTCGCGCAGCTCGTCCCAGCGGGTCCAGTCCGTGCGGGCCGGGGCGAGGTCGTCCAGGCCGAGCAGGCGCAGGAACTCGGCGTAGAACTTGCCCTCCAGGGCGCCCACCGCCATGTGGCCGCCGTCGGCGGTCTCGTAGGTGCCGTAGTACGGGCAGCCGCCGTCCAGGAGGTTGGCGGCGCGGCGGTCCTGCCAGCCGCCGGCGGCGAGCATGCCGTGGATCATCGCGGACAGGTGGGCCGTGCCGTCCACGATGGCCGCGTCGACCACCTGGCCGGTGCCGGTCGCGCGCGCGTGGTGCAGGGCGGCGAGGACGCCGACGACCAGGTAGAGCGAGCCGCCCGCGTAGTCCCCGAGGAGGTTGGCGGGCACGGCCGGGGGTTCGTCGGGGCGGCCGATCATGCCGAGGGTGCCGGTGAGCGCGATGTAGGCGATGTCGTGGCCGGCGCGCTGGGCGAGCGGGCCGTCCTGGCCCCAGCCGGTCATGCGGCCGTACACCAGGCGGGGGTTGCGGGCGTGGCAGTCCTCGGGGCCGATGCCGAGCCGCTCGGCGACGCCGGGGCGGTAGCCCTCGATGAGGATGTCGGCCCGCTCGGCGAGGTCCAGGACGCGCGCGGGGCCCTCCGGTGCCTTCAGGTCGACCACGATCGAGCGCTTGTTGCGGTTGGTGACGTCGAAGGCCGGGTCGATCGCGAGGCCCGGCCCGCCAGGGCGGTCCACCCGGACCACGTCGGCACCCAGGTCGGCCAGGAGCATGGCGGCGAACGGGCCCGGGCCGATGCCGGCCAGCTCGACCACGCGCACACCGGAGAGCGGGCCGTCGCCCGGCTTCGGCGTCCTTGCCGTTGTCATCCGTCCAGCCCCCAGGCGTGTGTGACACAAATGATGTAACACCGGTGATGCTAGGAACGCGTTCCACCGGACACAAGACCTGAACGAGCAAGCGCTTAGCCAAGTGCCCGGCAGGCCGACGATCACCCGGGAGAGTGACCGGCGCTCCGCCGGGTCCTCCTCGGCGACGGGCGCCGGGGACCGTCAGGTGGTCCGCGCGGCCGGCCCGCGCACCCGTACCGGGGGCGGTTTCTCCCGCTTCTTCACGGCATTCCTGGCTACGGCCACCGCTGCCTCCGGCCTGCTCGTCGGGCTCCGCACTCCTCACGCTAGCCTCGGCCACCGACAGCGGCGCGGGCTGCGCGGCCGGCCGCACGGACCAAGGGGTGTCATGAGCAGGATGAGCAGGACGGACCGGCCGTACGACCTCGTGCTCTTCGGAGCCACGGGCTTCGTCGGCGCGCTCACGGCCCACTATCTCGCCGCACACGCGCCGCGGGACCTGCGCTGGGCGGTAGCCGGCCGCGACGAGGGACGGCTGGAGCGGCTGCGCGCGGACCTGCCCGGCGGCGCGGACGTCGGTGTGCTGCGGGCCGACGTGGCCGAACCGGCCACCCTGCGCGCCCTCGCCGGGCACGCGCGCGTGGTCGCCACGACCGTGGGGCCGTACGTCCTGCACGGCGAGGAACTCGTCGCCGCCTGCGCCGACAACGGCACCGACTACCTGGACCTCACCGGCGAGCCCGAGTTCGTGGACCTGATGTACGTCCGGCACGACGCACGCGCGCGGGAGACGGGCGCGCGCCTGGTGCACGCCTGCGGCTTCGACTCGGTGCCGCACGACCTGGGCGCCTACTTCACGGTCCGGCAGCTCCCCGAGGGCGTGCCGCTGACCGTGGACGGCTATGTGACCGCCGACGCGGCCTTCTCCGGCGGCACCCTCGCCTCGGCACTGAACCAGATGGCCCGTGGACGGCGGATGCTGGCCGCCGCGCGCGAGCGGGCCCGGCACGAACCGCGGCTGCCGGGCCGTCGGGTGACGACGCCGGCGGGCACGCCGAGGTACGCGGCGGAGGTCGGCGCGTGGGCGCTGCCGCTGCCCACCATCGACCCGCAGATCGTGCGCCGTTCGGCGCGGGCGCTGGAACGGTACGGTCCGGACTTCCGCTACCGGCACTACGCGGCCGTGCGGCGCCTGCCGGTCGCCCTCGGCGGGGTCGCTGCCGCCGGCGCGGTGGCGGCCGCCGCCCAGCTGCCGCCCGCCCGGCGCTGGCTGTCGGACCGGCTCAAGCCGGGTGACGGACCGAGCGCGGAGAAGCGGGCGAAGAGCTGGTTCTCGGTCCGGTTCGTCGGCGAGGGCGGCGGCCGGCGCGTGTTCACCGAGGTCGCGGGCGGCGACCCCGGGTACGACGAGACGGCGAAGATGTTCGCCGAGGCGGCCCTGTGCCTGGCGTTCGACGACCTGCCGCCGACGGCCGGCCAGGTCACCACGGCCCAGGCGATGGGCGACGCCCTCATCGAGCGGCTGCGCGCGGCGGGAATCACCTTCCGGGTGGCGGCGGAACGCTAGGGTCCCCCCGGCCGCGGCCGGGGGTCGCGGGGCCGGCTGCCTCTGCGCGACGACGGAGACTTGTGACGAAGAGGGTTCAAGGAGGAGGAACAGTCGTGAAGTTCGTGCTCGAAGTGACCGTGGACGACGGCGCCGTGGCGCGGGACCGGGTGGGTGAGCTGGAGCGCATCCTGCGGTACTGGGGCGGCAATCTGCGCCACTACGCCCTCGGACCGGGCGACGGTTCGGCCGTCTACGACTCGGAGTACCGGGAGGTCGGCGCCTGGCGCGTCGTCGAGTCCTGATCCGGGCCGCCGGCCACGCTCCGCGCCGCCTCGCGCAGCGCGCGCCGGCACAGGGCGTCGGCCCGGCGGGTGGTCTCCGGCAGCCGGTACCGGGGGGTCAGTGCCAGGGTGTGCGCCACGGCGTTGTCGAGGCTCACCCGGTGGCCGACCGAGACGAACACCGGCTTGACGCCGTCCCGGGTGCGCAGCGCGCGCCCGACCTCCTCGGTCCCGGCGAGCAGCGAGGCCCAACCGCCCCGGGCCGGCTCCGGGTCGTCGTACGCGAAGGTGAAGGGGTTCTTGGCGACCCCGGCGGTCGGCAGGTCCATGAGCACGCCCAGGTGGCTCGCCAGGCCGAAGCGACGCGGGTGGGCCAGGCCGTAGCCGTCGCACACCACCAGGCCGGGTGCGCAGGGCAGCCGGTCCAGGGCGGCGCGGACGGTGGGGATCTCCCGGAAGGCGAGGAGGCCGGGCACGTACGGGAAGGAGACCCGGCCGACGGCCGTCGCCTCCGCCACGACGTCAAGGGTGGCGGCGTCCAGCACGACGGCCGCCGCCGCGACCAGGTCCAGGCCGTCGTCGTAGGCGACGTCCACCCCCGTGACCAGACCCGTTCCCGGTGGCGGTCCGGGCTCGTCCAGCACCACCCGCCCGCGCAGCTCGTCCTGTACGGCGCGAGCCTCGTCCTCGGTCGCGGGCCAGCCCGCGGGTACGCCAACGATCGTCATGCCGGGTGACTGTACGGTCCCGCCGCGGCCCGCCGGGCGTGCGGGGTAGGCTCGCGATCATGTTCGTCCTGGAGCTGACCTACACCGCGCCGCTCGATGCCGTGGACGCCGTTCTGCCGGACCATGTGGCCTGGCTGGAGGAGCAGTACGAGAAGGGCCACTTCCTCGCGTCGGGGCGCAAGAACCCCCGCGACGGCGGAGTGATCCTGGCCGTCGCGGGGGACCGTGCCCGCATCGACGAGATCGTCGCGGGCGACCCGTTCACCGTCGCCGGTGTGTGCGCCTACCGCGTCACGGAGTTCATCGCCACGAAGACGGCCCCGGAGCTGGCGCGCCACCGGCAGACGCTCGGCTGACGTCAGTCTGTCGACCTCCTCGGGCGCCGGCCCTGGCGGGCCGTCAGCCCTTCTTGGCGTTCAGCGCGCGCTGCAGTTCTTCCTTGTTCATGTGCGAACGGCCTTCGATGCCGCGCTGCCTCGCCTCGTTGTACAGCTGGTCGCGCGTCGGGCCGTGCGAGCCGACCCGGTTGCCCGACCGCTGACCGCCACGCTTGCTCGACGACATGTCCTGCGTCGAGCTGCGGCTGGCGGTCTTGGACTCGCCGGAGCGGGCGCGTTCCTTGTTCACCGTCCGCGCGGCGATCTCCTTGGCGCGCCCGGTGCTCTCGCCCCGGTCCTGCGCGCTCTTCTTGATGTGCTCGTACTGACGCTCACGCTTGGGGCTGGAACCGGCTGGCATGATCGCTCCCTTCCTTTGCGGCGGGGAACGAGTACCCGTGTTCCGCGGCGCTTACCTCACCGGTCCGGCCGTGCCTCACCGTTCGAGCCGTGCCACCCGTCCCTGCTCGCCCGCCGCCCAGCAGCTCAGGTCGGGGGTGCAGGCGACGGTGTCGTACGAGCCGGTGTCGATGGTCCGCCAGCTGCGGCCGGCGTCGGTGGTCAGGTCGGTGCCGGTCGGGCCGACGGCCAGCGCGGCGGTGCGGCTGTGCGGGAGCCAGGCGGCGCCGGAGCGGTACGCGGGCGGTGGGGTGGTGGCGGGGCGCCAGGTGCGGCCGCCGTCGGCGGTGACCGCGGCGGCCTGAGGAGAGGGCTGGTCGGGGCGGTAGTCGCCGCCGACCGCGATGCCGTGGGTGCGGTCGCGGAAGGCCAGCGCGAAGACGCCCTTGGCCGGATCGCCCGCGGGGACCGGCGTGTCGGCGGCCGTCCAGGTGAGCCCGCGGTCGGCGGAGTGCAGCACGCGCGCGTGGGCGCCGCCGCCGGTGGCCAGCCAGACGTCCTTCGGGCCGGCGGCGACGAGGCACTGGCCGCTCGCGGCGAAGCCCGCCTCGCCGTGCAGGGCGGGCGGCATGCCGTCCGCGGGCAGCACGCGCCAGGAGCGACCGCCGTCGGCGGTGGACAGGACGCGGAACTTCCCGTCCACGGGGTCGCTCAGGGCGAGGCCGTGGCGGCGGTCGAAGAAGGCGAGGCAGTCGTAGAAGGCCTTCGGATCGGTGTTGCGGAAGGACTCCGTCCAGGTCGTGCCGCCGTCGTCGGTGCGGTAGACGCGGGAGGCCTCGCCCTCGCCGATGGCGAGCACCACCGCGCGCCGGGCGTCGAACGCCGTCACGTCCCGGAACTGCAGGTCGGCCGCTCCCGGCGGGGAGACGTTCCGCCAGCTCGCGCCGCCGTCCGTGGTGCGCAGCACCGTGCCCTCGGTGCCGGCCAGCCAGGCGGTGCGCCGGTCGACGGCCGCGAGGCCCCGGAAACGGATCCGCGGCGTGCCGGGGTCCTTCAGCGCCCAGTGCACGCTTCCCGCGCGGAAGTCCCCGGCCGCCGGGTACGCGTTCTCCGCACGGGAGCCCTCGGCCGCCGGCGCCACCCGCGGGCCGCCGCCATGCACTCCGGCCGTCCGGTCCGCGTTCTCCGCACGGGAGCCTCCGACCCCCCGGTCCGCGTTCATCTCGTGGGAGCCTCCGACCGCCCGGTCCGCGTTCGTCTCGTGGGAGTCCCCGGCCGCCCGGTCCGTACGTTCCGTGCCCGGCAGCGGCTGTCCCGCGCTCGTCCGGCCGGTGGTGCCGTCGGCCAGTGGACCTGCCTCGGCCACCGGGACCGTCAGGGCGGCGAGCGCCGCCCCGCACGCCACTGCCGCCACCACCAGCCGGCTCGTCCGTCCCCTGCCTCGCGTGCTCCCCAAGCGCCTCATGGCGGGCGAAGCTAGCCCCACTCCCCCGGCCCCGTCCAGAGGGCCGCCGTGCCGCGCGCCTGCCGACGAGCGGGAACGGCCGTACGCTGCCCGTGCATGAACGCGGTGACCGAGGTCACTCGTTCCCCGTGTGCACGCATCGGCCGTTTCCGTCGTCTCTTCCAGTGCCGGGTGCCGCACACCCGGGCGCAGTCCATCCGTCACGAGGGAGCAAGGCGTTGTCCACCGTCATCGAGCAGCCCGTAGAGGCCCGTCTCGTCGCCGCCGCACCGCGCATGCCGAGCATTCCCGCCACGCTGCGCTACGACCGGCGCGACCCGTTCGCCGTCCGCATGACGTTCCCGGCCCCGGCCACGCTGGAGGGCGTCGACGTGTGCTGGACCTTCTCCCGCGAGCTGCTCACGGCCGGTCTCCAGGGCCCCGAGGGCCACGGTGACGTCCGGGTGCGGCCGTACGGGTACGACCGCACGGTGCTGGAGTTCCACGCCCCGGAGGGCACCGCGGTCGTGCACGTGCGCTCGGGTGAGATCCGGCGGTTCCTGGAGGCGACCGACGACCTGGTCCCCGTCGGCCTGGAACACCTCCAGTTCGACCTCGACCGCGACCTGGCCGAGCTGATGCGGGACGCCTGCTGAGTGCCGGCCGCTGAACGCCACGCGCGGGTGGGGCGGCGCGGCGAATAATCACGTTGACAGCTCTTCCCGCCCTTCCTACGGTGTACAGCGGTTCTGTTGCCGTCGATTGGAGAAGGACGTTGCTCGTCTGAGGTCCTGAGACACCGCGTCGCACCGGTGAGGTGTGCGTGGCGTACGACCTCGGCGTCCGAGCCGTCCTCAAGGCACAGGCCCTTCTCCGTGGCCCGTTCCGTGCCCCAGACCTTTCGGTTTCCGCCTCGCGGTGTCTCGACACGCGTCCACCCGAACGCACCCGTCCCTCGCGAGGCGCCCATGTCTGCTTCCCTCACCTGCACGTCCCTGTCCTTCACCTGGCCCGACGGCACCGCCGTCTTCGACGGCCTGGACATCGCCTTCGGCCCGGGCAGAACCGGTCTCGTCGGCGTCAACGGATCGGGCAAGTCCACCCTGCTCAAGCTGATGGCCGGCGAACTCGCCCCGGCCGACGGCACCCACAAGGCGGCCGGCGAGATCGGCTACCTCCCGCAGAACGTCACGCTCGACACCGCGCTCCGCGTCGACCAGGCCCTCGGCATCGCCGGCCGACGGGCCGCCCTGCACGCCATCGAGGCGGGCGACGTCGCCGAGGAGCACTTCGAGACCGTCGGCGACGACTGGGACGTCGAGGAGCGCGCCCTGGTCACCCTCGGCGAACTCGGTCTCGGCCACATCGGGCTGGACCGGACCGTCGGCGAGGTGTCCGGGGGCGAGTCGGTGCTGCTGCGGCTCGCCGCGCTGCTGCTGCGCCGCCCCGACATCCTGCTGCTTGACGAGCCCACCAACAACCTCGACCTGTACGCGCGCCGACGGCTGTACCAGACGGTGGCCTCCTGGCCGGGCGTGCTGGTCGTGGTCAGCCACGACCGGGAACTGCTCGACCTGGTCGACCAGATCGCGGAGCTGCGCTCCGGCGAGGTCGCCTGGTTCGGCGGCAACTTCTCGGCCTACGAGGAGGCGCTGGCCGTCGAGCAGGAGGCGGCCGAGCGGATGCTGCGCGTCGCCGAGGCCGATGTGCGCAAGCAGAAGCGCGAACTGGCCGACGCCCAGGTCAAACTGGCCCGCCGCAAGCGGTACGGGCAGAAGATGTACGAACAGAAGCGCGAGCCGAAGATCGTCATGGGGGCGCGCAAGCGTGCCGCCCAGGAGTCGGCGGGCAAGCACCGCATCATGCACGAGGAGCGGCTCGCCGAGGCCAGGGAACGGCTGGACGAGGCGGTGGAGGCCGTACGGGACGACGACGAGATCCGTGTCGACCTGCCGTACACGGCCGTACCGCCGGGGCGGCAGGTGATCACCCTGGAGAAGCTGGAAACGGCGTACCAGGCGCGGGTGCCGGGCATCCTCGATCTGCGCGGCCCGGAGCGGGTCGCGCTCGTCGGACGCAACGGCGCCGGCAAGACCACGCTGCTGCGGACCGTCGCCGGGGAGCTGGCGCCGGTGTCGGGCACGGTGACGGCCCATGTCCCGCTGCGGTTCCTGCCCCAGCGGCTGGACGTGCTGGACGACGACCTGTCGGTGGCCGAGAACGTCGCCCGGTTCGCGCCGGGCGCCACCAACAACCGGGTCCGGGCCCGGCTCGCCCGCTTCCTGTTCCGGGGAGCGCGGGCCGACCAGAAGGCGGCCACCCTGTCGGGCGGTGAGCGTTTCCGGGCGACCCTGGCCGCGCTGATGCTCGCGGAGCCCGCGCCCCAACTGCTGCTGCTGGACGAGCCCACCAACAACCTGGACATGGCCAGCGTCCGGCAGCTGACCACGGCCCTGGAGTCGTACGAGGGCGCGCTGATCGTCGCCAGCCACGATCTGCCGTTCCTGGAGTCGATCGGGATCACCCGGTGGCTGCTGATGGAGGGAGGGGAGCTGACGGAGACGACGCCCGAGGCGCTCCGGGACCCGGCCTGAGCGGCCGGCGAGGGCCCGCCCCGGCCGGCCGGCGCCGGTCTCCGGGGAGACGCGCCGGGCACCGGGGGGGTTTGGCCCTGGCGGGAGCGCCCTGCATGATGACGGACCGGCGCCGTGTGAGCGGCGCCGGACCGCACCATCGCACCGACCGATTCGAAAGGCCCCTCGTGCCCAGCAAGAAGGCCCTCGTCCGTCGCCCCAGCCCCCTCCTGGCCGACGGGCTGGTGACGCACATCCAGCGGGAGAAGGTCGATTCGGGGCTCGCCGGCGAGCAGTGGGAGGCGTACGTCGAGGCCCTGCGCGCGCACGGCTGGGAGATCATCGAGGTCGAACCGGCCGACGACTGCCCGGACTCGGTGTTCGTCGAGGACACCGTCGTCATGTACCGGAACGTGGCGTTGATCACCCGGCCCGGCGCCGAGTCGCGGCGGGCGGAGACCGCCGGCGTCGAGGAGGCGGTGGCCCGCCTCGGCTGTTCGGTGAACTGGATATGGGAGCCGGGCACGCTGGACGGCGGTGACGTCCTCAAGGTCGGCGACACGGTGTATGTCGGCCGCGGCGGGCGGACCAACGCGGCCGGTGTGCAGCAGCTGCGGGCAGCCTTCGAGCCGCTGGGCGCCCGGGTGGTGGCCGTACCCGTGAGCAAGGTGCTGCACCTGAAGTCGGCGGTGACCGCGCTGCCCGACGGCACGGTGATCGGGCACATCCCGAAGATCGACCGGCCGTCGCTGTTCCCGGGCTTCCTGTCGGTGCCGGAGGAGTCCGGCGCGCACGTGGTGCTGCTGGGCGGCGGCAAGCTGCTGATGGCGGCGAGCGCCCCGAAGACCGCGGAGCTGCTGACCGACCTGGGCCACGACGTGGTGACGGTCGACATCAGCGAGTTCGAGAAGCTGGAGGGCTGTGTGACCTGCCTCTCGGTGCGCCTTCGGGAGCTGTACGCCTGACCGGGTGGACCCGTCACCCCGGCAGCCCCGGGACCTGCGGGTCCCGGGGCCGTCCGGCGCACCCGGGCACGGCCGGTCCGGCGGGCTGATCAGCGAATCTTTACGGGCGTCTTAACCTACGGCTTCGTAACCTACGGATTCGTAGCCTACGATCACGTAGGTTTCCCGGCACCGCTCGCCGGACCGTCCCCCTTTCCTCCCCCCGTTGTTCGGCGTCCCCCTGGAGTTCCTGTGACGATCACTTCCCCCCACCTCGGCAGCCCGTCCGTCTGGACCGACGCGCGGCTGCTGTACGCACTGGAGGAAGTGGTCGAGAGGGAGCTCAACCGGCACCTGAAGGTCGCCAGGGACTGGATGCCGCACGAGTACGTGCCGTGGAGCGACGGCCGCAACTTCCCGGGCCTGTTCGAGGACGGGGAGGCCTGGGACAAGGACCAGTCCCAGGTGACGGAGATCGGCCGGATCGCCCTCGTGGTGAACCTGCTGACCGAGGACAACCTGCCGAGCTACCACCACGAGATCGCCTCGCTCTTCGGCCGCGACGGCGCCTGGGGCACGTGGGTGCACCGCTGGACGGCCGAGGAGGGCCGGCACGGCATCGTGATGCGGGACTACCTGCTGACCTCGCGCGCGGTGGACCCGGACAAGCTGGAACGTTTCCGTATGTCCCACATGAGCGAGGGCTTCGAGTCCGACAACCGGCACTCGATGCTGCACTCGGTGGCCTACGTCGCCTTCCAGGAGCTCGCCACGCGGATCTCGCACCGCAACACCGGCCACCAGTCGGGGGACCCGGTCTGCGACCGCATGCTGGCGCGCATCGCGACCGACGAGAACCTGCACATGGTCTTCTACCGCAACCTGCTGAAGGCCGCGTTCGAGCTGGCGCCCGACCTGACCATGCAGGCGGTCCGGGACGTCGTCGTGAACTTCCGGATGCCCGGCCACGGCATCCCCGGCTTCGAGCGGGCCGCCGCGCAGATGGCGATCGGCGAGGTGTACAACCTGCGCATCCACCACGACGACGTGCTGCAGCCGGTGCTGCGCTTCCTGAAGGTCCTGGAGATCGACGGCCTCGGCCCCGAGGGACGCCAGGCGCAGGAGGAACTCGGCCTGTTCCTGGGCGGGCTGAACGCGGAGGCCACGAAGTTCGACGAGAAGCTGGCCGCGCGCAAGGCCCGGATGGCGGCGCGCGCCGGGGGCTGACGCCCCGCGCGCGGGCCCGCCCCGGCTCCCGGGCCGGCGGGCGGCCCACTGCTTCACGCGGTGTCAGCGGGCGGTACGGCGCAGGGCGAGGCGCTCCTTCTCCGACAGGCCGCCCCAGACGCCGAACCGCTCGTCGTTGGCCAGCGCGTAGTCCAGACAGGCCGGGCGCAGCTCGCACATGGCGCAGATGCGCTTCGCCTCGCGCACCGAGCTGCCCGGCTCGGGGAAGAAGAAGTCCGGCCCGGTCTGCGCGCACAGCGCCTGCGCCTGCCAGGTGTCGTCGGCCGGGGTGATGGTTTCGTAGTGCATGGCCAGGAGCCTGCCCGAGGCCGAAAAACGTTCGATCAACGCCGGCGAAACGGCGTGCTCGGGGTCTCCGGCCCCCCGATGATGCTCCCCGCGGCCCGGCGCGCGCACGGCGGCGCGCCCAGCCGGGTGAAAACCCGGGGAACGCGTGCCGTCACGCTGGGTGAGAGCGGGTGGTCCCGGCGCGTCCCGGTGCTCCGGCGGCGATTGTCAGTGGGCGGTGCCAGACTCGGCAGTGCACAGGACGGAGCCCCTTGCGAGGAGGGCGAGATGCTCACCACCCGTTTCGTCAACGGCGCGCCCAACTGGATCGACGTCGGCAGTCCCGACATCGACGGCGCCGCCTCCTTCTACGGCGGTCTGTTCGGCTGGCAGTTCCGGTCGGCGGGGCCGGAGGCCGGCGGTTACGGCTTCTTCCAGCTGGACGGGAAGACCGTCGCGGGCGGCATGCGTACCGGCCCCGACCAGGGCCCCCCGGCCTGGACGGTGTACTTCCGGAGCGAGGACGCCCAGGCCACCGCCAAGGCGGCGGAAGAGGCCCACGGCAGAGTGCTGTTGCAGCCCATGGATGTGCTGGGCCAGGGCCACATGGCGGTCCTCGCCGACCGGGCGGGCGTGCCGTTCGGGATCTGGCAGCCGGGCCGGACCAAGGGCGTGGAACTCGCGGGCGAGCCGGGGTCCCTGCGCTGGGTGGAGCTGTACACGCCGGACATCGCGGCGGCCGCCGCTTTCTACCGCCGGGTGCTGGGGCTGGAGACCTCCGCGCCGTTCCCGGGCGGGACGTACACCTGTTTCAACCCGGACGGCGCCGGTGAGGACGCGATGTTCGGCGGGATGGTGCCGCTGGCCGACGATCCCACCGAGGCGGAGGCGGGGCCGTACTGGCTGCCGTACTTCGAGGTGGAGGACACCGACGCCGTGGTGGAACAGGCGCAGCGCCTGGGCGGGACGGTGCGGGTGCCCGCGACGACCCTGGAGGGCGTGGGCCGCACGGCCAGGCTCGCCGACCCGTACGGGGTCCGCTTCGCGGTGATCAGGAGCGAGCCGCCGCGGGGCTGAGGCTCCGATGTGCGCCCGGCGGCCGATGGCTCCGGGGGAGGGTGCGGCGCGCGTGTGTGCATGGCGTCGCGCGCCGGCAGGGTGGCGCCGGACGGATCCTGGCTAGGTCCTGTCGTCAAACTCCCGTCGTCCGCCCGGAGGGCGGGCCGTGCGGCTTCAGGTGCGTGCTCTCGCCGTGCCGGCCACAGGCCCTCGTACTGGGCGTACTCGGGTCTGGGGCCGGTGCGGCGAGAGTGCGTGCACGGCGTCGCGCGGCAGACGGGAGTTCGACGACAGGGCCTAGGCCGAGGCGCGGCGTATCAGGGTGGTCGGCAGGATCACTTCCGACGGCGGTGCCTCCTGGGCGCCGGCCGCCGTGTCCGTCCCCTCGCGGGCGCCGGACAGGCCGCGCAGCAGCAGACGGGCCATCAGCCGGCCCATCTCCTCGATGTCCTGTCGGACCGTCGTCAGCGGGGGGTCGGCCTGTTCGGTGACCGGGACCATGTCGTCGAAGCCGACCACGGCCACGTCCTCGGGCACGCGCCGGCCGCTCGCGCGCAGCACCCGCAGGGCGCCGAGCGCGGTGAGGTCGTTGGCGGCGAACACGGCGTCGACGTCCGGGCAGCGGTCGAGGAGTACCCGCATCGCGCGTTCGCCGCCGGACGGGGTGAAGTCGCCCTCCTCGACCAGCCGGGGATCGTACCCGCCCAGGACGTCGGTCATGACGTCCCGGTAGCCGTCGAGCCGGTCCACCGCCGAGGTCTGGTCCAGCGCTCCGGTGATGTGGGCGACGCGCCGGCGGCCGAGCTCCAGCAGATGCCGGACGGCCGCGCGGGCCCCGCCCCGGTTGTCGCAGTCGACGTACACCACGCCCGGGTCGGCCGCCCGGGGGTCGGCGCCCCAGTCGGGGCGCCCGCCGAACACGGTGGGCACGCCGGCGTCGTGGATGAGGCCGGGCAGCGGGTCGTCCAGGTGCAGGGAGAAGACGAGCGCGCCGTCGACGTGGCCGCCGGCGAGATAGCGGGCCACGCGGGCGTGGTCGGCGCGGCCCTCGGTGAGCAGCAGCACGAGCTGGTTGTCGTGCGCGGTCAGTTCCTTGCTGATGCCGCGTAGCTGGAGGGCGAAGAAGGGGTCGGCGAAGACCCGGGTCTCGGGCTCGGCGATGACGACCGCGACGGCGTCGTGCCGCCGGGTGACGAGGCTGCGCGCCGCCTGGTTGGGAACGTAGCCCAGCTCCTCCACGGCCCGGCGGACCCGCTCGGCCAGGGGTTCGCGGACCCCGTCGCCGCCGTTGACCACCCGGGACACGGTGGCCCGGGACACCCCGGCCCGCGCGGCCACGGCCTCCAGCGTGGGACGCGACACTGCCTCGGTCACTTCGGGACTCCTCATCGGCGGCTGCCGATCAGGATAGCCGCGGGAGGCGGGACCGGCCGGTGCCGGACGGGACGCGGAACCGGGCGGGTCTCAGGGCGACGGCTCGCGGCGGGCGCGGCTCGGCTGCACCCGTTTGGGTTCGCCGGGCATCTTCGGATACTCCGGCGGGTACGGCAGGTCACCCAGGCCGTGGTCGTGCTCGTCCTGGCGGGCCAGTTCCAGCAGCGCGTCCAGGGAGTAGGCATGGTCGTCCATGTCTGCGTGCACGTCACCGAGTTCGGCGAACCGGGCCGGCATGCCGGCGAGGTCGAAGTCGCGGGGCTCGGCGACACCGACCTCCTCCCAGCGCAGCGGCGCCGAGACGGGGGCGTGCGGGCGGGGGCGTACCGAGTAGGCGGAGGCGATGGTGCGGTCCCTGGCCGTCTGGTTGTAGTCGAGGAAGATGCGGCTCCCGCGCTCCTCCTTCCACCACTTGATGGTCACCCGGTCCGGCATCCGGCGCTCCATCTCCCGGCCGACCGCGATCGCCGCGCGGCGCACCTGGGTGAAGGTCCAGCGCGGTTCGATGGGGACGAAGACGTGCAGGCCCCGGCCGCCGGAGGTCTTCGGCCAGCCGCGCAGCCCGCCGAACTCGTCCAGGACGGCCCGCAGTTCCTGGGCGGCGCGGGCCGCGTCGGCGTAGTCGGTGCCGGGCTGCGGGTCGAGGTCGATGCGGAGTTCGTCGGGATGGTCGACGTCGGTGGCGCGGACGGGCCAGGGGTGGAAGGTGAGGGTGCCGTACTGGGCGGCCCACACCACGGCGGCCTCCTCGGTGGGGCACATCTCGTCGGCGCTGCGGCCACTGGGGAAGGTGATGTGGGCGGTCGGGATCCAGTCGGGCATGCCCTTCGGCGCCCGCTTCTGGTAGAACCACTCGCCGTCGATGCCGTCCGGGTAGCGCTCCAGGGTGGTGGGACGGTTGCGCAGGGCGCGCAGGATGCCGGGGCCGACAGCGGCGTAGTACCGGGCGAGGTCCAGCTTGGTGAAGCCCCGCTCCGGGAAGAACACCTTGTCCGGGCTGGACAGCCGTACGGTCCGGCCCGCCACCTCCAGTTCCACCGCATCACCCATGCGGCCACGGTAGGCGCACGCCGCACCGTGCGCATACCGGGCACGGCCGTACGTATGTGGGCGGAAACGGATTCATGCGAGCAGAATCGGATTCATGGATCTGCCCGTCATGCCGCCCGTGAAGCCGATGCTCGCCAAGTCGGTGGCGAAGATCCCGCCGGGGATGCACTACGAGGCCAAGTGGGACGGCTTCCGGTCGATCGTGTTCCGGGACGGGGCCGAGGTCGAGCTGGGCAGCCGTACCGGAAAGCCGCTGACCAGGTACTTCCCCGAGCTGGTCGAGGCGCTGCAGGAGCGGCTGCCCGAGCGGTGCGTGCTGGACGGGGAGATCGTCATCGCGCGGGGCGGCCGGCTGGACTTCGACGCGCTGACCGAGCGGATCCACCCGGCGGCCTCCCGGGTGCGGATGCTGGCGGAGAAGACCCCGGCCTCCTTCGTCGCCTTCGACCTGCTCGCCCTGGACGACCACGCCCTGCTCGACGTGCCGCTCACCGACCGCCGCGCCCTGCTCGACCGGGCCCTGGCCGGGGTGACCCCGCCGGTGCACGTGGCGCCGTCGACGACCGACATCGAGGTGGCCCGGCAGTGGTTCGAGCAGTTCGAGGGCGCCGGTCTCGACGGGGTCGTCGCCAAGCCGCTCACCCTGCGCTACCTCCAGGACGAGCGGGCCATGTTCAAGGTCAAGCACGAGCGCACGGCGGACGTCGTCGTCGCCGGGTACCGCTTCCACAAGAGCGGCCCGGTGGTGGGCTCGCTGCTGCTGGGGCTGTACGACGAACAGGGGCGGCTCCAGCACGTGGGCGTGTCGGCCGCGTTCTCGATGAAGAAGCGGGCGGAACTGGTCGAGGAGCTGGAGCCGCTGCGCATGGACGACGTGTCCGGGCACCCGTGGGCCGCCTGGACGGACGAGACCGCGCACGAGACGGCCCGGCTGCCGGGCGCGCCGAGCCGTTGGTCGGGCAAGAAGGACCTGTCCTGGGTGCCGCTGCGGCCGGAGCGGGTGGCCGAGGTGGCGTACGACCACATGGAGAACGGCCAGCGGTTCCGGCACACGGCCCGCTTCCGCCGCTGGCGCCCGGACCGTACACCGGAGAGCTGCACGTACGCCCAGCTGGAGGAGCCGGTCCGGTACGACCTCGCGGAGATCCTCGGCGAGAAGGAGGGCGGCTGAGCGGGGTGGAGCACGGGCACGTGCGCCATGGCCGGCGACCGGCGCCAAGCAGTGGCCGCAGCCACGGCTACGGCCACGGCTCCTGCTCCTGCTCCTGCTCCTGCTCCTGCTCCTGCTACGGCTGCATGAGGATCTTCACCGCGCCGTCCTGCTTGCGCTGGAACATCTCGTACGCGTGCGGCGCCTCCGTCAGCGGCAGCCGGTGCGTGGCGAAGTCCTGGACCCCCAGTGGGTCCTCGTCCGTCAGGTACGGCAGGATCTGGTCCGTCCAGCGGCGGACGTTGGCCTGGCCCATGCGGAGCTGGATCTGCTTGTCGAAGAGGGTCAGCATCGGCATCGGGTCGGCCATGCCGCCGTAGACACCACTGAGCGAGATCGTGCCGCCCCGGCGGACCAGGTCGATCGCCATGTACAGGGCGCCCAGCCGGTCGATGCTGAACCGTTCGGCGAACGGGGCGCTGAGCTTGCGGGGCATGAGCGCGGTGGCCTGCTGGGCGAGCTTGGCGGCGGCGCTGCCGTGGGCCTCGGTGCCGACGGCGTCGATCACGGCGTCCGGGCCCCGGCCGCCGGTCTCCTCCTGGATCGCGTGGACCAGCGACTTCTCGTTGTCGAAAGCCCGGAGGTCGTACGTCTCCACCCCGCGCCGCTGCGCCCGGGCGAGCCGCTCGGGCACCAGATCCACACCGAAGACCCGCTCCGCGCCCCGGGCCCTGGCGATCCGGCAGGCCATGTCGCCGATCGGGCCGAGGCCGAGGACCGCGAGGGTGCCGCCGGGCGGGACGGCCGCGTACTCGACGGCCTGCCAGGCGGTCGGCAGCACGTCGGAGAGGTAGACGAACCGGTCGTCCGGCGGGCCCTCGGGCACCTTGATCGGGCCGAACTGCGCCTGCGGGACGCGCAGGTACTCGGCCTGGCCACCGGGGACGGAGCCGTACAGGCGGCTGTAGCCGAAGATGGCGGCGCCCATGCCCTCGCCGGTGACCTGGGTGGTCTCGCACTGGGTGGGCAGCCCGGTGTCACACATGAAGCAGTGCCCGCACGCGATCTGGAACGGCACCACCACCCGGTCGCCGGGCCGCAGGCCGGACACCTCGGAGCCGACCTCCTCCACGATGCCCATGGGTTCATGACCGAGGACGTCGCCCGGGCTCATGAACGGGGTGAGCACTTCGTACAGGTGCAGGTCGGAGCCGCACAGCCCGGTGGACGTGACGCGGATGACGGCGTCCGTGGGCTCCTCGATCCTCGGGTCGGGCACGTCCTCGACCCGGACGTCCCGCTTGCCCTGCCAGGTGACTGCCTTCATGGGGTCGTGCTCCCTTGGTCGCGTACGGCTGCTGTCGCGTACAGCCGCGTGCCGTGTGTGCGGTGACCCCCGGGTACCCCCCGCCCACCGCCGCCGAACCCTGAGCAACCGGGTATGACCCGTGATGACCGGATGAGCGCGCCACCGGACCGATCTTCACGGCGGGCGGTGGGCCGGCCGGGGCCGAACGGGCTCGGCGCCGGTGTCGGGGTGTGCCGCGCTGCGCTGCCGTCGTGCGGCACGTGAAGGTCCGCGACCTCGCGGCGGGGCAGGGGGCGGGTGGTGTTCGTACCGGCGTCCTGAGCCGTCCGGTGCCCCGTGGGCCGGTACGCGCCAGGGGGCGGCAGGTGCCTTGAAGGCCGGTGCCGGTACCGCCACCACGGGGGCGGCGGGTGCCCTGAGGGCCGCTGCCGGCGTCCTCAGCTCCGCGCGGCCGGCGGCTCGGCCGGGTTGCGCAGTTCCTCCGCCGCGTCCGCGACCCGGCCGATCAGGTCGAAGAACAGGGTCCGCTCCTCGGCGGACAGCGGGGCGAGGAAGACCTGGTTCATCCGGGCGGTCCGCACGGTCAGTCTGCGGTGGGTGCGCAGGCCGTCGTCGGTGAGGCGGAGCAGGAAGCGCCGGCCGTCCTGGGGGTCGCGCACCTTGTGCAGCAGCCCCCGGCGGTCGAGCCGGCTGATGACCTCGGCGATGGTGGAGCGGTCGAGGCCCACCCGTTCCCCCACGGTCCGCTGGTCGAGCCCGGGCTCGGCGACGAGGGCGTTCATGACCGCGAACTGCGGCGAGGTGATCTCCTCCGAGACCATGGTGTTCCACAGCAGGTAGTGCGCCTGCTGGAGCCGCCGGGCCAGGTGCCCGGGATGGGTGGCGAGGTCCACGGCGGCCATGTGCGCTCCCCTGATCGGTTCGTTGGTGCACTGAACGATACTCGGCACCCAGCGCCCCTGTCTCCTTCCGGACGCTCCACAGAGGGCAGCTCTTGACGGTCACCGTCTCCAGTGGCAGCGTGAGCAACACCTCGCCGAAACAGTCAGTGCGCTGACTATCTTCCCCCGATGAACAACCGGAGAGACCTCCTCCTCGAACGCCAAGGAAGCGTCAGGTATCCCATGCCTCTCACCCAAGCCGACATCGACCAGGAGATCGCCGCCGCGCACGCCGCCTACGAGAAGCGCGTCGCCGACGGCGCCCCCGTCGAACACCACCCGCGCCGCGACTACGCGCCGTACCGTTCCTCCGTGCTGCGCCACCCGAAGCAGCCCCTGGTGGCGATCGACACCAGCCAGGACCCCGAACTGGTGGAACTGCGCTCCCCCGCCTTCGGGGAGCGCGACCTCACCGAGGTCGACAACGACCTCACCCGGCAGCACACCGGGGAGCCCATCGGCGAGCGGATCACCGTCTCCGGGCGGCTGCTGGACCGGCACGGACGCCCGGTCCGCGGCCAGCTGATCGAGATCTGGCAGGCCAACTCGGCCGGCCGCTACGCCCACCGGCGCGAGCAGCACGACGCCCCGCTGGACCCGAACTTCACCGGCGTCGGCCGCGCCCTCACCGACGCCGAGGGCCGCTACCACTTCACCACCATCCAGCCGGGCCCCTACCCGTGGCGCAACCACGTGGGCGCCTGGCGCCCGGCGCACATCCACTTCTCGGTGTTCGGCACGGCATTCACCCAGCGGCTGGTGACGCAGATGTACTTCCCGAACGACCCGCTCTTCCCGTACGACCCGATCCTGCAGTCCGTGACGGACGACGCGGCCCGGCAGCGGCTTGTCGCCACCTACGACCACGGCCTGTCGGTGCCGGAGTTCTCCCTCGGCTACCACTGGGACATCGTGCTGGACGGCCCGGCCGCCACCTGGACGGAAGAAGGACGCTGACCGCCATGACGATCATCGATCCGAGCAGCGCGGAGCAGGTGCTGCCCACGCCGTCGCACACCGTCGGCCCGTTCTACGGCTACGCGCTGCCCTTCCGCGGCGGCGAGGAGATCGCGCCGCTCGGCCACCCGGACACGGTCACCGTGCACGGGTACGTCCTCGACGGCGACGGAGAGCCGCTGCCCGACGCGCTGATCGAGCTGTGGGGTCCGCGTCCCGACGGCACCGTCCCGCACGTGGACGGCTCCCAGCGGCGCGACCCGGCCACCGGCGGTCACCTGGGCCGCAACGGCGTGGAGTTCACCGGCTGGGGCCGCGTCCAGACCGACGCCGACGGCCACTGGTACGCCCGTACGCTCCGGCCCGGCGCCCGCGGGCGGAACGCGCCGTACCTCAGCGTGTGCGTCTTCGCGCGGGGCCTGCTCGTGCACCTGTTCACCCGGATCTACCTGCCGGGCGACGAGGCCGCGCTGGCCGCCGACCCGCTGCTGACCCGGGTGGGTGACCGGCGCGACACGCTGATCGCGCGCGAGGAGGCGGACGGCGCCTACCGTTTCGACATCCGCCTTCAGGGCGAAGGCGAGACGGTCTTCCTGGAGTTCGAGTGACATCCGCTTCCCCTCCCTGCGCCGACACCGGCCTGCTCGCCCCGGAGTGGGCACGGTCGGGCGCCGCGTCCGAGACGAGCGACCACGGGTATCTGCGGGCCCTGCTCGACGCGGAGGCCGCGCTGACCCGGGCGCAGGCCGCGCTGGGCCTCGCCCCGGCCGGGGCCGCGGCGGCGGTGACCGAGGCGGCCGTCCCGGACCGGTTCGGCATCCGCTCCCTGGCGGCGCGGACCGCGGACGGCGGCAACCCGGTCATCCCGCTGGTCGCCGACCTGACCGCGGCGGTCGGCGCCGAGTACGGCTCCTACGTCCACCGGGGCGCCACCAGCCAGGACATCATGGACACGGCGACGATGCTGGTCGCCGCGCGCACCCTGGCCCCGGTCCTGGCCGACCTCGGCCGCACCGAACGGGCGCTGGCCCGCCTCGCCGCCGCACACCGGGACACGGTGCTGCCGGGGCGGACGCTCACCCAGCACGCCGTCCCGACGACGTTCGGGCTGAAGGCGGCCGGCTGGCGCTCGCTGGTCCTGGACGCGCGCGACCGGGTCACCCGGGTCCGGGACGCGCTGCCCGTCCAACTCGGCGGCGCCGCCGGGACCCTGGCGGCCTTCCGGGCGTACGGCGCCGAGGACGCGACCGCTCTGACGCGGGCCTACGCCAGAGAAGTCGGCCTAGCCGCCCCGGCGTTGCCCTGGCACACCCTGCGCACCCCGGTGGCGGACCTGGCGGGGTGCCTGGCCTTCACGGCGGGGGCGCTGGGCAAGTTCGCCGTGGACGTCCTGACGCTGTCGCGCACCGAGATCGGCGAGGTGAGCGAGGGCAGCGGCGGCGGCTCGTCGGCCATGCCGCACAAGGCGAACCCGGTGCGCGCCACGCTCCTGGCGTCCGCCGCCCGGCGCGCCCCGCAGCTCGCGGCCTCGCTGTACGGCTGCCTCGCCGCCGAGGACGAGCGGCCGGCCGGCGCCTGGCACGCCGAGTGGGAGCCGCTGCGCGACCTGCTCCGGCTGGTGGGCGGCGCGGCCACCCACGCGGCGGAGCTGGCCGAGGGGCTGCGTGTGCACCCGGCGGCGATGCGCCGGAACCTCGGCATCACCCGGGGCCTGATCGTCTCCGAGCGGCTGTCGGCCGCCCTCGCGCCCGTCCTCGGCCGGGCACGTGCCAAGGAACTGCTGACCGAACTGGCCCGCCGCGCCCACGCCGAGGACCGTCCGCTCTCCGAACTGCTGCCTGAAACAGACGAGTTGAAGGACGTCGATCTCGACGACCTGCTCGACCCCGCCCACTACACCGGCTTCGCCGGTCCCCTCACCGACCGCGCCCTGGAGCGACCTTGACCGTGAAACTCCTCAACCACCAGGAAGAAGGCCCGGCTTCCGCTCCCCCGCTGCTGCTCGGTCCCTCGCTCGGCACCTCCCTGGCCCTGTGGGACCAGGTCGCGCCCGAACTGTCCGCAGCCCACCGGGTCGTCCGCTGGGACCTGCCCGGGCACGGGGGCTCGGCGGCGGACCTGATCGCGGCGGGCGCGACCGTCGGCGACCTTGCCGCGCTGGTGCTGGAGCTGGCCGACGCCCTCGGCATCGACCGGTTCGCGTACGCGGGCGTGTCCCTGGGCGGCGCCGTCGGCCTGCACCTGGCCGTCCACCACCCCGAGCGGCTGTCCTCGCTGGCAGTGCTGTGCTCCTCCGCCCACTTCGGCGGGGAGGCCCCCTGGCGGGAGCGGGCGGAGCGGGTGCGCCGCGAGGGCCTGGACGGGCTGGCGGACAGCGCCGAGGGGCGCTGGTTCACGCCCGGGTTCAGCGTGCCGGGGCTGGTCCGCGACCACCGGGAGGCCGACCCGGAGGCGTACGCCGCCTGCTGCGACGCGCTCGCCGCGTTCGACCTGCGCGACCGGCTCGGCGACATCACCGTACCGACGCTGCTGGTGGCGGGCCGGCAGGATCCCGCGACCCCGCCCGCCCATCTGCGGGAGATCGCCGACGCGGTGACGGCGGCGACGCTGGTGGAGCTGCCCGGGGCCTCCCATCTGGCGCCGGCGCAGTGCCCTCGGGCCGTGCTGACCGCGCTGCGCACCCACCTCGACGGGCCGCCGGCGAGCGGTACGGCGGTGCGCCGGGAGGTGCTGGGCGACGCCCATGTGGACCGCGCACAGGCCCGGCAGACCCCGTTCACGGCCCGCTTCCAGGACTTCATCTCCCGCTACGCCTGGGGGGAGATCTGGACCGACCCGACGCTGTCCCGCCGCGAGCGCAGCATGATCACGCTGACCGCGCTGGTCGCCCACGGCCACCACGACGAGCTGGCGATGCATGTCCGGGCGGCGCGGCGCAACGGGCTGACGCCGGAGGAGATCGGCGCGGTGCTGTTGCAGACCGCCGTGTACTGCGGGGTGCCGGCCGCCAACTCGGCGTTCGCGACGGCCCAGCGGGTCCTCGCCGAGGAGGAGACGGGCTGAGGGACGAGGGTGACCCTGCCGGTCGTACTTCCGGCAGCAACTCGTTCCCGGCGCCCGGGCGTGCCTAGGCTGGCGGCATGTCCACTGTTCTGATCACCGGCGCCACCTCCGGGCTCGGCCGGTACGTCGCCTTCGAGCTGGTCCGCTCCGGTCACCTCGTCCTGGCCCATGGTCGTGACCGGGCGCGCACCGAGCGGCTGGTCGAGGAGCTGCGCACGGAGGGCGCGGCGGAGGGGTTCGTCGCCGATCTGGCCCGGCTGGCCGAGGTCCGGGAGCTGGGCGCGCGGGTTGCCGAGGCGCATCCCGGCCTCGACGTGCTGATCAACAACGCGGGCGTGGGCGGTGGGACACCGGGCTCCGGGCGGGAGCTGAGCGCTGACGGGCATGAGCTGCGGCTCGCCGTGAACTACCTCGCGCCCGTGGTGCTGACACGCGCCCTGCTGCCGGTGCTGCGGGCGAATCCGCCGGCCCGGATCGTCAACGTCGGCTCGGCCGGCCAGGAGCCCGTCGATTTCGCCGATCCCGGACTCTCCCGTGGCTACAGCGGGATCTCGGCCTACTGCCGCAGCAAGTTCGCGCTCGCCGCGTACACGTTCACCCTGGCCGAGGAGCTGGCGTGCAGCGGCGTGTCGGTGAACGTGCTGCACCCCGCGACCTACATGGACACGGCGATGGTCCGCGAGGGCGGCATCACCCCGTGGAACTCCGTCGCCGACGGGGCACCGGGCGTGCTGGCCCTGGCCACCCGGGAGACGGGCAGCGGCGGGTACTACGACGGGACCCGGCCGGCGCGGGCACACGAGGCGGCGTACGACGGTGACGTGCGCGAGCGGCTGGCGGCGGTGACGGAGCAGCTGCTCGGTCTGTGACCCGGGGGACGCCGGGTGAGTGCGAGCCCCGCCCCGCCTCCGGCACGGCTCAGCGCAACCCCCGTCCCGTCTCCAGCACCCCCCGTGCCTGGGCCACCAGGTGCTCCGCGCCGCACGCCCGGGCCAGGTCCAGGCCCCGGCCCAGTTCGGCGACCGAGCGGGCGGCGATGCCGTACTCGACGCGGGCCGCCGCGTGCTCGTACTGGCAGGGTGAGGCCTCCAGGTAGGTGACGGCGCGGGCGGCGAGCTGCACCGCCCGCTGTCCCGTCGCCAGGGCGGCGGCGCAGCGCAGGGCCTCGCCTATGGCGGTGTCCGTGCCGAAGCGCTCGGCCTGCCGGCGGGCGTCGGCCGCGAGCTGGGCGGCACGGTCCGGGTCCTGCCCGGCGAGCGCCTTGGCGAGGTCGATGGACCAGGGCGCGAGGACCGGGTTGTGGCCGCCACGGGAGGCGGCGGTCTTCTCGGCGGCCTCCAGTTCGTTGATGCCGTCCTCGGTGCGGCCGACGGCGAGCAGCAGCCGGCCGCGTACCGAGCGGATGTCGGGCAGCACGATGGTGGAGGGGTACGGCGGCGCGAAGCCGTACCGTTCGGCGACCGACCAGGCCTCCTCGACCCTGCCCCGGGCCAGCAGGGTGTCGACCAGACCGCAGGTGGCGGACCAGTACAGGGGCAGGCGGCGGCCGACGCGTTCGGCGAGGACCAGGGCCTCGCGCAGCGTGGACTCGGCGTCGCGCAGCCGGCCCTGTCTGCGGTAGGCGAGCCCGAGGAAGGCGTTGGCCAGGGAGAGGTGGCCGCCGCGCCAGCCGGCCGTGGTGTAGACGCGCCGGGCTTCGGCGAACAGGCTCTCGGCGCGGTCGAGCCGGTCGGCGTAGGTGTAGGCGCTGCCGAGCATCATCAGCAGTTCCATGCCCCACTCGGTGTCGGTCCAGCCGAGGCCGGGCGCGAGGCGGCCGTTGACCAGGGCGCGGTCGCACAGCTCGATGACCTCGTCGGCGCTCTCGCCGTGGGTCATCGCGTCGAAGCCGCGCAGGATCAGCAGGGCGCGTTCGGCGTTGTCGCGGCCGGCACAGGTGCTCGCCAGCTCGGCCAGGCGCCGGGAGCGGGCCGGGGAGACGGTCTCGCCGTGGATGCCCTCCCACATGAACTGGAAGGCTTGCAACCGCATCCGGACGGGACCCGCCTCGTGCCGGGCGGCCTCGGCCTCTACCGTGCGGACGGCCTCCTCCAGCTGGTCGTTGTGGAGCAGTGCCTGGGAGAGGCGGACGACGGCGTCGACCCGGTCGTCGCCGTCGAGGCCGGGCATGGCGAGGGCGCTCTGCAGATGGTCGATGGTGACCGCGGGGTTGGTCAGCAGGGTGGCGCAGCCGAGTTCGTAGAGGACGTGCGCGTGCACCTCGGGGAGGGGCGGTTCCGCCAGGGCGCGTTCCAGGCAGCGGCGGGCCGCGTCGGGCGCGCCGACGGCGAGGTGTTCGCGGGCGGCCTCGCGCAACTGCTCGACCAGTTCCTCGTCGTCGTCCGGGTGCACCTTCAGCAGGTGGCGGGCGGCCTCGGCGGCGCCGCGGCCGCGCTCGGTGATCATCTGCGCGGCGACGCCGTGCATGGCGGTGCACACGCCGGGCGGGATGGAGTTGTAGACCGCGGTGGCGATGAGGGGGTGGACGAACTCCAGCTCGCCGCCGGTGCGTTCGGTGCCGGCGGACGGTCCGGGTTCGGTGAGGATGCGGGCGGTGCAGAGGAGTTCGGCGCACGTGCGGGCCAGTTCGTCGTTCATGGTGGCGAGTTGGGCGACCATGTCGACGGTGATGCCGGTGCCGAGGATGGCGGCGGCCCAGGCGAACCGGGTGGCCTCCAGGCCGAGGCCCTTGAGCCGGTCGACCAGTCCGCCGCCGCGGGCGGCGCGGTTGAGGGCGCGCAGCTCTCCCGCCTGCGCCTCGACGGGCGGCAGTTCGCTGTCCTGGACCTTGGCGAGGAGTTCGACGGTGTCGTAGGGGTTGCCGCCGGTGACGGCCCAGACCTCGCGGCAGAACGCGTCGTCGGCGTGCCGGCCGACGGTGGCGCGGGTGAGTCCGGCGGTGGCGTCCGGGGTGAGGGCGCTGAGGGTGGGGACGGGGCGGCCCGCGGCGGCCACCGCGTCGAGCAGGCGGGCGCTGTCCCCGGTGACCTCGCCGGGCCGGCGGGCGACCACGACGAGGACGGACAGGTCGTCCAGGCGTTCGGCGAAGGCGGCGAGCCAGCGCAGGGTCTCCTGGTCGGCCCAGTGCGCGTCGTCGACGAGCAGGACCAGCGGCCACTGGCGGCGGGAGAGCCGGCGCACGGCGGCGACGAGCCCGTCGCAGACGTACTGCGGGTCGGCGTTGTCGGCCTGCGGTTCCGCTATGCCGAGGGCGGGACCGGCGATGTCGTACCAGTCGCCGAGGTACTCGCGGGCCTCCTCGGGCAGCAGGGACAGCAGCGCGGGCTGGAGGAGCTGCCGTACGACGTGGAACGGGACGGATCTCAGCGTCTCGGCGCCGCGTGCGGACCAGACGGCGCAGCCCCGGCGTTCGGCGATGCGCCGGGTCTCGGCCAGCAGCGCGGTCTTGCCGAGTCCCGCCTCGCCCCGGATGACCAGCAGGCTGCCCCCGGACGACTGGTCCGCGCACAGGACGTCGAGCGCCTGCGCGACGGTGGCGAGCTCGGCGTCCCGTTCCCACAGGGGAGCCGAGCCGGCCGCCGACGGCCGTCCCTCCGTCATCCCGTTACCTCCCCAGGTCGCCCGAATGACGTACAGACCCCGAGCGTAGTCGTCGGGCGGGGCCTTCGGTGGCCGCTCGCGGCAGCTCTTGCCCGGCCGGGTGAAACAGGGGGCGGGCAGGCGACGCGACCGCCCGCGCGACCAGCGGACGGGGTGTCAACGGCCCCTGTGGGAAGGCGCACCGAGAAATCGGGGGAAAAATACTCCGCTTCGTCCCGTTGGCGGCGGATCCTCTCATCCCGCTTTCACGCTCGCCTCATACGGTGGGGGCATGACGCAGGTGACTCCTCCCGGGTGGTACCCCGACCCCGGGCAGACGAACGACGGTCCGCCCACCGAGCGCTGGTGGGACGGCAAGGCCTGGACGGACCGGACCCGCCCCGCCGGCACGTCCGCCACGTGGGGTCCCCCGGGCGGGCCGGCGGCGGACGGCGCACCGCAGCCGGCCGGGCCGGTCCACCCGGCGGGTCCGGCGGCGCCCTCGGCTCCCGCCGGGTTCGGCGCCTACCCGGGGTATCCGGAACAGCAGGGGCATGCGGGCGGGCAGGGGTATCCGGCGTACCCGGCCCCGCCACCCGCCCCGTCCCGGCGCCGGCTGCGCACGGGCATAGCCGTCGCGGTGACGGCCGCGGTCCTGGCGAGCATCGGGGTCGGCGTGTACGTCCTCACCAAGGACGGCGGGGGCGGCGACGACCGCGCCGGGTCGCGGCAGGGGCCGGGCGGCGGGCAGGACGGCGGCCAGGGCGGGCCGTTCGGCGGGCCCGGCGGCGACTCGGGCGGGAGCGGCGGCTCCGGAGGCTCCGGCGGGTCCGGTGGGGCCTCGCCGTCCCCGGGCCAGTCGGAGGCGCCGAAGGTCAAGGGCGGCGGCTCCGTGACGGACCCGGTCAACGGCATCAGCCTGCCGGTGCCGAAGGGCTGGACCGGACAGGCGATCAGCGTCGGGGCGCAGGTGACCTCCGACGACGCCTACAAGTGCCCCGGCAACCCGGCCCAGACGTGCACCGCGGGCGGCGCCTACACGGCCCCGGCGGTGGCGCTGGGCATCGAGGCCGACACGGCGGAGAAGGTCGCGAAGGCGGACATCGCCGCCAACGCCAAGCAGTCGTACGGCGGTACCACCTACGGCAGCATCACCTCGCACGAGGTGCTGGCCTCCGAGGCGGTGACGGTGGCCGGGCAGAAGGGTTACCTGGTGCGCTGGAAGGCGGTCACCAGCAAGGGATCCGACGGCTATGTCGAGTCGGTCGCCTTCCCCTCCCCCAACGAAGCCCGGCAGATCGTGGTGGTCCGCTTCGGCGTGGACGTCGGGCAGAAGCTGTCCGTCATCGACGAGATCCTCAAGGGGATCAAGGTCTCGTCCGGCGGCGGGAGCGGTCAGGACGTCTGAGAGACGGATCGGCCGGGTGGGATTCCCCTCCGCTCAAGGGGAACCCCACCCGGCCGGGGGGTGCGCGCCGCCCCCGTCCCCACGGTGCGGCGCGGGCAGGTCGCCGTCCAGTCATCCCGTGAACGGCGGCCTGGGTCTCATGTCAGTCCGAGCGAGGGCAGCACGGCGGCCTCCACGAAGCGGACGAGGTAGTCGGAGTCGGCGTAGTGGCCGTCGAGCACCGGCCGCACGCGCAGGACGCCGAACATCATGGCCGGGATGTACTCCAGCGCCGGGTGGTCCGGCCGGACCTCGCCCCGGGCCACGCCCCGGGCCAGGATCTCCTCCAGCGCGGCGATCTCCGGGTGCACCAGTGCCTCGCGCAGCGCCTGGGCCAGCTCCTGGTCCGCCGTCACCGCGTGCCCCAGCGCCTGGAGCAGCCGGGTGTCCTTGCCGGACCAGTCGCCGGCGGTCCGTGCGGCCTGGCGCAGGTCCTCCGCGAGCGATCCGGTGTCGATGCCGGCGAACCTCACCCGGCGGTTGGCGCGCAGCGCCGCCGCGACGAACTGCGGCTTGGTCTTCCACTGCCGGTAGAGCGTGGACTTGCTGCACCGGGTGCTGGCGGCGATGCCCTCCATGGTGACGGAGTCGTATCCGCACTCGCGGATCTGTTCCAGCACGGCGTCGAAGAACTCCCGCTCACGCTCCGGCGTGATCTTGGAGCGGCGCGAGGCGACGACCGTGTCCGGTGCGTCCGCGGCCTGCGACGTCATGCGGTGCTTCCCCTCACTCGTGCCTGTTTCCCGTGCTGCGCGGTGCCTGGTCCCCGTGCGTGTCTCCAGTGTGGCGCACATCAATCGATACGCCAGTGTACCGGTACTCGACCGTATCGGTACACTGGCGTATCGGTACGGCAACGTATCGATGAGTTCCGGTGCGGACCGGGGCTCGTCCGCACCACGACACGCACCATCGTCAGCGAAGGGGCCGGGGGATGAATGCCCGAACCGAGCCTGCGGAGGCGGAGGGGGAACCGGAGACTCCGGCCCGTCCGTCCCTGATACGTGAGTTCCTGCTCGTCGCCGGGCTCTTCCTGGTCTACAAACTGGGCCGCCAACTGGCCACCGGCCACACCGCGGACGCCTTCCGCAACGCCCGGCACGTCTGGCACCTGGAGCGGAGCGTCCACCTCCCCCGCGAGACCGCCGTGCAGTCGGCGCTGCTGCACGGCGACACCCTCGTCCACCTGGCGAACACCTACTACGCGACCGTCCACTTCCCGGCCACACTCGCCTTCCTGGTCTGGCTGTACCTGCGGCGGCCCGCGCACTACGTCTGGGCCCGACGGGTCCTCGCGGTCCTCACCACCGCCGCCCTCGTGCTGCCGTTCACGTTCCCGCTGGCCCCGCCGCGCATGCTGACCGGGACGGGCCTGGTGGACACCGCCCGGATCTACGGCCCGTCGGTGTACGGCCCGCCGTCCAGCGACCACCTCTCCAACCAGTTCGCGGCCATGCCCTCGCTGCACTTCGGCTGGGCGCTGATGGTGGCGATCGGCCTGATGGCCGCCACCCGGTCCCGCCGGCGCCGGCTGTGGCTGCTGCATCCGCTGGTCACCCTGCTGGTGATCGTGGGCACGGCGAACCACTACTGGCTCGACGCGATCGTCGCCACGGCCATGCTCGGCCTCGCCCTCGCGGTCGTCCCTCCGCCGCGGCGCACGCCCACTACGGCGGGCCGCGGCACCGGTCTGCTGAAGCCGCGCGAGGCCGTCCTGGCGGGAGCGGGCCGATGAGCGCCGCCACCCTGGCCGCCCTCGGCCTGTCGCTGGTGTCGGCCGTCGCCTACGCGCTGGCCGCCGTCGCCCAGGAACGGCTCGCCGCGCGCAGCGCCGGCACCGGTCTGCTGCGACTGCTGGGCACCGGCGCCTGGTGGTCGGCGGTCGGGCTGAACGCCGTCGCCGCGCTGCTGCACGTCGTCGCCCTCAAGTACGGCCCGCTGACCGTCGTACAGCCGCTGGGCGCGCTCACCCTGGTCGCCGCCGTGCCCCTGGGCGCGCGGGCGGCCGGCCGGCGGGTCAGCGCGGTGGAGTGGCGCGGTACGGCGCTCACCCTGCTGGGGCTCGCCGCGCTGCTGGTCACCGCCTCCGGTCCGGCGCCCGCCCGGGTGCTGTCGCTGACCGAGGCCCTGGTGGTCGCGGGTACGACCGCCGCCGCGATCGGTCTGCTGTCCTGGCCCGGCGCCCGGCCGGGCCTCAGGCACGCCACCGCGTCCGGCTTCGCCTCCGGGGTCGCCTCCGCGCTCACCCAGACGGTGACCGTGGCGGCGACGGACCGCTCGGGCCCGGTGCTGAGCACGGAGGTGATCGTGGTGGCCGTGCTCGTCGCCGGGTTCGCCGTCGGCGGGCTGCTGCTGTCCCAGACGGCCTATCGCGGCGGACTCGGCGCCCCGCTGGCCGTGGTCACCCTCACCAACCCGGTGGCCGCCGCGGTGATCGGCCTGACGCTGCTGGGGCAGGGCCTCCAGGGCGGTGCCGCCGGGGTGCTGCTGGCCCTGGCCGGCGCGGGGCTGGCCTCCTGGGGCGTGGTGCTGCTGACCAGGGCGGCACCCGCGCCCGCCGGCCAGGACGAGTCCGGCGGCGACGACGAGCACCCGGTGGCGGCCGTGCTGGCGCTGGAGCCGGGTACGGCGACCGCGGAGCCGGTGCTGCTGCCCCGGCAGCCGGACCAGCCGGGGCACCTCACGGCCCTGTGACCACCCGGGCACACGGCGGCGGCCGGTGCGCGCGTTCCGCGGGCACCGGCCGCCGTCGCCGTGCTGCTTCCTGCCGTCCGGGCGTCCCGGTCAGCCCCAGCCGCGCGCGTCCTGCTTGAGCGCGGTGTCCACCGTCAGCGCCGTGGCCACCACGAGGCTCAGCAGCGGTTCGGGCAGTTGGTAGTGGATCTGCAGGACGTAGTTGTCCGCCGTCGTGAACAGGGTCTTGGCGAGGCCTTCCCAGGTCTTGGTGATCCGGGCGACCTCGTTGTCGGCGTGGTCGACGATCGCGAAGTTCCAGGCGCGCCAGTTCTCCGCCTTGATCGCGCCGACCTGCCGGCCGTTCGCCGTCATCGCGAAGTTGATCTTCCCGATCATGTTCTTCTGGACGATCTCGCCGACCGGTGAGCCGTCCGGGCGGGTCACGACCACCCGCGACTTGAAGATCTTCGCGGGCCGGGTCAGCAGCAGCTGCGGCCGGCCGTGGGCGTCGCGGATCTCCAGCTTGTGGGTGAGGAACTGGTCCAGGCTGGAGACGAAGCGCAGGATCTTGCGCAGCACGCCCTGACCGACCTGGGTGACCGAGCCGATCTCCCGGCCGTTCTGGTCCATGACCTTGTACTCGTTGGTCAGCTCGATCAGCTTGGCCTTCTGGTTCACGACCAGGACGGGCTCGGTGAAGAGGGTGCCGCCACCGGGGCCGCCGCCCGCGACGCCGGCCTGCTGCTGCACCTGGCGCTGCACCTTGGCGTCACCGGCCTGCTGCGGCGGAACCTGCCCGGCCTGCTGCTGGGCCGGGTTGGTGTGCTCGGTCCACTGCGTGCCGTCCCAGTAGCGGAGCGTCTGGGCCGCTCCGTGCGGATCCGGGTACCAGCCTGCAGGAGTGTTCGATTGCGTGGTCACCGGGGCACACTACCCTGATATGACCGGTACCTGACCAGTCCGCACGGAGCGGTGTTCATCGCCCGTTCACCCCGTGACGATCGCCGGGTCGCTGACGCCGGGCCGCCCGTTCTCCACGTGCCCGGCGAAGCCGCGCAGGAAGGCCGGGTCGGCGTCGAAGGTCACGGTCAGGTCGTACCAGCGCTTGCTCGCCGCGAGTGCGACGGTGTGCCGCACGGTCGCGCCGGGCCGGACCGTCACCGTCACCGGCTTGCCGCCGTAGCCGTCGACCAGCTTCAGCTTCGCCGTGCCGGAGCCCTTGTTGGTGAAGGTGAGCTCCACGTCGTCGCCCTTGTGACGGGCGGTGACCTCGGGGCCGGCGGCCTTGTTGCGGCCCTTGAAGACGCGCAGGAAGCCGTTGGGGCCGTGCACGGTGAGGTCGTAGTCGCCGCCGGAGTACACCGAGTTCCAGGTGTCCGAGAGCGTCTTGCCGGCCTCCGTGGTGTACGTCCAGGGGCCGTCGGTCCGGCTGTCGGACGTCACGAGGAAGACCGCGCCCGCGTGCGCCCCGGAGCCGAACGTGAGCGTGAACTTGCCGGCCGCGGTGTCCGCCGAACCGTCCACCAGGGGGGCGTACTTCAGCGGACGGGTGGGCCTGCTGCCCCGCTCCTGCCGGGGAAGCGTTCCGTTGGCGGGAGGCTTGGGCACGTAGTCGGGGTGGCGGTCGTGGTCCTTGGGCTGGTAGCCGGCCGTGGAGGGCAGCACGACCCGCGCGGTGTCCTTGCGGGAGAAGTCGAAGGCACTGGTCAGGTCGCCGCACACGGCCCGCCGCCAGGGCGAGATGTTCGGCTCCTGGACACCGAAACGACGCTCGATGAACCGGATGATCGAGGTGTGGTCGAGGGTCTCGGAGCAGACGTACCCGCCCTTGCTCCAGGGGGAGACCACCAGCATCGGCACGCGCTGGCCGAGCCCGTAGGGGCCGGCGACGTGGCCGGCGTCGCCCTTGAACAGGTCCGGCGCGGGGTCGACCGTCGACTTGCCCTGGGCGGCCGAGGCCGGCGGGTAGGGCGGGATGACGTGGTCGAAGAAGCCGTCGTTCTCGTCGTAGGTGATGAACAGCGCGGTCTTCCCCCACACGTCGGGGTCGGAGGTGAGCGCGTCGAGGACTTGGGAGACGTACCAGGCGCCGTAGTTGGCGGGCCAGTTCGGGTGCTCGGTGAAGGCCTCGGGGGCGACGATCCAGGAGACCTGGGGCAGCTTGCCGCCCTGGACGTCCGCCTTCAACTGGTCGAAGAAGCCCTCGCCCTTGCGGGCGTCGGTGCCGGTGCGGGCCTTGTCGTACAGCGGGTCGCCGGGCTTGGCGTTCCGGTACTGGTTGAAGTACAGCAGCGAGTTGTCGCCGTAGTTGCCGCGGTAGGCGTCGTTGATCCAGCCCCAGCCGCCGTTCGCGTCGAGGCCGTCGCCGACGTCCTGGTAGATCTTCCAGGAGACCCCGGCCCGCTCCAGGCGCTCGGGGTAGGTGGTCCAGCCGTAGCCCGCCTCGTCGTTGCCGAGGACCGGGCCGCCGCCCTTGCCGTCGTTGCCGGTGCAGCCCGTCCACATGTAGTAGCGGTTCGGGTCCGTGGAGCCGATGAAGGAGCAGTGGTAGGCGTCGCAGATGGTGAAGGAGTCGGCGAGCGCGTAGTGGAAGGGGATGTCGTCGCGGGTGAGGTACGCCATCGTCGTGGCGGACTTGGCGGGCACCCACTTGTCGTACTTGCCACCATTGAAGGCGGTGTGTCCGTCGTTCCAGCCGTGCGGGAGGTCCTGGATGAAGGCCAGGCCCAGGTCGTCGGCGTCCGGGTGGAAGGGCAGGACGTCCTTCGTGCCGTCGGACTGCTTCCAGACGGACCTGCCGTTCTGGGTGACCGAACGGGGGTCGCCGAAGCCGCGGACTCCTCGGAGCGAACCGAAGTAGTGATCGAAAGAACGGTTCTCCTGCATGAGGACGACGATGTGCTCGACGTCCTCCACCGATCCGGTGCGGTGGTGGGCGGGCAGGGCGGCCGCGCGCTGGATGCTGCTGGACAGCGCCGTGAACGCCGTGGTGGCGCCCGCGATCTGGAGGAAGCGCCGCCGGTTGACTTCGGGCATGGGTGAGGGTCCTCTCGTCCTGACGTACGCGATACCCGCCAGATGACGGAATCCGCGCGGAGCGAGTGTTCCAAGAGCAGCGAACGTCAGGGAAGGGTGCGATGGCGCGCACATGAAGTCGTGGGTACGGGAGGAAACCGGGTGCCGCCCGGACTCTCACCGGCCCCATGGGTGTGTGCGGGCGCCCCGGCCCGTCGTGGTGCCGGGGCGCCCGGTCCGGGCTGTGCGGGTCGGGGCGGTCAGGGGGTCTGGTACGCCTCCACCTCGCTGAACTGGCCCGCCGGCCAGCCCGTGTTCGCGGTGACGGTCAGGCGTAGGTAGCGCAGGTTCGTGCCGCTCGGCAGAGTCACGGTCGCGGTGTTGCCGGTGGCCGGGTCGAAGCGGTAGCCCTGCGCGCCCAGTACGGTCGAGTAGCCGGAGCCGTCGGTGCTGCCGAGCACCGTGACGGTCTGGGTGCGGGCGCCCCAGGCCGAGGACGGCGGCAGCTTCAGCACCAGGCGGCGCACGGCGTAGGAGGAGCCGAGGTCGACGGTGAGGGACTGCGGGAAGGCGTTGTTGGTGGACTCCCAGTACGAGTTCGCGTCGCCGTCGACCGCCTTGCCGGGGGTGTAGACGTCCTGGGAGCCGGTCGCGGTGGCCGGGCGGCCCTTGGCGAGGTTGCGGTTCGGGTCGGGTTCCGGGTTGCCCTGCCCCGGCTGCGGCCAGGTGGAGCAGTCCGACCAGGTGCTGGACCAGCCGGAGTTGCCGCCGCCGTCGGTGAGGGCGAAGGAGCCGGAGTTCGCCGGGTAGGGGCAGTTGTAGACGCCGGCCGCGCCGACCTGGGTCGCGGTGACGTTCTTGAAGGTCGCCGCGCCCTGGGCCTCGGCCTGGACCACGACCGTGCCGGTGTTCCGCACGGTCGCGCCGGTGACGTTGACGTTCCGCACCGGGTAGCCCTGGCCGCCGCCGGAGACGAACTCGAAGGCGCTGTAGGGGCTGTCGGTGATCGTCGTGTTGGTGATGTTCACGGTCGCGTTGATGGCGCTGTCGTAGGAGTCGACGCGCAACGCGCCCATGGGGTGGTTCCAGTTGGGGTTCATCGCGCCGGTGCGCACCAGCGTGTTGCCGTCGACCGTGATGGTGCCGGCGAGGGGGTGGAACGGGTCGAGGAACTTCTGGTTGGAGATGGCGATACCGCTGCCGAGGGCGTTGGTGTCGGAGACCAGGTTGTTGCGCACGGCGATGTCGGTGCCGCCGTAGATGGCGATGCCGTTGGCGAGGTTGGGCTGCGAGATCGTGTTGTTCTCGAAGCTGGAGTCGGTGTCCGGGGAGTACAGCGACCACATGGCGAGGGAGTCGTCGCCCTGGTTGCGCAGGAAGTTGTTGCGGACGCGGACGCCCTTCGCCGTGCCGTTGAGGTTGAGTCCGTCGGCGGTGGTGTCGAGGATGCGGTTGTTCTCCACCACCAGGTTGTCGTTGTTGCCCGTGAGCCACAGGCCGACCTTCAGGTGCTGGATCCACATGCCGGAGACCGAACTGTTCGGTCCGAGTGAGCCGTTGACGAAGTTGTCCGGGCTGGAGTCGACGCGTTCGGTGACCTCGCCGATGACCGCGAAGTCCTTGATGCGGACGTTGCCCGCCGAGCCGGACTGGTCGATGAAGCGCGAGGTGTGCACGACCGAGTACCAGCTGCCCGCGCCCTGCAGGGTCACGTTCTGGACGCCGCTGAGCGAGGACGTGACACGGTAGTCGCCCGGCGGTATCCACACCGTGCCGCCCTGGGCGGCGGCGATGGCGTCGCGGAAGGCCTGGGTGGAGTCGCCGTTGCCGCTGGGGTCGGCGCCCTTGGAGACGACGGACACCGAACCGGCGGGCTGGCCGGCGGCCGGGGCGACCTGTTCGAAGTCGGCGACGTCGACGGTGACCTGGACGCCGGCCGCCTCCACGGCGACCTTGTCGCCGGCCTGGACGTTCTGCCCGATCAGCAGCCGGGTGTTGTCGAAGAAGTGGTGCGTCTTCGCGCCGGGGATCCAGCCGGTGTCGACGTAGGAGTACTTGGAGGTCACCGGGAGGGTCTTGGCGAGCTTGGTGCCGTTGACGTACACGTTCAGGGATCCGGACTGACCGTCCGGCACGCTGTAGGCGACGTTCACCGCGTTGGCGGCGCGCGGCACGGTGAACTCCACCCGCTGCCCGGGGGACAGCCGGACGGCCTGCCGGCCGGAGGCCTCCGAGGCGAGGCTGCCCTGGGTGTAGTCCGGACCGATCTTCGTGCCGTTGCCGGTCGCCGACTCGGCCTCCACGGAGGTGAAGGGGAGGGTGGCGCCCGCGACCGCGTGGGCGGCCGGGGCGACGCTGACGAGCATGCCCGCGGCCAGGGCGACGACCGCCCCGATGGCCGGCATGCGCCGGAGGTGTCCGGCGGTGCTGGGGTGCATGTGCTGATCCCTTCGTGGTGGGGGTGCGGGGGATAGCAAGGTGCGTATCTACGGGCGCGGCTCGGACGCGCGACCAGCCGCCGTACGGCCCGGCTCGGGCGCGCCACCGGGCCGCCGCGCGGCTCAGGCGCGCAGCCAGGCCGCCGTGTCCTGCGGCAGCCGGCCCGCGTCGTCCAGCGGGCCGCTGCTGAGCAGGAGCCGGGAGTGCGCGGGCAGGTCGGCGGGCGTGGCCGCGAGGTTGACCACGCACAGCGCCGCGTCCGCGCGGGAGAAGGCGAGCACGCCGTCGGGGGCGGGCAGCCAGGTCAGGGGGCCGTCGCCGAACTCGGGGCGCAGCGCGATGGCCTGGCGGTAGAGGGTGAGCAGGGAGTGGGGGTCTCGCTGCTGCCGGTCGACCGCGTACGAGGGCCAGTCGGCCGGCTGCGGCAGCCAGGGCTCCTCGCGGGAACCGAAGCCCGCGTACGGCAGACCGGCGGCCCAGGGCAGCGGCACCCGGCAGCCGTCACGGCCGGGGTCGGCGCCCCGCGAGCGGAAGTACATCGGGTCCTGGATGCGGTCGGCCGGGATCTCGGCCTCCGGCAGGCCCAGCTCCTCGCCCTGGTAGAGGTACACCGATCCGGGCAGCGCGAGCGACAGCAGGGCGGCGGCCCGCGCCCGCCGGGTGCCGAGCGCCAGGTCGGTGGGGATGCCGGAGGCCCTGGTGGCGAAGTCGAAGGCGGTGTCCTCGCGGCCGTACCGGGTGACCGTGCGGGTGACGTCGTGGTTGCACAGCACCCAGGTGGCCGGGGCGCCGACGGGGGCGTGCTCGGCGAGGGTGGTGTCGATGGAGGCGCGCAGCCGGCCGGCGTCCCAGGGGCAGGACAGGAACGAGAAGTTGAAGGCGGTGTGGAGTTCGTCGGGGCGCAGGTACCGGGCGAAGCGTTCGGCGTCGGGGAGCCAGACCTCGCCGACGAACACCCCGCCGTACTCGTCGGCCACCCGGCGCCAGGAACGGTAGATGTGGTGGAGTTCGTCGCGGTCGACGAACGGGTGCGGCTCCGGGTGGGCGGCGAGGTCGGGAAGGTCCGGGTCCTTGGCGAGGAGGGCCGCCGAGTCGATGCGGACGCCGGCGACGCCCCGCTCGAACCAGAAGCGCAGGATGTCCTCGTGCTCCTGGTGGACCGCCGGATGCGCCCAGTTGAGGTCGGGCTGTTCGGGGGTGAACAGGTGCAGGTACCAGTCGCCGTCGGGCAGGCGGGTCCACACCGGGTCGGTGGAGCCGACGAACTGGGACGGCCAGTCGTTCGGCGGGAGTTCACCGTGCGCGCCGCGTCCGGGCCGGAAGTGGAACAGCTCGCGCTCGGGGCTGCCCGGCCCGGCGGCGGCCGCGGCCCGGAACCAGGGGTGCTGGTCGGAGACGTGGTTGGGCACGATGTCGACGATGGTGCGGATGCCCAGCTCACGGGCCTCGGCGATGAGTTTCTCGGCCTCGGCGAGGGTGCCGAAGGCGGGGTCGATGGCCCGGTAGTCGGCGACGTCGTAGCCGCCGTCCTTCAGCGGGGACACGTACCACGGTGTGAACCACAGGGCGTCCACGCCGAGTTCGGCGAGGTACGGCAGCCGGGCGCGGACGCCCGCGAGGTCGCCGGTGCCGTCGCCGTCGCCGTCCGCGAAGCTGCGGACGTACACCTGGTAGATGACGGCCGAGCGCCACCAGTCAGGGTCTTTCCGGGCATGGCTGGGCTGTCCCACTGGGCTTGCCTTTCTGTAGACGGGGCGGCGGCGTCAGCCCTTGGTGCTGCCCGCGCTGATCCCGGCGATGATGTGCCGCTGGAAGACGAGGAACAGCGCCACCATCGGGATGCTGGCGATCACCATCGCGGCGATGAGCACGGTGAGCTGGATGTTCTGCGACAGCTGGACCAGGGCGACGCTGATCGGCTGCTTGCCGGTGTCGGAGAAGACCATCAGCGGCCACAGGAAGTCCTGCCAGACGGCGACCAGCGCGAAGATCGACACCACGCCGAGCACCGGCCTGGACATGGGCAGGACGACGGACCACAGGACGCGGAGCCTGCCGGCGCCGTCGATCTCGGCGGCCTCCAGGACATCGCGCGGCAGCTGATCGAAGAATCGTTTGAGCAGGTAGAGGTTGAAGGCGTTGGCGACGGCCGGCAGCCAGATGGCGAGAGGGTCGTTGAGCAGGCTGGTGTGGATCAGCGGCAGGTCGGCGACGGTCAGGTACTTCGGGACGACCAGCGCCTGCGCCGGGACCATGAGCGTGGCGAGGATGCCGCCGAGGACCACTTTGCCGAAGGCGGGCCTCAGCTTGGACAGGGAGTAGGCGGCGGCCGTGCAGAACACCAGCTGGAAGGCCCAGGCGCCGGCCGCCTGGACGAGCGTGTTCCCCAGGTGCCGGGGGAGCTCCATGAGGTCCCAGGCGTCGGTGTAGCCGCTCAGGTGCCAGTGCTCGGGAAGGAGCGTCGGCGGGGTGCGGGCCACCTCGTCCGGGGACTTCAGGGCGCCGGTCGCCATCCAGTACACGGGGAAGAGGAAGGCGAGCGCGAAGAGGACGACGGCGGCCGTGAACACCGTCCAGTAGAGGATCCTCCCGCGCGGGCGGGCGAGGGTGACCGGGGAGATCAGGGTGCGGGTGCCGGTGGTCATGCGTCCGCCTCGGAGCGGGTGAGCCGCAGGTAGACCGCGGAGAAGGTGCCGAGCAGCAGCAGGAGCATCACGCTGAGGGCGCAGGCGCCGCCGAAGTCGTTGTAGAGGAAGGCGTACTTGTAGATGAGGTAGAGGACGGTGACGGTGGCGTTCTCGGGGCCGCCGCCGGTGATGACGAACGGTTCGGTGAACACCTGCATGGTGGCGATGATCTGGAGGAGCATCAGCATCAGGATCACGAACCGGGTCTGCGGGACCGTGACGTGTCGGACGCGCTGGAGGAGGTTCGCGCCGTCGAGTTCGGCCGCCTCGTAGAGCTCGCCGGGGATGGACTGGAGGGCGGCCAGGTAGATGAGGACGGTGCCGCCCATGTTGGCCCACGTGGCGACGATGACCAGGGAGATCAGGGCGGTGTCGGTGCCATTGGACCAGTTCGAGGTGGGCAGGTGCAGGAAGCGCAGCGTCTCGTTGGCGAGGCCGGCTCCGGGGTCGTAGAACCACTTCCACAGCAGGGCGCTGACCACCGGCGGGATCATCACCGGCAGGTAGACCACGACCCGGAAGAAGGCTTTGGCGTGCCGCAGTTCGTTGAGCACCAGGGCCAGGACGAAGGGGATCGCGAAGCCGATCAGGAGGGCCAGCAGGGTGAAGGTGAGGGTGTTGCGCCAGGCGGCCGTGAACTCGGGGTCGTGCAGGACCCGGGTGAAGTTGGCGGTGCCGACCCACTCGGGCGGTGAGCCCGGGGTGTACTTCTGGAAGGCGATGACGACCGCGCGGATCGCCGGGTACCAGGAGAACAGGGCGAAGCAGAGCAGGCCGCCGAGGAGGAAGCCGTAGGCGTGGACCTGGTCGGTGAGGCGGCGCCGCCTCCGGTCCCCTGCCGGGGGCGGCGCCGGGACCGGGGGGACGGCGGCGTGCGCCGAGGGCCGTCGCTCGGCCGTCTTCGTCATGGTGGTCAGCTCCGGGCCAGAATGCTGTCGATCTTGCCGGACGCCTCCTTGAGGAGCTGGTCGACGTCGGCGTCCTTCTTGGTGAGGACGGCGGAGACGGTGCCGTCGAGGACGGAGTAGATCTGCTGGGCGTGCGGCGGTTCGATCTTCAGCTGGAGCTTGTGGTTGCCGTCGAGGAACGCCTGGTAGTTCTCCACCGGGACGTTGGCGTTGGCCTTCTTCACCCGCTGGTCGGTGGCGTCGGCGGCACCGGTGAACAGGCGCGGCTCGGGCAGGCCGACGGGGGCGTCGTGCTTCTTGGCGCGCGCGTAGTCGCCGAGGAAGCCCTTGCCCGGGGTGAGGAACATGTGGTCGAGCCACTTCAGGCCGGCCCGGATCTGGGCGGGCGTGGCCTTCTTGTTGAACATGTAGCCGTCGCCGCCGATGAGGGTGCCCTTGCCGCCCGGCATGGGGGCCAGGGCGAGGTCCTTGTAGTTGCCGCCCTTCTCCTTGACGAGGATCGGGATGTTGTCGGGGGCGGCGAGGTACATGCCGAGCTTGCCCGAACCCATCATCTGCTGCGCGTCGTTGATGATGAGGAGCTGCTTGCTGCCCATCGAGTCGTCGGTCCACCGCATGTCGTGCAGGTTCTTCAGGACGGCGCGGCCCTCGGGGGTGTCGATGGTGGCCTTCTTGCCGTCGGCGCTGACGACGTCGCCGCCCTGGGAGTACAGCTCGGCGGTGAAGTGCCAGCCGCCCTGGTTCTGCGCGCTGTAGTCGGCGTAGCCGACGGTGCCGTCGCCGAGGGCGGCGATCCTCTTGGCGGCGGCGCGGACCTCGTCCCAGGTCGCCGGGGGCTTGTCGGGATCCAGTCCGGCCTTCTCGAAGAGCGCGCGGTTGTAGATCAGCCCCATCGAGTATCCGGTGCGCGGGATGCCGTAGACCTTCCCGTCGACGGTGTAGATGTCCCGCAGCTGCTTCTGGATGCTGTCGTAGTTCTTGAGTTCCTTGAGGTACGGGGTGAGGTCGGCGGCCTGGCGGACGTCGACGACGTGCCGCGCGTCCGTGAAGTACGTGTAGAACACGTCCTCCATCTGGCCGCCGGCGAGCTTGGCGTCGAAGGTCTTCGGGTCCTGGCAGGGGAAGGCGTCGTGCGCGACGACGTCGATGTCCGGGTTGGCTTCCTCGAAGGACGCGACGTCCGCCTCGAAGAAGGAGCGGTCGAGCTTGGCGCTCCTGGGCGGCTCGCAGTTGACGGTGATACGGGTCTTGCCGCTCGCCGAATCGTCGTCACCGGACCCGCAGGCGGTGGCGGCGAGGGCGAGGGACGAACAGACGCCGATCGCGAGGACGGCACGGCGGAACCCGGTGTGTCTCATCGGTGGACCCCTCATGGCACTCATGGCAGGAGCGGTGGGCGTCGCACACTCAAGCACCGCCGACATCGGACCGCAAGATGTCGCGCAGAATCTGCAATTGTTTGACAGCGTGACGGAGCTATCTGATCTCAGTCGCGCGGGGCTTGCGCGGTGGAGCCGCGCACCACCAGCTCCGGCTCGAACAGCAGCTCCTCGGCGGGTACGGCGGTGCCCCCGATCTGCGCGTTCAGCAGCTCCACGGCCGCGCGCCCCATGGCTTCGATGGGCTGGCGGACGGTGGTCAGCGGGGGCTCGGTGCAGTTCATGAACGCCGAGTCGTCGTAGCCGACGACCGAGATCCGGCCCGGGACGCTGTACCCCTTGCGGCGCGCCGCCCGGACGGCGCCGAGTGCCAGCGGGTCCGAGGCGCAGATGATGCCGGTGACGCCCCGGTCGATCAGGCGTGCTGCGGCGGCGTGACCGCCCTCGATGGAGAAGATGGCCCGCGCGACGAACTCGTCCGGCAGCTCGCCGGCGATCGCGCGGGCGGCGGCCAGCTTGCGCGCCGACGGCACGTGGTCGCCGGGGCCGAGCACCAGGCCGATGCGCTCGTGCCCGAGGGAGGCCAGGTGCCGCCAGGCCTGCTCGACGGCGACGGCGTCGTCGCAGGACACGCCCGGGAAGCCGAGGTGTTCGATGGCCGCGTTGACCAGCACGACCGGGATGTTGCGCTCGGCGAGCAGCCGGTAGTGGTCGTGCGGCGCGTCGGCCTGGGCGTACAGGCCGCCGGCGAAGACGACTCCGGAGACCTGCTGCTGGAGCAGCAGCTCCACGTAGTCCGCTTCCGACACCCCGCCCTTGGTCTGGGTGCACAGCACCGGGGTCAGCCCGAGCTGGGCCAGGGCACCGCCGATGACCTCGGCGAACGCCGGGAAGATGGGGTTCTGCAACTCGGGCAGGACGAGACCGACGAGCCGGGCGCGCTCACCGCGCAGCTGGGTGGGACGCTCGTAGCCGAGGACGTCCAGAGCCGTCAGCACCGCCTGCCGGGTGACTTCGGAGACTCCGGGCTTGCCGTTGAGGACCCGGCTGACCGTGGCCTCACTGACCCCGACCTTCTTCGCCACTTCCGCAAGTCGTCGCGTCATGAGCGCAAGCGTAGCGCAAATCATGCAAGCGGTTTGCGTCAAGGGGGCGCGTGGAGTCGGGGCGCGGGAGGACTCGGGGGCCCGGGAGGAATCGGGGGGGCGTGCGCAAGGCGTCTGGGGCGCGCGCCAGGAGGTGGGTCCGCATGGGGAGTCGGGGGTCCGGGCGAGAGTCGGAGCCATGCGCAACGAGTCGGTGGTGCCCCACGAGTCCGGGGCGTGCCCCACGAGTCCGGGGCGTGCGCAAGAAGCCCCTGGCGTGCGCAAGAAGCCGCCGGCGTGCGCAAGGAGTCCGGGGCATGTGCCGAGAGTCGGGGGCGTATGCCAGGAGTCGATGGCGCGCGCCGGGAGTCCCCCGGGGTGCCCGCCGGGAAGGCAGCGGCGCCGCTCGGCCCGTGTGCGGCCGGTGTTCCGGTCCGGCGCCCGGCGCCGTCGGTGGCCCGGAACGCCGGCGGTGCCGGGTCAGTCCTCCGTGGACGGCACGACCGTCAGGTGCGAGGCGGCGTCCCGCGGGCGGCGCGGACGGCGGACCGGTACGGCGGGCCGGCGGGGGTCGCGCAGGACCATCGTCAGACGCCGGTAGCCCAGCTCCCGCAGCACCGGCGGGATCTCCTCGACGATGCGGCACTCGGTGCGCCCGCGCCGCGGGTCCGGGTGGTGCAGGAGGCGTACCGCGCCGTCGAGGCGGGTCGCGGCCTCACCGACGGCCCGTATCCAGTGCGGCAGGCCCTGCCGGTAGGCGGCCTCCATGATCGGGTCCTGGGCGATCTCCCGGCGCACCGCCTGGAGTTCGTGGTCGTGCGTGTGGGTCTCCAGGGCGGTGCGGAGCTGGGCCAGCATCGGCAGGCACCAACCGGGCTCGTGCTCGCCGAGGACCTCGCCGGCGTCCGGGTGGAAGAGCACGAACCGGAGGAAGTTCTCCCCCGGCATGGCCGTGGGGTGGGGGCGCACACCGTGGAAAAGTGTCTCGAACGCGCTGTTCGCCATGACCACGTTCCAGTGGTGGTCGACGACCAGGGACGGGCAGGACTGTGACTCCAGCAGCGCTCCGTAGTCCTGGAGGTACGCCTGGATCTCGCAGGTGTCGGGGACGGGCCGCGGTGCCGGCCGCTGCCCTCCTGCCTGATGTGCCATCGGGAGGTCACCCCTCTTGCCTCTGCGGCCTTTCTCGCGGCGATGCGATCCTGGTGCCCAGGCAAGAGCCATGTCAACTATCGTGGCATTTCGTGCCGGTCGACGGCTGAAATTCGCCACAGTTGTGGCGACACCTGGATGCGAGTTCGAGGCACCCGCTACTCTCCGGGAAGTTCACGGCGATCGCTCGTGAGAAGCACGGACGCATCTGAAGCCCTCTAGAGACGTAGGAGTTCTGTCGGTGACGGATGGCTACGAGGATCCGGGCGCCTCGGCGACCGCCCAGCTGCCGGCCGTCGTCGCCCGCGTCACCGCGCTCGCCGACCGCCTCGGCGTCCCGCACGCCGAGGTCTTCGACGTGGGGCGGCTCTCCATCGCCTGCGGGGTGCCGGAGCCGGTGGTCAAGGCTCTGCTCAGCGGTCGGCCCGCGGGCGAGCCGGACGTCCAGGCCCGCTTCCTCCAGCGCCTGGACCTGCTGCGCCGCACCCGGCTGAAGCCGGGCGGCCGCCGTTACACCCAGCAGGAGATCGCCGACGGCGCGGGCATGTCACGGCAGCAGGCCGGTGCCCTGATCAACGGCGACCGGCGGCCCACCATGGAGCACTGCGACGCCCTCCAGCGCTTCTTCCGGGTGCACGCCGGCTTCCTCACCGCGGAGGACCCCGAGGCGCTGGCGGGCGCGCTGCAACGCACCGAGCAGGAGCTGCTGCAGAAGCTCGCGGACCGGGAGCGGGCCGCCGCCGAGGACCCGGAGGATCCGCTGGAGCGGCTGCTGCAGGACCACGGCGTGCGCGGAATCGCCTGGCGCGCCGCGCAGTTGCCCACCGACCAGCACCGGGACAAGGTCGCTGAGTGGCTCGACATGCTCCTGGAGAGCGTCAAGCGGCCCGAGTCGTGAGCCGGGGGAGAACTGTGGGCATCGGCAGGGACATGCGCCGGCTGTGCAACGAACTGGTGGGCGGGCTCACGCTGCCCGTGCCCGCGCCTCCGGGTGAGCTGTACCGCGCGCTGTGCGAGGCGATGAGCCACCGGCGTGGGCGTCCGGTGCACTTCCGTACGGCCGTCTTCCCGCCCGGCACGGCCAGCGGACTGTGGCTGGACCTGACCGACCGGGACGTCGTCGTGGTGGAGGAACGCACCGCGCCCGAGCACCAGTTGGTGATCCTGGGCCACGAGCTGTGGCACATGCAGGCCGACCACTGCGGGCTCCACATGGACGGCGTCGGCGTCGGCGCCGCGACCCGGCTGCTGGGCGACCACACCGACCAGGAAGCGCTCCAGGCGGCGGTGCAACGCGTCGCGGCCCGCAGCCGCTTCGACGCCGCCGATGAGCGGGACGCCGAGACGTTCGGACTGCTGCTGGCCAGCAAGTGCCGTACGTGGTTGGCCGGTTCGGCGCTGCGCGGGCCCGTGCAGCGGGACGGCGTGGCCGGCCGCATCGAGGCGTCGCTGGGATACCCGGGTCCACAGGGCTGAACCGGACGGGTCTCGCCGGCCGGGCGGCTCCGCGGCGCCCGGGGTGCGCTCGACGCCGTGCACGCGAGAAGCCGACACCGCACCGGACCCGACCGGACCGGACCGGACCGGACCGGGTTGTGACGCACGGAAGTTGAGAAACGTTTCGCCGGGTCGGGCAGCACGTCGTGCGGGACGATCGGGGCGGTTCCGCCTCGGCTGAGCGGGCTAACCGGCGCGGAGCCGGGCGGCGTTGTCAGTGGTGGGCGGCAAGCTGGGAGTGTGCGCCGTACGACGCGGTGCACGGCGCCGCAGGGCGCGTGACCGTGACGCCTACTCGGGGAGAGCCGACCGATGCCCACCGCCGTACTGACCGACCGCGAGCGTACCGCCGTACAGGCCTACCTGCGCCTGCTGCATACGGTGCGCGCCGCCTTCGACGGGCCACCGGACGAGGACCGGCCCGCCGTCGTCCCGCCCGTCGTGCTCGCGGAGGCCGAACAGGCACTGGCCCGGGCGGGGCTCGCGGGCAACGAGGCGGAGTTCTTCCGGCTCCTGCACGACTGGTGCCGGCCAAGCTGAGCGTCGTGACGGCTCAGCGCCGCCGCCGTCACCCGTACGACGCGGTGACGGCGGCGGTGGCGGCGGCCTGGGCCGCTGTCAGAGGTGTGGGGCGGGGTGCGGTATGACCACCGACGTGGCCACCACGCCGTGCCGTACGGTCCACCGGCCCTCGAAGGTCTGGAGCCGGTGCCCGCCGACCAGGGGGCCGGGGACGAGGAGCTCGGCGTGCAGGGCGCCGGAGGTTTCGCCCTCGGCGTCCGGCCGCACGGTGATGTCGGCCTCGGAGAAGTCCAGCCAGGTGCGGGTGAGCGGGAACCACGCCTTGTAGACGGACTCCTTGGCGCTGAACAGCAGCCGGTCCCAGTGCACGGCGGGCCACCGCGCGGCCAGCCGGCCGAGCCGCTCGGCCTCGGCGGGCAGGAAGACGGAGGGGCCCACCCCGTCCGGCAGCGGTCCGTGCGGTTCGGCGTCGATCCCCAGGGAGACGAGGTCGGTGGCGCGGACCAGCGCGGCGGCGCAGTAGCCGTCGCAGTGGGTCATGCTGCCGAGCAGCCCGTCCGGCCAGCGCGGGGCGCCCCGCTCGCCGGTGAGCACGGGCTGCCCAGGCACGCCGAGCTTCTCCATGGCGCGCCGGGCGCAGCCCCGGGCGGCCGCGAACTCACGGCGCCGCTTGGCCACCGCGCGCGCGACGAGCGCCTCCTCCGCCGGGTGGAGCGGGGAGTCCCACAGCGGGTCGTCAGCGCGCGCCTCCACGGCCACGACCGACTCCGGGAGCAGCTCCTCGATCACCTGCTTCGACCTCCATCGGCAGGACGCGGCGCAGCCTTCCCGGCGGATCCGGGCGCTTGCGCCACTCGCGTGGGTATCCCACGGAGACCTCCATGAACCGGACTCCGTCGTGCCAGGTGGTGCGGGGGATGTGCAGATGGCCGTAGACCATGGTGGCGACCCGGAACCGGCGGTGCCAGTCGGCGGTCAGCGTGGTGCCGCACCACATGGCGAACTCGGGATGCCACAGGACCTCGGTGGGGTGCCGGTCCAGCGGCCAGTGCCCGGCCAGCACGGTCGGCAGGTCCGCGGGCAGCTCGGCCAGCCTGCGCTCGGTCTCGGCGACCCGGGCCCGGCACCACGCCTCACGGGTCGGGTAGGGGTCGGGGTGGAGCAGGAACTCGTCGTTGCAGACGATGCCCGTGCTCTCCGCGTAGGCCAGGCCCTCCGCCTTGGTGGCGGAGCCGGCCGGCAGGTACGAGTAGTCGTAGAGCAGGAACAGGGGGGCCACGACGACCGGACCGCCCGCGCCGTGCCAGACGGGGTAGGGGTCCTCGGGGGTGACGACGCCCAGCTCGCGGCACACCTCGACCAGGTGCTCGTAACGGGCGACGCCACGCAGCGTGACCGGGTCGCTCGGATGGGTCCACAGCTCGTGGTTCCCGGGTGCCCACAGCACCTTGCGGAAGCGGCTCGCGAGGGTGCCGAGGGCCCAGCGGATGTCGGCGACGGTCTCCGCGACATCGCCGGCCACGATCAGCCAGTCGTCGTCGCTCTCGGGGCGCATGCCGTCGATCAGGGCGCGGTTGTCCGGATAGCCGATGTGGAGGTCGCTGATGGCCAGCAGCTGTCCGGCCCCGGCCGTCGACTCCACCCCGCACACCCCTTCCGATCATCTGATGACACAACGAGAACACATGCCCGGGGCACCGGACAAGAGGTTCCCCCCGCCGCGTGTCGCGATCCGGGCCCGGTCCGCCGCCTGTCGCGATCCGGGCTCGGTCGCCTCGCGCGCGTCCGGGACGGGACGGCCCGCGCCTCCGTGACCGGACGGCCCAGGAATCCGTGATCGGACGGCCCGCGCCTCCGTGACCGGACGGCCCGCGCCTCCGTGACCGGACGGCCCGCTCCTCCGTGACCGGACGGCCCGCGAATCCGTAACACCCGCGTTGCACGGCGGACCCTTGGAAAGCCGTATGATCGCCCCAACACCAGCGCCCTCAACCCCCCTTTTCCCGGGGCTGTTTGGTGACCCTTCCTCCCTCCTGCCCGGGCACGGGCCGCTCCGCCCTGCCCGCACACCCGAAAGGCGGCCTGCATGCTCTCTCGCGTACGCGTCTGGCTCAACCGCACGTACGCGGAGAACGTGTTCTTCATGGATCAGCTGCGGAGAAATCCCAGCGACCGCGCGGTCGAGATCCACGCCACGCACGGCGACCCGGACTCCCCGGTGCTGGCCGCCGCCGACACCGCCGAGCTGGAGCCGGAGGGCCTGTCCCCGGCCGCGTACGTGGAGTACGCCCTCGACCAGTGCGCCCGGCGCGGCATCGACGTGTTCGTGCCCCGGCTGCACCAGGCCGCGATCGTGGCGCACCGGGCCGAGTTCGCGGCGGCCGGTACGGCGCTGCTGGCACCGACACCCGAGGCGGTCGCCGTGTTCGAGGACAAGGGGATCGCGTACGAGGCGGTCCGCTCGGTGGGTGTCCCGGTACCGCCGTGGCACCGGGTCCGCACGGCGGACGAACTCGTCGCCGCCGTCGAGGAGTTGGAGGCGGCCGGGCACCGGGCGTGCTTCAAGCCGGCCGCAGGCGCGGGCGGGGTCGGCTTCCGGATGATCACCCGGGCCCCCTTCTCGCTCACGCACCTGACCGGCTTCCCGGGCCCGTACGTACAGCTCGACCTGGTCGTGGAGGCGCTGCGGCGGGCCGAGGAGCCCGTGGACTGGCTGGTGATGCCGCGCCTGGAGCAGCCCGAGGTGTCCGTCGACTGCCTGACCGGGCCGGACAACCGGGTCCGGCTCGCGGTGGGCCGCACCAAGAACGGCCGCCGCCGGGGCTTCACCCTGGACGAGCGGTGGCTGGCGCCGGCCCGGCTGATCGCGGAGGGCTTCGGACTGCACCACCTGTCCAACATCCAGTTCCGGATGCTCGGCGACCGGCCGGTGCTGTTGGACGTCAACACGAGGCCCGCGGGTGGCCTGCACCAGCTGTCGCTCTGTGGGGTGAACGCGCCGTGGGCCGCCGTGCAGGTGGCACTGGGCGAGGACCCGGGGGTGATCGAGCCGCCGTTCCTGGGGCAGGACTACACGGTGGTGTCGGGGCCGCGTCCGCTGGCGCCCGCGGCGCTTCCGCGGCAACGCGTGGAGTCCGAGGTCCTGCTGCCCGCGGTGCCGGCGCCCGTGCGGGCGGCTTCGGCCGGCGAGGTGCTGCCGCTCTAGGTCGCCGGGCGGCCGCGGGTGCGCCGTGGCTCGTCGCGCGCTTCTCCGTGACCTTTCCCGGGCGCCGGGGCCCACCGGTATGGACCAATTCCGTTCTTCTCCTTGACAGGGCGGATTGGTCCATACCAAATTCGTTGACGCAACGCTTCCGCACTCCCCTGCACTCCCGAACACCCCACCCCTGACAGGGAGATCGCGTGCGCGACACACTCGGGCGTCCCAGACGCCGGCTTCTCGCCCTGCTCGGCTCCGCCGCCCTCGCGGTCGGCGGGGCCATCGCCCTCCCCGGTACGGCCCACGCGGCCAACATCCTCACCAACCCCGGCTTCGAGTCCGGCGGCCTCTCCCCCTGGACCTGCACCGGCAACCTCGGTTCGGTCGTCTCCTCCCCCGTGCACGGCGGCGCCAAGGCGCTCCAGGGAGCGGTGACGTCGAGCGACAACGCCCAGTGCAGCCAGACGGTCGCCGTGCAGCCGAACACGACGTACAGCCTCAGCGGCTGGGTGCGCGGCAGTTACGTGTACCTGGGCGTCAACGGCGGCGCGTCCACCTGGACCTCGTCCCCGTCGGCGTACAGCCAGCTCAGCGTCTCCTTCACCACCGGCGCCTCGCAGACCAGCGCCACCATCTATGTGCACGGCTGGTACGGCCAGGGCACCTACTACGCCGACGACATCGGTCTGGACGGCCCGGGCGGCGGAGGTGGCGGTGACACCCAGGCGCCGACCGCGCCGAGCGGGCTCACCTCCACCGGCAAGACGTCGTCGAGCGTGTCGCTGAAGTGGAACGCGGCCACGGACAACACGGGCGTGACGGCGTACGACATCTACAGCGGGGCCAACCAGCTCCTGAGCGTCTCCGGTACGTCGGCCACGGTCAGCGGGCTGTCGCCGAGCACGAGTTACACCTTCACCGTGAAGGCGCGGGACGCGGCGGGGAACACCTCGCCGGCCTCCAACTCCGTCACCGTGACGACCGACGCGGGCACCGGCGGCGGCACCGGCTTCAAGCAGGCGGCGCCGTATCTGTACCAGGGCTGGGGCGACCCGCCGAGCCCGACCACGGTGATGAACGCGACCGGGGCCAAGTGGTTCACGATGGCGTTCGTGCTGGACTCCGGCGGCTGCACCCCGGCCTGGGACGGCAGCCGGCCGCTGACCGGCGGCGTGGACCAGTCGGCGATCAACCAGATCCGGTCCGCCGGTGGTGACATCGTCCCGTCGTTCGGCGGCTGGTCGGGCAGCAAGCTCGGTGCCAACTGTTCCTCCGCGAGCGCGCTCGCCGGGGCGATCCAGAAGGTGGTCGACGCGTACGGCCTGAAGGCCATCGACTTCGACATCGAGAACTCCGACGAGTTCGAGAACGAGGCCGTGCAGGCGAAGATCCTCACCGCGCTGAAGACGGTCAAGGCCAACAACCCCGGCCTGAAGACCATCGTCACCTTCGGCACGTCCACCACCGGGCCGACGTACTACGGCAACCGGCTCATCGAGCAGGCGCAGGCGCTGGGCGCGAACATCGACGTGTTCACCATCATGCCGTTCGACTTCGGCGGCGGCTCGGACATGTACGGCAACACGGTGAACGCGGCGGAGGGGCTGAAGAACAAGCTGAAGTCCACCTTCGGCTGGGACGACGCCACCGCCTACGCGCACATCGGCATCTCCGGCATGAACGGCCTGTCCGACCAGCAGGAGACGACGACTCCCGCGATCTGGACGCAGATCCGGGACTGGGCCAACTCGCACCACATCGCGCGGCTGGCCTTCTGGTCGGTCAACCGCGACCGGCCCTGCCCGGGCGGCGGTGTCGCCGAGAACTGCTCCGGGATCAGCCAGAGCAACTGGCAGTTCACCTCGATCACGGCCGGCTTCACCGGCTGACGCTCCGGTGAGGTGACGCGGAGGGCCGCTCGGCGGAGCGGCCCTCCGTTGTCGTGTGCGACACGCCGGGGGCGCACCGCATACCCCCCCGGCCCGGGAAGGGGCCCTGCGGACCGCTGCCGAAGCTGTGCTGGGCGGACTGGGCGGCGGGCAGCGCGGTCTGCGCCGGTACGGGCGGCTTCACCCCGTGAACTGCCCTACGCTGCAAGGACTTTCCTTGCTTCAACTCTTGACGGTCCCGGGGGCGGGGAGCACATTGGCGGCACCGTGAGAGCGCTCTCAAGCACGGACACCGGGGCACGTTTGAGAGCGCTCTCACGGAACCCCCGCACACACCCGTACCCGAGAGGCTCCCCATGAGCGCATCCTCCGGCATCCCCAGACCCCGCCCGCTGCGGCGCGCGTTCACCGCCGCCGTCGCCACGCTCGGCCTGGCCGCGGCCCTCGCCACGGCCGCCACCGCGCCCGCCGACGCCTCCGCGCCCGCGCCGCCCTCGGGCTGGACGCAGATCTTCGCGGACGACTTCAACGGCGCGGCCGGCTCCGGCGTCAACACGGCCGACTGGCAGTACGACACCGGGACGTCCTACCCCGGCGGCGCCGCCAACTGGGGCACCGGCGAGGTGGAGACGATGACGTCGAGCACCAGCAACGTCGCGCTCGACGGGAACGGCAACCTGCTCATCACCCCGCGCCGTGACGCCTCCGGCAACTGGACCTCCGGCCGGATCGAGACCACCCGCACCGACTTCCAGCCCCCGGCCGGCGGGAAACTGCGCGTCCAGGCGCGCATCCAGATGCCGAACGTCACCGGCGCCGCCGCGAAGGGGTACTGGCCGGCGTTCTGGATGCTCGGCGCGCCGTTCCGCGGCAACTACTGGAACTGGCCGGGCATCGGCGAGCTGGACATCATGGAGAACGTCCAGGGCCTGAACACCGACTGGGCCACGATGCACTGCGGCACCAACCCGGGCGGCCCCTGCAACGAGACCTCCGGCATCGGCAGCTCCACCTCCTGCGCCGGCACCACCTGTCAGGCCGGCTTCCACACCTACGCGATGGAGTGGGACCGCTCGACCAGTCCCGAGGAGATCCGCTTCTACCTCGACGGCGTCAACTTCCACACGGTCAGGGCGAACCAGGTGGACGCGACGACGTGGGCGAACGCCACGAACCACGGCTACTTCCTCATCCTCGACGTCGCGATGGGCGGCGGCTTCCCGGCCGCGTTCGGCGGCGGCCCGGACAGCGGGACCGAGCCGGGCCACCCGATGGTCGTCGACTACGTACAGGTCCTGCGGTCCTCGGGCGGCGGCACCACTCCCCCGCCGACCGGCAACCGGGACGCCTACAGCCCCGTCCAGGCCGAGTCCTACGACAGCCAGTCCGGTGTCGTCACGGAGACCACCACGGACACCGGCGGCGGCCAGGACATCGGGTCCCTCGCGAACGGCGACTGGGCGCTGTACAAGGGCGTCGACTTCGGTTCCACGGCGGCGAAGCAGTTCTACGCCCGGGTCGCGAGCGGTGCGGCCGGCGGGGTCAGCGGTCTGGTCGAGGTGCGCCTCGACAGCCGTGGCAACGCGCCCGTCGGCAGTTTCGCCGTGGCCAACACGGGCGGCTGGCAGTCCTGGCGGACGGTCCCGGCCAACATCGGCGCGGTGACCGGTACGCACGACGTCTACCTCACCTTCACCAGCGGCCAGCCGGCCGACTTCGTGAACGTGAACTGGTTCGACTTCGGTCACTGACCGGAGGAAGCCCGCGGCGCTCGGGGTTGACCTTCACGCATACGTCAACCCCTAGCGTCACCGGCATGACGACCACACCGACCTTCACCCGCACGGGCCTTGAGGTCCGCCTCGCCGCCCGGCCGCAGGGACTGCCCGCACCCGGTGACATGGAGATCGCCGAGGTGGCCGTGCCGGATCCGGCGCCGGGCGAGGTCCTCGTCCGCAATCTGTTCCTCTCCCTGGACCCCGGCATGCTGCTGCTGATGGCGGAGGACGCCCTGCTGCCGCTCCCCCGCTACGAGATCGGTGCGCCGATGCACGGGGACGCGGTGGGCGAGGTCCTGGTCTCCGCGCACCCCTCCCTCTCCCCGGGCGACCTGGTGGTGCACCGGCTGGGCTGGCGGGAGTACGCGGTGGCCGGCGCCGGGGCGTTCCGGCGGGTCGACCGGGACGCCTACCCGACCCCGTCCCTGCACCTGGGCTTCGGGCTCGTCGCCTACGCGGGCCTCGTGCAGGTGGCCGGGCTCCGGCCGGGCGACACGGTGTTCGTGTCCAGCGCGGCCGGTGCGATCGGCGGTCTGGCCGGGCAGATCGCCCGGCTGATGGGAGCGCGGCGGGTGATCGGCAGCGCCGGCTCGGCGGCGAAGGTGGCGCACCTGACCGGGCGGCTCGGCTTCGACGCGGCTTTCGACCACCACGACGGGCCCGTCCTGGACCGGCTCCGCGAGGCCGCGCCCGACGGCGTCGACGTCTACTTCGACAACGTCGGCGGCGAGCAGCTGCGGGCCGCGATCGAGGTGATGAACGAGCACGGCCGGATCGCCCTGTGCGGAGCGCTGCACCGGCAGTCCACCGGCCGTCCCGATCCGGGGTTCGGCGATCTCGTGACCGTCATCGCGAAACGGCTGACCCTGCGCGGCTTCACGGTCCGCGAACACCTGGACCGGGCGGCCGAGTTCGGGGAGCGGTTCCGCGGCTGGCTGCGGGACGGCTCGATCGTCTACGACGAGACGGTCGTCGACGGTCTGCGGGGCGCCCCGGCCGCGCTGACCGACCTGGTGCGCGGCCGGTACACCGGGAAGACCGTGGTCCGGCTGGGCGTTGCGAGCGACCGTGATGCTGATCGGTGAACTCGCCTCGGCGACGGGCGCGACCACCCGGGCCCTGCGCTACTACGAGGAGCAGGGCCTGCTGGAGTCGGAGCGGTCCCCGGCCGGGTACCGGGTGTACCGGCCGGAAGCGGTGACCCGGGTCCGCAATGTGCGCGACCTGCTGGCCTCCGGGTTCACCGTGGAGAACGTGAAGTCCTTCGTCCGCCACCTCGACAGCGACCTGCCGGAGGTGTTCGCGTACGCGGAGTCCTGCGCGGGCAACTACGCGGTGGGCGCACGCCGGGTGGCCGAGCTCCAGGAGCGGATCGAGTCGCTGACCCGGATGCGGGACACCCTCGTGCGCCGGATGCCGTGGCTGGCGGGCGAGCCGCCGGCCTGAGCGGGTCCGGGCGGGCCGGCGCGGTGCCGCGGTCCGGCAGCGGCCCGAGCACTCAGCGCAGCTCGGCCCGGAAGGCCACCGGTGTCTGGCCGGTGTGCAGGTGGAAGAACTTGGAGAAGTTCGCCGCGTCGGGGAAGCCCACGGCCACCCCGACGCGGCCGATCGGCAGGTCCGTGTGGGCGAGGAGGCGCTTGGCCTCCAGCACGACGCGCTTGTCGATGAAGCCCTTGGGTGTCTCGCCGGTGGCCGCGCGGACGGCGCGGACCAGGGTGCGGCGGGAGTAACCGAGCGCGTCCGCGTAGGCGCTGACGCTGTGGTTGGTGGGGAAGCCCCGCTCGACGGCGTCCCGGAAGCGGGTGAAGGTGCTGTCGGCGTGCTGCCGGGAGGTCTCGGCCGAACTGGCGGCGAGATGCGCGAGGCGCAGCAGGCACGCGGTCAGACTGTGCCTCAGGACGGCCGTGTGCAGGCTGAGCGGGAGCGTCTCGGTGTCCTCGTACTCGCGGCGGAGCTGGTCGAAGGCCGCGTGGAGCGCGGCGAGCTGCGCGGGGTCGGGGTGCAGCAGCGGCGGCAGGTCGTAGCGGTACAGGCCGGCGGCCTCGACGGTGGCGCGGGGCAGGAAGCCGGGCTGCATGGTCAGGACGGTTCCGCGGTACACGGATTCACGGGAGAACCGGTGCACCTGTCCTGGGCGGATCCACAGCAGGTCGCCGGCCGTGGCCTCGTACTCGGCGAAGTCGATCATGTGCCGTACCGGGCCGTCGATGAAGAGCATGACGACGTGGAAGTCGATACGGTGGACGCGGTGCAGGGGGGCGTCGACGTGCCAGCGGTGGTCGGTGCCCATCGGGCCGATCTGCATGCCGACGCCACCGACGGCCAGGTCGGCCGGGAAGGGGAACGTTCTGATCCCGTCACCCTCAGCTTGGTGTCTTATGCCCGTCATGCCCGGTTCATCCTATCCCTGTCGCGTGATCACTGTCCCAGATTCACCACAGGCTGACACACCCCGACCTTTCCTCGAAAAAGTCAGACTTTTAAGTTTGAACGCGTCCGGCCAGCCATCCCGTACTGAACGAGGACTTCTTGAAGATGACTACGCAGACTTCCGAGAGCTTCGAGTGGACCGACCTCGACCGGCGCGCCGTGGACACCGCCCGACTTCTGGCGGCCGACGCGGTGCAGAAGGTGGGCAACGGACACCCGGGCACCGCGATGAGCCTGGCCCCTGCCGCGTACACGATCTTTCAGAAGGTGATGCGTCACGACCCGGCCGACCCGGAGTGGACCGGCCGTGACCGGTTCGTCCTCTCCCCCGGCCACACCTCGCTGACCCTCTACACACAGCTCTTCCTCGCCGGCTACGAGCTGGAGCTGGACGACCTCAAGGCGTTCCGCACGCACGGCTCGAAGACGCCGGGCCACCCCGAGTACGGGCACACCGCGGGCGTGGAGACCACCACCGGCCCGCTCGGCCAGGGCGTCGCCAACGCCGTCGGCATGGCGATGGCCGCCCGCTACGAGCGCGGTCTGTTCGACCCGGAGGCCCCCGCCGGCACCTCCCCCTTCGACCACACCGTATGGGCCATCGTCTCCGACGGCGACCTGGAGGAGGGTGTCTCCGCCGAGGCCTCCTCGCTCGCCGGCCACCAGAAGCTGGGCAACCTGGTCTTCGTCTACGACGACAACCACATCTCCATCGAGGGCGACACCGCGACCGCCTTCTCCGAGGACGTGCTGAAGCGGTACGAGGCCTACGGCTGGCACACCCAGCGCGTGGAGCCCACCGCCGAGGGTGACATCGACGTCCCCGCCCTCCACGCCGCGCTCAAGGCCGCCCAGGCCGAGACCGAGCGGCCCTCGATCATCGCCATGCGCACGATCATCGCCTGGCCGGCCCCGAACGCCCGGAACACCGAGGCCTCCCACGGCTCCGCGCTCGGCGAGGAGGAGATCGCCGCCACCAAGCGCCTCCTCGGCTTCGACCCGGAGCGGACCTTCGAGGTGGCCGACGAGGTCCTGCGGCACACCCGGCGGGCCCTGGACCGGGGTGCCGAGGCGCACGCCGCCTGGGACAAGCGGATCGCCGAGTGGCGTGCCGCCAACCCCGAGCGGGCCGAGCTGTTCGACCGCGTCAGCAAGGGCGAGCTGCCCGAGGGCTGGGAGGAGAGCATCCCGGTCTTCGAGGAGGGCAAGTCGGTTGCCACCCGCGCCGCCTCCGGGAAGGTGCTCCAGGCGCTCGGCCCGGTGCTCCCCGAGCTGTGGGGCGGCTCCGCCGACCTGGCCGGCTCGAACAACACCACCATCGACAAGAGCAGCTCCTTCCTGCCGCAGGGCAACCCGCTGCCCGGGGCCGACCCGTACGGCCGTACCGTGCACTTCGGCATCCGCGAGTTCTCCATGGCCGCGGAGATGAACGGCATCGCCCTGCACGGCAACACCCGGATCTACGGCGGCACCTTCCTGGTGTTCTCCGACTACATGCGCAACGCCGTCCGGATGTCGGCGCTCATGCAGCTGCCGGTGACGTACGTGTGGACGCACGACTCCATCGGCCTCGGCGAGGACGGCCCCACCCACCAGCCGGTCGAGCACCTGGCCTCGCTGCGCGCCATCCCGGGCCTGAACGTCGTCCGCCCGGCGGACGCCAACGAGACCGCGATCGTCTGGGCCGAGATCCTGAAGAGGCACGCCACGCACCCGGCCCCGCACGGGCTCGCGCTCACCCGCCAGGGCGTGCCGGTGTACGCGCCGAACGCGGACGCGGCCAAGGGCGGCTACGTGCTGCGCGAGTCCTCGACGGAGGTCCCGGAGGTGATCATCATCGCGACGGGCTCCGAGGTGCAGCTCGCCGTGGCCGCGCGGGAGCGGCTGGAGGCCGAGGGGATCGGTACGCGGGTGGTGTCCATGCCGTCCGTGGAGTGGTTCGAGGAGCAGCCGCGCGAGTACCGCGAGCGGGTGCTGCCGCCGGCCGTGAAGGCCCGGGTCGCCGTCGAGGCCGGCATCGGCCTGACCTGGTACCGGTTCGTCGGTGACGCCGGACGCATCGTCTCGCTGGAGCACTTCGGTGCCTCCGCCGACGCCAAGACCCTGTTCGCCGAGTTCGGCTTCACCCCAGAGAACGTCGCTGCGGCGGCCCGCGAGTCGCTCGCCGCCACCCGCGCCTGACACCGGCGCACACCGAGCACACCGACGCACAGAAGACGCACAAAAAGAGAGATGAGCACAGTGACCGAAGCAATCCCGACCCCGGGAGCCCTCAAGCGCCTCGCCGACGAGGGGGTGTCGATCTGGCTGGACGACCTGTCCCGCAAGCGGATCACCTCGGGCAGCCTCGCCGAGCTGGTGGCGAGCGGAAGCGCCGTCGGTGTCACCACCAACCCGTCCATCTTCCAGGCCGCCATCGGCTCCGGTGAGGGCTACGAGGAGCAGCTGACCGACCTCGCCGTACGCGGGGTGACGGTCGACGAGGCCGTACGGATGATGACGACCGCGGACGTGCGGGACGCCGCCGACATCCTGCGTCCCGTGTACGACGCCTCGGGCGGCCGTGACGGCCGGGTCTCCATCGAGGTCGACCCGCGCCTCGCCCACGAGACCGAGGCCACGGTCGCCGAGGCCAAGCAGCTCGCCTGGCTGGTGGACCGGCCCAACGTGATGATCAAGATACCGGCGACCAAGGCGGGTCTTCCGGCGATCACCGAGGTCATCGGCCTCGGCATCAGCGTCAACGTGACCCTGATCTTCTCCCTGGAGCGCTACCGCGAGGTCATGGCCGCCTACCTGGCCGGTCTGGAGAAGGCCCGCGAACGGGGCATCGACCTCTCCACGATCCACTCGGTGGCGTCCTTCTTCGTCTCCCGCGTGGACAGCGAGATCGACAAGCGGCTGACCGCCCTCGGCACCGAGGAGGCCCTCGGCCTCAAGGGCCGCGCGGCCCTCGCCAACGCCCGTCTCGCCTACGAGGCGTACGAGGAGGTCTTCGCGTCCGACCGCTGGCTGGCGCTCGCCGGGGACAAGGCGAACAAGCAGCGCCCGCTGTGGGCGTCCACCGGTGTGAAGGACCCCGCGTACAAGGACACTCTGTACGTGGACGAGCTCGTCGCGCCGGGCACCGTCAACACCATGCCGGAGGCCACGCTGAACGCGGTCGCCGACCACGGCGAGATCACCGGTGACACGGTGACCGGCGGCTATGCGCAGGCCCGCGCGGACCTGGCCGCCGTCGAGCGGCTCGGCATCTCCTACGACGAGGTCGTCCGGCAGCTGGAGGACGAGGGTGTCGCCAAGTTCGAGGTGGCCTGGCAGGACCTTCTGGACGCCGTAGCGAAGTCCCTGAAGAGCAAGGGAGTTGACGCCCGATGACCGAGAACGCACCCGCCCAGGCGCCCGCACCCGAGGAGGTGCGCGTGCCGGTGGCCCCGGCCGCCGACTGGGAGAACCCGCTGCGGGACGCCCGGGACCGCCGGCTCCCCCGCATCGCCGGGCCGTCGGGCCTGGTCATCTTCGGAGTGACCGGCGACCTGTCCCGCAAGAAGCTGATGCCGGCCGTGTACGACCTGGCCAACCGCGGTCTGCTGCCGCCGGGCTTCTCCCTCGTCGGGTTCGCCCGCCGGGACTGGGCCGACCAGGACTTCGCGCAGGTCGTGCACGACGCCGTGAAGGAGCACGCCCGCACCCCCTTCCGCGAGGAGGTGTGGCAGCAGCTCGCCGAGGGCATGCGGTTCATCCCCGGCGACTTCGACGACGACACCGCGTTCAAGCAGCTGAAGGACGCCGTCGACGAGCTGGACTCCTCCCGGGGCACCGGCGGCAACTTCGCCTTCTACCTCTCGGTGCCGCCGAAGTTCTTCCCGAAGGTCGTGCAGCAGCTGAAGAAGCACGGCCTGGCCGGCCCGCCGGAGGGTTCCTGGCGGCGCGCGGTCATCGAGAAGCCGTTCGGGCACGACCTGGACAGCGCGCGCGAGCTGAACAAGATCGTGCACGAGGTGTTCGAACCGGACCAGGTGTTCCGGATCGACCACTACCTCGGCAAGGAGACCGTCCAGAACATCCTGGCGCTGCGCTTCGCCAACCAGATGTACGAGCCGATCTGGAACCGGTCGTACGTCGACCACGTGCAGATCACCATGGCCGAGGACATCGGCATCGGCGGCCGGGCCGGCTACTACGACGGCATCGGCGCCGCCCGGGACGTCATCCAGAACCACCTGCTCCAGCTCATGGCGCTGACCGCCATGGAGGAGCCGATCGCGTTCGACGCGGAGGCGCTGCTCACCGAGAAGCTGAAGGTGCTGAAGTCGGTGCGGCTGCCGGAGGACCTGGGCCGGCACACCGTGCGCGGCCAGTACGCGGCCGGCTGGCAGGGCGGCGAGAAGGTCGTCGGCTACCTCCAGGAGGACGGCATCGACCCCAAGTCGAAGACCGACACCTTCGCCGCGATCAAGCTGGGCATCGACAACCGCCGCTGGGCGGGCGTCCCGTTCTACCTGCGCACCGGCAAGCGGCTCGGCCGCCGGGTCACCGAGATCGCGGTGGTCTTCAAGCGGGCCCCGCACTCGCCGTTCGACTCCACCGCCACCGAGGAACTGGGGCAGAACGCGATCGTCATCCGCGTCCAGCCGGACGAGGGCATGACCGTGCGCTTCGGCTCGAAGGTGCCGGGCACGTCGATGGAGATCCGGGACGTGTCGATGGACTTCGCCTACGGCGAGTCGTTCACCGAGTCGAGCCCGGAGGCGTACGAGCGGCTCATCCTGGACGTACTGCTCGGCGACGCCAACCTGTTCCCCCGTCACCAGGAAGTGGAAGAGTCCTGGAAGATCCTCGACCCGATCGAGGAGTACTGGGCGTCGCACGGCAGGCCGGCGCAGTACGCGTCGGGCAGCTGGGGACCGAGTGAAGCCGACGAGATGCTCGCACGAGACGGACGGAGCTGGCGCAGGCCATGAAGATCGACCTGACCGACACCACGGCAAGCAAGATCAACAAGGCGTTGGTGCAGGGCCGCCGCGCCATCGGGACGCCCGCCGTGGGCATGGTCCTGACGATGGTCATCGTCACGGACGAGGAGAACGCCTACGACTCGATCAAGGCGGCCGAGGAGGCCTCGCACGAGCACCCCTCGCGCACCCTGGTCGTCATCCGGAGGCAGGCCCGCACCCTGCGCGACCGCACCCACTCGCGGCTCGACGCCGAGGTCCGGGTCGGCTCCGAGGCCGGCTCCGGCGAGACGGTGGTGCTGCGCACCTACGGCGAGGTGTCCGACCACGCCGACTCGGTGGTGCTGCCGCTGCTGCTGCCGGACGCCCCGGTGGTCGTGTGGTGGCCGGGGGACGCGCCCGAGGCGCCGTCCAAGGACCCGCTGGGCGCGCTCGCCCAGCGCAGGATCACCGACCTGTACGCCGTCGAGCGGCCGCTGGAGGTCCTGAACGCCCGGGCCCGCACCTACGCGCCCGGTGACACCGACCTCGCCTGGACCCGGCTGACCCTGTGGCGGTCCATGCTGGCCGCGGCCCTGGACCAGGCCCGGGTGAAGGTGACCTCGGCGGCCGTCGAGGCCGAGGCCGACAACCCCAGCGCCGAGCTGCTCGCCCGCTGGCTCCAGGCCCGCCTGGGCGTCCCGGTGGACCGGGTGCACAGCGCCGGCCCGTTCGTGACGGCCGTACGCCTCGGCACCGCGAACGGCGAGATCGTCGTCGACCGCCCCGAGGGCCCGCTGGCCACGCTGACCCTGCCGGGCCAGCCGCCGCGCACCCTCGCCCTGAAGGTCCGCCCCACCTCCGAACTCATCGCCGAGGAACTGCGCCGCCTCGACGCGGACGAGATGTACGCCATCGCCCTCCAGGGCGAGGGCACCAAGGAGAACGCCTGAGATGGCCGAGTACCCCAAGCTCACCCACCGGCCAGAGTGGACGGCGCTGGCCGACCACCGTGCCCAGGGCCAGCCGCACCTGCGCGAGCTGTTCGCGGCGGACCCCGGCCGCGCCGAGCGGTACGTCGTGCGGGTCGGCGACCTGCACATCGACTACAGCAAGCAGCTGATCACCGACGAGACCCTGGCACTGCTCCAGGAACTCGCCACCGCCACCGGCGTGTTCGCGCTGCGGGACGCCATGTTCCGCGGTGAGAAGATCAACCTCACCGAGCGGCGGGCCGTGCTGCACACCGCGCTGCGCGCCCCCCGGGACGCGGTGGTCGAGGTCGACGGCGAGAACGTCATACCGAAGGTGCACGCCGTGCTCGACAAGATGGCCGGCTTCGCCGAGCGGGTCCGCTCCGGCGAGTGGACCGGTCACACCGGCCGACGCATCAGGAACATCGTCAACATCGGCATCGGCGGCTCCGACCTCGGCCCCGCGATGGCCTACGAGGCGCTGCGCCCGTACACCGCACGGGAATTGACGTTCCGGTTCGTGTCGAACGTGGACGGCTCCGACCTGCACGAGGCCACCCGCGACCTGGACCCGGCGGAAACGCTCTTCATCGTGGCGTCCAAGACGTTCACGACGATCGAGACGATCACCAACGCCACCTCCGCCCGCTCCTGGCTGCTGAACGGCCTGGACGGCGACGAGAAGGCCGTGGCGAAGCACTTCGTGGCGCTGTCCACGAACGCCGAGAAGGTCACCGAGTTCGGCATCGACCCGGACAACATGTTCGAGTTCTGGGACTGGGTCGGCGGCCGGTACTCGTACGACTCCGCCATCGGCCTCTCCCTGATGATCGCCATCGGCCCGGACCGCTTCCACGAGATGCTGGACGGCTTCCGGATCGTCGACGACCACTTCCGCACCGCGCCCGCCGAGGCCAACGCCCCGCTGCTGCTGGGCCTGCTGGGCATCTGGTACGACAACTTCTTCGACGCCCAGACCCACGCGGTGCTGCCGTACTCGCACTACCTGTCGAAGTTCACCGCGTACCTCCAGCAGCTGGACATGGAGTCCAACGGCAAGTCGGTGCAGCGCGACGGCAATCCGGTGGAGTGGCAGACCGGCCCGGTCGTCTGGGGCACCCCGGGCACCAACGGGCAGCACGCCTACTACCAGTTGATCCACCAGGGCACCAAGCTCATCCCGGCCGACTTCATCGGCTTCGCCCGCCCCATCGGCGAGCTGAGCGACGAACTCAAGGCCCAGCACGACCTGTTGATGGCCAACTTCTTCGCCCAGACCCAGGCGCTCGCCTTCGGCAAGAGTGCCGAGGAGGTCCGCGCGGAGGGCGTGGCCGAGGAGCAGGTCGCGCACCGCACCTTCCGCGGCGACCACCCCACCACCACCATCCTCGCCACCGAGCTGACCCCGTCGGTGCTCGGCCAGCTCATCGCCCTCTACGAGCACAAGGTGTTCGTCCAGGGCGCCGTGTGGAACATCGACTCCTTCGACCAGTGGGGCGTGGAGCTGGGCAAGGTCCTCGCCAAGCGCGTCGAACCGGCCCTCACCGAAGGCGCGGACGTGCCGGGTCTCGACCCGTCCACCACGGCCCTCGTCGCCGCCTACCGCACTCTCAAGAACGCATCGGAGAACTGATCATGCAGCTCGGTCTCATCGGTCTCGGCAAGATGGGCGGCAACATGCGCGAGCGGATCCGCCGCGCCGGCCACACCGTCGTCGGCTACGACCGCAACCCTGAGGTCTCCGACGTCAAGAGCCTCGCCGAACTGGTCGAGAAGCTCGAAGCGCCCCGCCAGGTGTGGGTGATGGTCCCGGCCGGCACGGCCACCCAGACCGTCATCGACGAACTCGGCGACCTGCTCTCCCCCGGTGACACGGTCATCGACGGCGGCAACTCCCGCTGGACGGACGACGAGAAGCACGCCGCCGCGCTCGGCATCAAGGGCATCGGCTTCGTCGACGCCGGCGTCTCCGGCGGTGTGTGGGGCCTGGAGAACGGCTACGCGCTCATGGTCGGTGGCGACAAGGAGAACGTGGACCGGCTCCAGCCGATCTTCGACGCGCTCAAGCCGGAGGGCCCGTACGGCTACGTCCACGCGGGCCGGGTCGGCGCCGGGCACTTCTCCAAGATGGTCCACAACGGCATCGAGTACGCCATGATGCAGGCCTACGCCGAGGGCTGGGAGCTGCTGGAGAAGGTGCACTCGGTGGAGAACGTCCGCGAGGTGTTCCGCTCCTGGCAGGAGGGCACGGTCATCCGTTCCTGGCTGCTGGACCTCGCGGTCAACGCCCTGGACGAGGACGAGCACCTGGAGAAGCTGCGCGGCTACGCGGAGGACTCCGGCGAGGGCCGCTGGACCGTCGAGGCGGCCATCGACAACGCCGTACCGCTCCCCGCGATCACGGCGTCCCTGTTCGCCCGGTTCGCCTCGCGGCAGGACGACTCCCCGCAGATGAAGATGATCGCCGCGCTGCGCAACCAGTTCGGCGGCCACGCGGTCGAGAAGAAGGACTGACCTGCCGTGGGGGACCTCCTGCTGGTCCGCCACGGTGAGACGGAGTGGAGCCTGTCGGGACAGCACACCAGCTTCACCGACCTGCCCCTCACGGAGCACGGCGAGGAACAGGCCAAGTCCCTCGCCCCGCTCCTCACCGGCCGGACCTACGCCCTGGCGCTCGCCAGCCCGCTGAGCCGCGCCCTGCGCACCGCCGAACTGGCGGGCATACCCGGGGTCGTACCCGACCCCGACCTGCACGAGTGGGACTACGGCGGCTACGAGGGCGTCACCACCGCCGAGATCCACCGCACCCGGCCCGACTGGGACCTGTGGACCGACGGCGTGCCACCCGGCCCGGCGGGACATCCGGGCGAGTCGCCCGAGGAGATCGGCGCCCGCGCCGACCGGGTCCTGGCCCGCCTGTCCCCGGCCCTCGCACAGGGGGACGTGGTCCTCGTCGCCCACGCCCACTTCCTGCGCGTCCTCACCGCCCGCCGGCTGGGCCTGCCGCCCGCCGAGGGCCGGCTGTTCCAGCTCGCCACCGGCACGGTCAGCCGTCTGTCGACGGAACACGACCGCCCGGTGATCACGGAGTGGAACGTACGGCCGTAGCCGGCACCACACAGCCGTGTGCCCCCGGTCCGCCGACAGCGGCGCACCGGGGGCACACGCGTGCAACGCCCCGGCGGTCCGGGCGGATTGACAGGTACCTGGCCCTCGGGTGAGAGTCCCGCTGATGGAGATCAACGATCTGACGGCGGCCGAGGAACGGGTGTGGCGGGCGTTTCCGCGCGGGGAGGCCGTGGACTTCCGGGAGTCGCCCGGCGAGGACCCCGCCGACGGGGCCGGCTGGGGCGCCGGACGGACCGTGCGGGCCCAGGTGTTGCGGGCGCTGCTCCTCGGCGGGCCGCGGCAGGACGGGGAGACCGCCGCGCTCAGTCTCGCCGGCGCCCGGATCACGGGCCGGCTGGACCTTCAGTACGCGACCACCGACCACCCGGTGCGGCTGCGGCACTGCCACTTCGACGAGGCCCCGCGGTGCCACGCCGCCCGGCTGCGCGAGCTGAACCTCAGCGAGTCCGTCCTGCCCGGACTGGTCGCCCACGCCGTGCAGGTCGACGGTGTCGTGCGGCTGACCCGCGCCCGGTGCACGGGGATCGTGCGGCTGGGCGGCGCCCGGATCGCCGGCAGCCTGTACCTGGAGGGCGCCGAGGTGGCCGCGCCGGACGCGGAGGAGCCGGTGCTCCAGCTCAACCAGGCCGCGGTCGGCGCCGACCTGTGGGCGCCGGGGCTGCGCACCCACGGGCGGACACGGCTCAGCGGCGCGACCGTCGCCGGGTCGGTCAACCTCAGCGAGGCGCGGCTCGGGAATCCCGGGCACGACGCGCTGGAGGCGGAGACCTTCGCCGTCGGCGGCGACATGCTGGTGCGGTACGCGCAGGTGCGCGGCTCGATGGGCCTGCGCGGCGCCCGCATCGCCGGGCGCCTCGACCTGTCGTACACCGCCCTCTCCCATCCGGGGGGTTCGGCGCTGCGGGCCAGCAGTACGGCCATCGGCGAGCTCTGGCTGCGCAAGGGGCCGCCGATGGAAGGCGCCCTCAACCTGCGCCGCGCGCAGATCGACGTCCTGTTCCTGGAACCGGAGTCGGCGCCCGGCGAGGTGCTCCTCAACCACCTGTCGTACACCTCCCTCGTCCCGCACGAGCCCGCCGAGCGCCGTCTGCCCATGCTGGAGCGCGACCGCGACGGCTACACCCCGCACGCCTACGAGCAGTTGACGGCCGCCTACCGGCGCGTCGGCGACGACCACGCGGCCCGGCTGGTGCAGCTCGCCAAGCAGCGCCGGCACCGCCGCACGCTCCCCTGGTACGGCCGGCTGTGGGGCCTGGTCCAGGACGTCACCGTCGGCTACGGCTTCCGGCCGCTGCGCGCCGCCGGCTGGCTGCTCTCGCTGCTCGCGCTCGGTTCCGTCGTCTTCGCGCTGCACCACCCCCGGCCGCTGAAGGCGGGCGAGGCACCGCCGTTCGACCCGGTGTTCTACACGCTCGACCTGCTGCTGCCGGTGATCTCCTTCGGGCAGGACTCCGCGTTCGCTCCGCGCGGCGGCTGTCAGGTGCTCGCCTACGTCCTCGTCCTCACCGGCTGGATCCTGGCGACGACGGTGATCGCCGGCGTCACCCGCGCGGTCAGCCGCCAGTGAAGCCGCGCACCGCGTGCTGGGCCGCCAGCCGCACCGGGGCGTTCACGGCGCCGTAGCCCTGGTAGCCCGGATCACGCTGGACGAGCTCGAAGAAGACCCGGCCGACGGTCTCGGTGTAGCAGTGCCGGAAGGCGCCGCCCGCCTCGCGGTCGTACAGGATGCCGAGCTCGCGGTACGTCTCCAGCTCACCGTCGGCGAACTCGTACCGGGCGGCCAGGTCGTCGTGGTAGTTGGCCGGTACCGGCAGCAGCCGTCCGCCCGCCGCGCGGAAGGCGCGGGCGGCGGCCACCACGTCGTCCACGGCGAGCGCGATGTGCGCCGCGTGCAGGGTGTCGTCACCGGGGGCCGCGCCGACCGCGAGGGCGATCCGGACGCTGCCGTCGGCATTGGTGACGGCACGGCTGCGCAGGAGGCCGTAGGGGTCGGCGAGGTCGACGCTCTCCTGGGCGTGCAGTCCGAGGACGCTGCGGTGGAAGAGCGTCGCCTCGTCGAAGTGGTGCCAGGGCTGGGCGAGCGCGAGGTGGTCGATGCGGGCGACCGAGACGGGTACCTCCGCCAGGTCCTCGAAGTCGGCGCGCCAGTCGGGGAGTCCGGGGCGTCCGGTGGCGCAGAAGAAGAGCTCCGTGCCGTCGGGTGCGGCCACCGCGTCGAGCGCGACGTCCTCGGGGGCCCGGCGCCGGGGCAGCACCGGGGCCAGCAGGGCCTCCGCGCGGCGGGCCGCGCCGGCCGGGTCCGGGGACTCCAGGCCGATCGCGGCGAGCCGGGTGCCCGCGCGGCGGGCGGCGGGGCCGGTGTTGACCAGGACGCGGGCCGCGCCGCGCTGCCACAGGTCGACGGGTTTGCCGCGGTGCCGTGCGGCCCGGGTGAAACCGAGGGCACCGAGCAGAGCGGTGACGGGTTCGGCGTCCGGGGTGAGGAGTTCGGCGAAGGCGACGCCGGCCGGGACGACAGGGGCGGGCAGCCCGGCCACCCCGACGGCCTCCTGGAGGAGCAGCAGGGAGCGGTGGGCGTCGACGGCGGTGGGACCGGCGTCGGCCTGCCGGAAGACGTCGTTGAAGACCTCCAGGGAGAGCGGGCCGCGGTAGCCGGTGCGCAGCACATGGGTGAGCAGGCCCGGGAGGTCGAAACCGCCCTGGCCGGGGAAGCAGCGGTAGTGGCGGCTCCACTGGAGGACGTCCATGGCGAGCAGCGGGGCGTCCGCCAGCTGGAGGAAGAAGATCTTCTCGCTGGGGATGTCCTCGATGCCCTTGGGGTCGCTGCCCCGGGACAGGATGTGGAAGCTGTCCAGGCAGGTGCCGAGGGCGGGGTGCCCGGCGGCCTCGACGATGCGCCAGGCGTGGTCGTACGTACTGACGTGCCGCCCCCAGGCGAGCGCCTCGTACGCCACCCGGATGCCGAACTCGTCCGCCAGGTCGGCGAGCCGGCTGAGCTGCTCGGCGGCGAGGGCGTCGTCGTCCAGGGCGTCCGGGGAGACGTTGGAGCAGACGAGGACGGTGTCGGCGCCGAGCCGCCGCATCAGCTCGCACTTGTGCCGGGCACGGCGGAGATTGCGCGCGAAGACCTCGTCCGGCACGGCCTCGATGTCCCGCATCGGCTGGTAGAGGTCGATGGCCAGACCGAGGTCGGCGCAGCGGGCCCGGATCTCCTCGGGCGACAGGGGGCAGGCGAGGAGATCGTTCTCGAAGATCTCCACCCCGTCGAACCCGGCACGGGAGGCGGCGGTGAGCTTCTCGGTGAGGGGGCCGCTGAGGGAGACGGTGGCGATGGAGGTGTGCACGGGGTGGACTCCTTGGGGTTCAGGGTGCCTGTGCCGCGCCCCCCCGGGGGGGTGCGGGGCGTGTTCGCGCGGGCGGCCCGGCGACGGGTGGGACCGTCACAGGTGGCTCCGCCGCGTGGGCGCGACCGCCACGACGGGCCCGCGGCCGTCAGCCGGCGACGCTCCCCGAGCGCTCCGCCCCGGCCAGTTCCTCGATGTCGGCCAGCATCCGCGCACTGTCCGGCTCCCGCCCGGTGAACAGCCGAAACGCGTCGGCGGCCTGGAAGACGGCCATCCCGCCCCCGCCCAGCACGGCGCAGCCGACCGCCCGGGCGGCCCGCACCAGCTCCGTCTCCAGCGGTCGGTACACCACTTCGGCGACCCACAGGCCGCGCCTCAGCAGCTCCGCCGGCAACGGCAGACCGGGATGGGCGGCCATACCGGTCGGCGTGGCGTGCACGAGGCCGTCGGCGTCGCGCAGCAGCTCCGCCAGCCGGTCCGCCGTCGCCGCCACCGCCCGGCCGGGGCCGAAGTGCCGCTGGAGGGAGGCCGCCAGGGTGGCGGCCCGGTCGGGCAGGGCGTCCACGACGGTGACCCGGCCGGCACCGAGGGTGAGGACGGCGTGCGCGACGGCCGCGCCGGCGCCGCCCGCGCCGAGCTGGACGACCCGTTCCATCGGGGCGTCCGGGAGGCCGCGGGCGAAGGAGGCGGCGAAGCCGGTGACGTCGGTGTTGTGCCCGACCGCCCGGCCGCCGTCGAAGACGACGGTGTTGACCGCCCCGAGCGCCTCGGCCCGCGGGTCGAGCGCGTCCAGGTGCGGCAGGACGAGCTGCTTGCAGGGGTGGGTGATGTTGAGCCCGTCGAAGCCGAGGTCGCGGGCGGCGCGGACCAGGTCGCCGACCGCCTCCGGCGGCACGCCGAGGACGTCGGTGTCGAGCAGCCGGTACAGGTACCGCAGACCCTGCCGGTCCGCCTCCCGGTGGTGCAGGGCCGGGCTGAGCGAGGGGCCGATCCCGGACCCGACCAGCCCGACGAGATACGAGTCCTTGGCCACGCGGGACCTCCCAGGGCGAGCTAATGTACGAACCAGTACGTTAGCTATATCAGCCGTACGGGTGGTTCGGAAGACCCCCGCCGCGCTCCGGAGCCCTGCTTCTACAATCACCGGCACGCGAACGAGCGCGCCGCCCCGGCGCCTCACGGCCCGAAGGACAGCGATGACCAGCGTCGACGAACCGGTACGACCCGGCGGGCGGGTGCGCGACGCCGCCCGCACCAAGGCCGAGATCCTCGACGTGGCCACGCAGGAGTTCGCCCGGGCCGGCTACGACGGCGCCCGCGTGGACGAGATCGCCGCCCGCACCCGCACCACGAAGCGGATGATCTACTACTACTTCGGCGGCAAGGAGCAGCTGTTCACGGCCGTGCTGGAGCGGGCGTACGGGGTGATCCGGGACGCCGAGCAGGAGTTGGACGTGGACCACCTGGACCCGGTGGCCGCGATCCGGCGGCTGGCCGAGCTGACCTTCGACCACCATGAACGGCACCCGGACTTCATCCGGCTGGTCAGCATCGAGAACATCCACGGCGCCGAGCACATCGCGGCCTCCGAGAAGCTCGGCCGGATCGGCTCCCCGGCACTGGACGTGATCCGCCGCATCCTCGCCGCCGGGCAGGAGTCCGGGCTGTTCACGGCCGACGTGGACGCGGTCGACCTGCACGCGATGATCAGCTCGTTCTGCTTCTTCCGGGTCGCCAACCGGCACACGTTCGGCGCCCTGTTCGGCCGGGACCTGGTGGACCCGGCGCAGCGGGAGCACTACCGGACCATGCTCGGGGACATGGTGATCGCCTATCTGACGGCGGAACGGGCGGCCGGCTGACGGTTTTTGCGGGCGGTCGGCCGACGGTTTCGCGGGCGGCCGGGTGACGGTTTCGCGGACCAGCCCGCCGACGGCTTCACGGGCGGACTGTCGGGACCGGGGGCGCGCGAGCCCTTGACAGCGGGGAAACACGGGCGCAACATCCCACCCAACCACGACTAACTACCCAGTGGGTTAATTAGCCGCCGCGATCCGGCCCTCGCCCCCGCTCACTCCCCCTCCCTCCGCAGGGTGGAGTCCTCCCCGAAGGAGCACCGCCGTGTCCGTCCCCGCCCCCGCCCCTGCTCCCGCCCCCGGCCCCGCGGCCCCGCCCGGCCAGCCCTGGAAGGCGGCCACGGCCGCCTGGATCGGCAGCGCGCTGGAGTACTACGACTTCTTCCTCTACGGCAGCGCCGCCGCCCTGATCTTCCCGAAGGTGTTCTTCGACGCCTCCGACCCGGCGACCGCGACCCTGCTCTCGCTCGCCACCTTCGGCGTCGCCTACGCGGCCCGGCCCCTCGGCGCGCTGGTCCTCGGGCACGTCGGCGACCGGCTCGGCCGCAAGAAGATCATGGTGTTCACGCTCGTACTGATGGGCCTGTCGACGTTCCTGATCGGCTGTCTGCCCACCCGCGCGCAGGTGGGCACGCTCGCGCCCGTGCTGCTGGTGCTGTGCCGCGTCCTGCAAGGCGTCTCGGCGGCCGGCGAACAGGCGAGCGCCGGCTCGATGAGTCTGGAGCACGCGCCGCCGGACCGGCGCGGCTTCTTCACCAGCTTCACGCTCAGCGGCACCCAGGGCGGTCAGCTCATCGCCACCCTCGTCTTCATCCCGGTCGCCCAGCTGCCCGAGGAGCAACTGCTGTCGTGGGGCTGGCGGGTGCCGTTCTGGCTGAGCGTGGCCGTCGCCGTCGTCGGCTGGGTGATCCGGCGCCGGCTGCACGAGACCCCGGCCTTCGCCCGGCAGGCGGCGGACGGGGGCGTGGCCCGGCTGCCGCTCGCGGTGCTGCTGCGCGAGCACTGGGCGGATGTGCTGCGGGTGATCGCGGGTGCGCTCATCGCGTCGGTCAGCACGGTGTTCACGGTGTGGGCGCTGGCGTACGCCACGAGCGACGCGGTCGGCATGTCCCGTACCGCGATGCTGTGGGTGGGCGCGCTGGCCAACCTGGTGGCGCTCGGCGCGATCCCGTTGTGGGCGACGCTGTCGGACCGCGTCGGGCGCCGGCCGGTGTACCTGATCGGGGCGGTCGGCAGCGCGGTGGCGATGACCGGTTATCTGTGGGCGATCTCCACGGGCTCCTATCCGCTGACGCTGCTGCTCGGCGTCGTGGCCTTCGGCATCGTCTACAGCGCGGCGAACGGCGTGTGGCCCGCCTTCTACGGCGAGATGTTCGCGACCCGGGTCCGGCTGTCCGGCCTCGCGATCGGCACGCAGACCGGTTTCGCGGTGGCCGGGTTCGCGGTGACCTTCGCCGCCGAGATCGCCGGTCCGGGCGGCGACGACTGGGCGGCGGTGGCCCTGTTCACGGCGGCACTGTGCGTCCCGCCGGCGCTCGCCGCGCTCACCGCCCGCGAGACACACCGGGTGCCGACGGAACTGCTCGGCGAGCGGGCGGCGCGGGAGGCGTCCCGCCGGGAGCGGGTTCCGGTCTGACACCCGGGGCTGACCATGAGGGTGGCCAGGAACTCGGGCCCGGGCGGCGTCCGCCGGGGGCCGGGGGCCTGCCCGGCGGAGGGGTCACGCGGGTGGCGTCCCGCCGGGGACCAGGGGCCTGCCCGGCGGAGGGGTCACGCGGGTGGCGTCCCTTCCGGGAGCGGTCATTGCGTGGCACCCGGGCGGAGGGGTCGCGCGGTGGCGTCCCTCCCGGGGCGACCAGAGGCATGCCGCCACGGGCCAGGGTGCTCAGGAGCCCGTGGCGGCGTCCAGAAGCGGGCCGAGTTCCTCCACGACCGTCGACAGGGGCCGCACGTCCCGCTCGGCGCGTGCCATCAGGATCGCGCCCTCCAACGCGCTGATCATGAGGGTGGCCAGGGGCTCGGCGCGGGACGGGGGGACGCCCATGTCCGTCAACGCCTCGGCGACCGGGCCCCGCCAGGTCGCGAAGGCGGTGGCCGCCGCCTCCCGGGTCGAGTCGCCGGACGTGGCGCAGTCGACGGTGGCGGCGGCGACCGGGCATCCCGCCGCGAAGCCGTCCGCCGCGTACTCGTCGGTCCACTGCGCGGCCATCGCCGCGAACAGGCCGCTCGGCGTCGGCCGGTCGAGTCCGGCGAGGAAGCGGGCGACCCGCTTGCCCGCGTACCGGCCGGCCCATGCGACCGCCTCGTTGACCAGCTGTTCCTTACCGCCAGGGAAGTAGTGCTGGAGGGAGCCGCGCGGTGCTTCCGCGTGCGCGGCGACCTCCCGCATGCCGGTCGCGGTGACCCCCTGCCGCCGGATGAGCTGGGCCGCGCTGAACACCATCCGCTCCCGCGGTCCGCGCCGCGCCTGCGTCATCGTCGACCTCCGTTCCTCCCGCGCCACTGTATGACCACCGTCATAGCGACGGCTACTATGACCGCTGTCATAGTCGACCCGTGGCGCGGAGGGCGGCCTGCCATGAACGTGGGATTCATCGGTCTCGGAGTGATGGGGCGGCCCATGGCCCTGCGTCTGGCGTCGGCCGGCACCCCCCTGGTGGTCTGGAACCGGACCCCGGAGCGGACGGAGCCGCTGCGCGCGGCCGGCGCGGAGGTCGCCGCGGACGCCGGCGCGGTGTTCGCGCGGGCCGAGGTGGTGCTGCTGATGCTCGCCGACGAGACGGCGACGGACGCGGTCCTCGGCCGGGGCACGCCCGGACTGGCCGCGCGGGTCGCGGGCCGGACCGTCGTCCACATGGGCACGACCTCCCCGGAGTACTCCCACGCCCTGGAGACCGAGATCCGCGCCGCCGGCGGCCGCTATGTCGAGGCGCCCGTCTCCGGGTCCCGGGTGCCGGCGGAGCAGGGGCAGCTCGTGGCCATGCTCGCCGGGGAGGAGGCCGCCGTGGCCGCCGTACGGCCGCTGCTCGCGCCGATGTGCCGGGAGGCGTTCGCGTGCGGTGCGGTGCCGGGGGCGCTGCTGATGAAGCTGGCGGTGAACATCTTCCTGATCACCCAGGTGACCGGGCTGACCGAGGCGTTCCACTTCGCCGAGCGGCAGGGTCTGGACCGCCGGCTGTTCCTGGACGTCCTGGACGCGGGCCCGATGGCCAGCGGGGTGTCCCGCATGAAGGCGCCCAAGCTGCGCGAGCGGGACTTCGCGGTGCAGGCGGCGGCGCTGGACGTGCTCAAGAACAACCGGCTGATCGCCGAGGCCGCCCGCAAGGCCCGTCTCGCCTCCCCGCTCCTCGACGTCTGCCACATCCTGTTCGAGGAGACGGTGGCGCAGGGGTACGGCGGGGAGGACATGGTCGCCGTCCTGCGGGCGATCGAGGCACGGACCGCGGAGTCGCCGTGAGCGGGCGGGCGTGGGCCCGCGCTCACAGGCATCGTGACCGGGCCGGCGACCGTGGGCCTGCCGGTCCAGGCACCGTGAGCGCACGGGCCGCCGTGGGTCAGCCCTTCGGGATGCCGTACACCCTTTCGACGTGCAGCCGGACCACCAGGCGGCGGTCGCGGACCATCGCGGCCCGGTAGTCGTCCCAGTCGGGGTGCTCACCGAGGACGTCCCGGTAGAGCCGGATCAGCTCCTCGACGGTCTCGTCGTGCGGGTCGGCGGCGACCGGCGTCAGCTCGGCGGTGCCCTCGGCGACGGTGTACGCCCAGCGGTCGTCGCTGGTGACGTGGTACGAGGCACGGGGGTCCCGGCGGAGGTTGCGGGTCTTGGCGCGGTCGTCGGTGACCGAGATCCGGATGATCCCCTCGTCGGGGTGATAGGCGTGACTGACGTTGGACAGCTGGGGGCGGCCGTCGCGCCTGAGGGTGACCAGTACGCCGGCGTGTCCCGCGGAGAGGAGGCCGAGCAGCGCGTCCTGCGAGGAGTCCTGGGTCATACGAACCCCAACTCACGGCGGCCCCCGGCGCATTCCCCGCGGACAGCGATCGGCAGACATCGGTGCACCTCGACAGACCGCGGTAGACAGTGTCTACGCCCGCCTGGTAGACACTGTCCATGACTGACTCCGACCTGGGCCTGCGGGCACGCCTGGTGGACGTGGGCGTGGAGCTGCTGGCCGCCGAGGGTCCGCAGGCGCTGACCCTGCGGGAGATCGCCCGGCGCGCGGGCGTGTCGCACGGTGCGCCGCGCCGCTACTTCCCCACCCACCTCGAACTGCTCTCCGCCATCGCCCGACGGGGCTTCACCGAGCTGGGCGAGCGGGCCCACTCGACGCTGGAACAGGAGGCCGGAGGACCACGCGCCCAAGTGGCGGCGCTGGCGCGGACGTACCTGGAGTTCGCACTGGAGCGGCCGGGCATGTACGAGCTGATGTTCCGTCATGACGTGCTGGAGAGCGGCCATCTGGGTCTGCGGGACACGAGCCTTCCGCTGTTCAGCCTGCTGGCGGGGCTGATCGGTGACGCGGACCCCGATGCCGACGCCCGGCGGGTGGCGGGCGCCCTGTGGGCGAACCTGCACGGAACGGCCCAGCTGTGGCGCTGGCGCAGTCTGCAACTCGCCCTGGGCGAGGACGATTTCGGCCCTCTGCTCGACACCGTCCTCACCGCGCACCTGGGCGGGCCGGGGGGTGGCCGGTGAACCGGTCCTGGACGCTGGCGAGCAGCGTGGCGGGCGCGGTGGTCGTCGCGCTGGACGGTACGGTCCTCACCGTCGCGCAACCCAGTCTGCAAAAGGAGTTGGACGCGTCGTTCGCCGAGGTGCAGTGGACCAGTACCGCGTATCTCGTCGCGGTCGCGAGCCTGCTGGTGTTCGCGGGGCGGCTCGGTGACCGGTACGGGCAACGGCGGGTGTTCGGGCTCGGCATGCTGGGCTTCGGCGCCGCCTCGGTCGGCATCGGCCTCGCGCCCGGGGTGGGGTGGGTGATCGGACTGCGGGCGGTGCAGGGTGTGTTCGGGGCGCTGTCGCAGCCGGCCACGCTGGGCATGCTGCGGGCCGCCTACCCGCCGGACCGGCTCGCGTCGCCGCTGGCCGTGCGGACCGCCGCGATCGGGCTGGCGGCGGCAGCGGGACCGCTGCTGGGCGGGGCGCTGGTGACCGGTCTCGGCTGGCGGGCGGTGTTCTTCGTCAACGTGCCGCCCGCGCTCGTCTTCGGCCTGCCCGCCCTGCTCCGCCCGGAGCGGCGCCCGGCACCCGCCCGGACCCCGCTGGACCTGCCCGGGGCCGTCCTGCTCGCGGTGACCCTGGCCGGCCTGGTGTACGCGGTCACGGCCCGGCCGGTCTCCGGCGCGGGCCTCGCCCTGTCCGGGGTGACGGCGGCCGTGCTCGTCCGGCACGAGCGGCGGACGGCGAGCCCGCTGCTGCCGCCCGAGGTGATCGGCTCGCGTGCGGTCGGGGCGGCGCTCGGCGTCCTGGTCGCCGTCTCCGCGTCCCTGTTCGGCACGCTGTTCGTCGCCACGTACGTCCTCCAGCGCCACCTCGGCCTCGACCCGTTCGCCAGCGCCCTGCGCAGCCTGCCGCTGGCCGTGTTCATGGTGGTCTCGGCCTCGCTGTGCCCCGCCCTGCTGCGCCGGTGCGGTGCGCGGGCGACGACGGCGGGGGCGACGGCGGTGCTCGCGCTCGGCGTCCTCGTGCTGTCCGGGGCCACCGGCGCACCCGCGCTCGGGTGCGGGTTCGCGCTGCTGGGCGCCGGGTTCGGCACGGTGATGGTGGCGGCCACCCAGGTGATCGTGCGGCGGGCGGAGGTGACAGTGGCCGGGGTCGCGGGCGGGTTGCAGCAGACCGCGCTGAACGTCGGTCCGGCCGTGGGCGTGGCCGGCGCGACCGCGCTGCTGAGCACGGGCACCGGCCCGACCCTGCTCACCCTGGCGGCCCTGACCGTCCTCGCCCTGCCGGCGACCCGCGCCCTGCCCACCCGCGCACGCCCGGCCCCGCCGGCAGCGGCCGCGCCCCCGCTCCCCCACACCCCGGAGACACAGATCCAGGCCGCTGCTCCTCCGCGACCATGAGGAACGCCACCGCAGGAAGCCGCCACGCACCCTGACCGGCGCACCCGCCGGCCCCCGCCCCCGCCCCGTCCGCAACGCCCTCGTCCCAGGCCGCTGCTCCTCCCCGACCACGAGGAACGCCACCGCAGGAAGCCGCCACGCACCCTGACCGGTGCACCCGCCTGCCCCGCCCGGCCCCGTCGGCAACGCCCTCGTCCCAGGCCGCTGCTCCTCCCCGACCCGTCGGCGATGCCCCCCGCCCCGGCCGTGCTCCTCCGCGACGCTGAGGAGGATGCCGGCGGCAAGCCGAGACACTCCATGAGGGGCCCCGCGGCCAGCCGGGACACTCCATGACGACGGCGCCCCACCGGCCCTGTCCCCGCCCCGCCGGCCCCACCCCGCCCGCCGGCGCCCCCGGCTCCCCACCCCCCACACACGTCGAATCGATCACACCGTCCCCGGATGGCCCCCTCCCGACCAGCGGTCCTGCGCGACGATGAGAGGTGGGTGCGGGCCCGCGCGGGAGTCGGGACGCATCGGGGACGACGCGACCGGAGGAGAGCGATGGGACAGCTGCGACAGGATGTGGAGCCGGCGGAGGCGGGGCTGGACGCCGGGGCGCTGGACCGCCTGGACCAGCACTTCGCCCAGCACGTCGACGCGGGACGCCTGCCCGGCTTCCTGGTGGCCGTGGCCCGCGGCGGACGGGTCGCGCATCTGACCACGTACGGGCTGCGGGACGTGGCCGCCGGGCTGCCGGTCGAGCCGGACACGCTGTGGCGGATCTACTCGATGACCAAGCCGGTCACCGCGGTCGCGGTGCTGCTGCTGGTGCAGGAGGGCCGGCTGTCCCTGGACGACCCGCTGGACCGTCATCTGCCCGCCTTCGCCGACCCCCGTGTGTATGTGGAGGGTTCGGGCGCCGACGTGCGCACCCGCCCGGCCGCAGGTCCCATCCTGATCCGGCATCTGCTCACCCACACCGCGGGCCTGACGTTCGGCTTCTACCACCGCCACCCGGTGGACGCGCTCTACCGCGAGGCGGGCCTTGAGTACTCGGTGCCGCCGGGCAAGGACCTGGCGGAGACCGTCGAGGTCTACGCGCGCATGCCGCTGCAGTTCGACCCGGGCACCCGGTGGAACTACTCGGTGGCCTCCAACGTACTGGGCCGGGTGATCGAGGTGGTCTCCGGGCAGCCGCTGGACGCGTTCTTCGCCGAGCGGATCCTCGGCCCGCTCGGCATGACCGACACCGGCTTCCACATCGCGCCCGGACAGGCGGACCGGCTCGCCGAGTTGTACGGCGAGACGGACGAGGGCGGGATCGAACCGGTGCCGGGTCTGCCGGTGCGCGGCCGGCCGCGGTTCCTGTCCGGCAGCGGCGGCCTGGTCTCCTCCGCGTACGACTTCCACCGGTTCATGGAGCTGCTGCGCCGCGGCGGCGAGCTGGACGGCGTACGGCTGCTCGCCCCGGAGACGCTCGCCCTGATGACCCGCAACCAGCTCCCGGGCGGGGCCACCATCCGCTCCTTCGGCGCCCCGGTCCACCAGGAACCGGGCATGGACGGCCTCGGCTTCGGCTTCAACGTCTCCGTCGTCACCGACCCGGCCCGCACCCTGGCGCCGTCCCACCCCGGCACGTACGGCTGGACCGGCGTGGCCACCACCGCGTTCTGGATCGACCCGGCCCACGACGTGACCGTGCAGTTCATGAGCCAGGTGCGCCCGAAGAGGCTGAAGGTCTTCCCCGAGCTGCGGCGGCTGGTGCACGAAGCCGTGACGGACTGACCCAGCGGCCGGCTACTGGCCCAGAGTCAGGGTGAACTCCAGCCCGTCGTCGGCGAGTTCGGCCAGCCAACGGTCCGCACGCTGGGCGGTCTCCGCCGCCCGGTGCAGACCGGCCCGCAGGCTGCCGTCCAGGATGTGCCGCACACCGAGGGCGAGCGGGCGGGAGACACAGCGGGCCATCGCGGACTCCTCGGCGTCACCGGTCAGGTCGAGCAGGTAGGCGCCGGTCCAGTGCCGGCCCTCGCCCGCGTCGACCTTGAGGGAGACGGAGAGCACCACCCGGTCGCGGTCGGCGTCCGTGGTCGGGTGGGCCGCCGCCAGCCGCCGCGCCAGCGCGGCGATCCGTTCGTCGTCGTCCGTCGTCAGCTCCTCGAAGACCGGCTCCCACGCCTTCAGCCACCCGTCCAGCCGGAGGGTGCCCCGGACGAAGGTGCGCGGGGTCCAGGCGGCGGGCAGGCCGTACTGGGCGACGAAGGGGACGCTGTCGCGGTTGGGGTACGCCTCGAAGGTCTCGCCGTCCAGGACGAGCGGGCGGGTCGCCTCCCAGGGCCGGTCGGCCGTGGTCTCGACGCCGTCCTCCAGATACCGCGCGGGCGAGCGCAGGGCGCCCAGCACACCGAGCGGCGCCCAGCTGAAGCGGTAGCGGAAGTCGTTCGGCACGGCCGGGACGCCGCCGCAGTACGAGGTGAGCCGGTAGGAGGCCGGGGTGTGCTCGCCGACGCGCGCCCGGGCCCGGCCGATGAGGCTGTGCGCGAAGAGGTGGTCGATGCCCGGGTCCAGGCCGGTCTCGGTGAGCACGACCAGGCCCGCCGCCTGAGCCGCCTCCGTGTGGGCCAGCAGTTCCGGCGACACATAGCTGGAGCAGGCGAAGTGCGCCCCGGCCCGTACGCAGACGGCCAGCAGCCCGGCGTGCTCCGGTGCGGGCAGCATCGACACCACGACGTCGCCGGGCTCCAGCGCTGCGGCGAGGGCGGCCGGGGCGGTGAGGGCGCGGGGCTCGGCCCGTCCGGTCAGGCCGAGGCCGGCCAGCGCCTCGGCCGCGCGGTCCTCGGTGCGGTGCCACAGCAGGACCCGGCCGGCCGTACGGCACAGGCCGGCGAGCCCGCTGCCGGTGGACAGTCCGGCGCCGACCCAGTGGACGGTTCCGCTCGCCGGGACACGGTCGGTCATGAGCACGACTCCCCTTGCTCGGTGCCGAGTTCACGGCAGGCCTGGTGGAACCGGTCGAGACAGCGGCCCCAGGCGCCGCCCGGGCCGAAGGCGAGCAGCTGCGGCAGCAGGGCCGCCGAAAAGTCGACGCTGGACTCCCGGGGCAGCAGCGACGGGAGGTTGTCGATGGCGATCAGGTCCAGCGGCGGCTCCTTGCGCAGCCGGCGCACGGGCTCGGTCCAGTCCGTCGTACGGTCGTAGACCGGCAGGACGTTGAACGGGGAGCCGACGTCACAGGTGACGTCGCACAGGGTGCGCAGCCGGCGGGCCGGGGAGTCCAGGTCCTCCTCGCGCAGGAACGGCGGGACCAGGGTGGTGGCGAGGACCGCGTTCACCATCACCTCGTGCCCGAGCAGGGCCCGCCGGTCCAGGTCGCGGGTCTCCGCCAGGTCCCAGCGGGTCGCCTCGACACCCGCCGTGCCGAAGGCCGCCGACGCGCCCCGCCCGCTGCGCCCGAGGGCGCCGATCACCAGCGCCGTGAACTCCGTGTCCCCGGGCGCCGGCCGCAGTACGGCGTCCAGGTCGTCCTTCGTCGTGGGCGTCAGCGGTGCCGTCAGCCGGCCCCGGTGCTGGAGCACGGCGAGCGCGGCCCCCAGATACCCCGCCCAGTAACCGAAGGCGGCGAGCCGGCGGCCCTCGTCGTCCACCAGGTACTCCAGGTCCAGCAGCGCCCCGCCGCCGGCCGTGAACCGGCGCAGCAGCCCGGCGGCGCCCGGCTGCTGTTTGTAGGCGTGCCCGAAGAAGATGTGCCGGTGGATCAACTCCGCCGGTTCGTCAGGGAGTTCCTTCAGGCCGAGGATCACGGCGTCGCGGGGTGCCGCCACCCAGGAGCCCGCCGGGGCGCGGCGGCAGCCGGCCGCCTCGTACTCCTCGATGGGGAAGATCCGCTGCGTGGACTCCTCGACGGTGAGGGTGATCCCGCTGTCGACCAGCCGGCGGGCGTCGGCGGGGACGACGGGCGTGCGCCGTTCGGTCGTACGGGGCTCGTGGCGCAGCCACAGGTGGAGCTCGGTCATACCAGGTTGGCCTCCGGGCGCGGGGCGTCGGCCGCGAACCGGCCGGCGCTCAGGGGGCTGATGTCCAGGAAGGGTACGCGGCCGAGGTACAGGTCGCGGATCACCTCGCCGACGGCCGGGCCCTGGAGGAAGCCGTGCCCGGAGAAGCCGGTCGCGTACAGGAACCGGGACACGTCCGGCGCCTCGCCGATCAGGGCGTTGTGGTCGGGGGTGTTCTCGTACAGGCCCGCCCAGCCGCCGGTGCGGGGCAGGTCGAGCAGGGCGGGGGCGCGCTGCCGCATCGCCTCGGCGAGCCGCGGGATCCACCGGTCGTGGGTGTCGGTGGCGAAGCCGGGCCGCTCGTCGGGGTCGGACATGCCGAGCAGCAGGCCGGGGCCCTCCCGGTGGAAGTAGAGGCTGGTGGTGAAGTCGATGGTCATGGGCAGCGTGGGCGGCAGGCCCGGCACCGGTCCGGTGACGGCGATCTGCCGGCGCAGCGGCCGTACCGGCAGCTCCACGCCCACCATGGCGCCGACCGCCCGGGACCAGGCGCCGGCCGCGCAGATCACCGTGCCGGTCTCGATCCGGCCGAGGGTCGTGCTGACGGCGGTGATGCTGTCGCCGCGCAGTTCGATGCCGGTGACCTCGGTGTGGCGCAGGATGCGGGCGCCGTGGGCGCGGGCGGCGCTCGCGTAGCCGTGGACGACGGCCTCCGGGGTGCAGTGGCCGTCGTCCGGGGAGTACGCGGCGGCCAGCAGGCCGTCGGTGCGGATCAGCGGGGAGAGGCGGCGGGCCTCCTGTGGGGTGAGCAGGCGGCTGGGCACCCCGAGGGAGTTCTGCAACCGCACCCCCGCCTCGAAGGAGGCGACCTGACCGGGCGTGGAGAGCAGGAACAGGTAGCCGACCCGGTGCAGCCCGATGTCCTGCCCGACCTCCTCCTCGAACCGGCCGAACGCCTCCAGGCTGCGCGCCCCCAGCCGGATGTTCAGCTCGTCGGAGAACTGCGCCCGTACTCCCCCGGCGGCCTTAGAGGTGGAGCCGGCGGCGAGTTCGTCCCGTTCGACGAGGACGACGTCCCGCACCCCGGCCCGCGCCAGGTACCAGGCGATGCTCGTGCCCATCACCCCGCCGCCGACGACGACCACCTCGGCCCGAAGGTTCACGCCGCCTCCTCCACCGTGCCGCACGCCCGTCGCCTGATCCTTTCCGGAACCCGGCCCGCCCAACCGGCGACCGGCGTTCAGGAGCCGTGGGCGACGGCGTCCAGATGGGGCAGGTGGTGGTCCATCCGCTCCCGCTTGGTCCGCAGGTACGTGATGTTGCTCTCGCACGGCTCGATCAGCAGCGGCACCTGCTCGGCGACCTGGACGCCGTGCCGGACCAGCGCCTCCCGCTTGCGCGGGTTGTTGGACATCAGCCGTACCGAGCGCACCCCGAGGTCGCGCAGGATCTCGGCGGCCACGCCGTAGTCGCGGGCGTCGACCGGCAGGCCGAGCGCGAGGTTCGCCTCCACCGTGTCCAGGCCCTCCGCCTGGAGCGCCATCGCGCGCAGCTTGGCGAGCAGACCGATGCCGCGGCCCTCGTGCCCCCTCAAGTAGACGACGATGCCGCTGCCTTCGGCGACCACCGCACGCATAGCCGCCTCCAGCTGGTCCCCGCACTCGCAGTGCCGGGAGCCGAACGCGTCCCCGGTCAGGCACTCCGAGTGCAGCCGGGTCAGCACGTTCTCGGTACCGATCTCGCCGTACACCAGGGCCACCTGCTCGTCACCGCGGTCGTGGTCCAGGTAACCGACCGCCTGGAATTTCCCGTACACGGTGGGCAGCGGTGCATTCACGACGCGTTCCGCGCCGGAACGCCGCGGGGACTTCTTGCCGAGTACGCCGATGTTGACGCCGGTGTTTTCTGTCATGATCTGATTCCTAAGCAGAGACGAAAGGCCGTGAAAAGATGAGTGGTTCGGGCGCGCGGACGGCGACGTACGGGGTGGTGAGCGGCGTGGTGCCGACGGACACCACCGAGGACGTACGGACCCGGGGGGCGGGCGTGTCAACACAGGTCGCCGTCCTTCCCGTCGGGAGCTTCGAACAGCACGGTCCGTTCCTTCCGCTGGCGACCGACACGCTGGTCGCCTGTGCCGTGGCGCGGGAGATCGCCGCCGCGTACCCGGTGCACCTCCTCCCTCCGGTGACCGTGTCCTGCTCGCACGAGCACGCGGCCTGGCCGGGGACCGTCAGCATCTCCGCCGTGACCCTCCACGCGGTGGTCTCGGACATCGCGGCGTCGCTGCGCCGTTCGGGCGTCGAGGCGCTGGTCGTCGTCAACGGGCACGGCGGCAACTACGTGCTGGGCAACGTCGTCCAGGAGGCCTCCGCGCGCGGTGAGCGGATGGCGCTGTTCCCGGCCGCCGAGGACTGGGAGGCGGCGCGGGAGCGGTCCGGGGTGGTCACCTCGCTGCTCACCGACATGCACGCGGGAGAAATCGAGACCTCGATTCTGCTGCACGCTCACCCCGAATTCGTCCGCCCTGGTCACGAGTCCGCCGATTTCGTCGCCGACGACCGTCGCCATCTGCTCACCGTGGGAATGTCCGCCTATACCGAATCGGGTGTCATCGGCCGTCCTTCCCTGGGTTCGGCGGAAAAGGGGAAGGAACTGCTGGCGAGCCTCGCGGAATCCTTCGAGCCGTATTTCAGGCTGCTCACCTCGGCGCCGGACCGGGACTGACTCCTGCCGGCGGCCGCCTGCCGACCGGGACCCGTGGGGGCGGCCCCGGTCGGCGGGCGGTCGCCGGCGGCGGGGGTGGCGGACGGTGTGGCGGGCTCGGCGCGCAGGGTCTCGTACCAGCGCAGGAGCAGGACCACGGCGCCGGGCAGGCTCGCCACGAAGCTCAGTACGCCGTAGACGACGGCGACCGCGACACCGGTGTCCGCGCCGAGTCCCGACGCGCCGAACGCCCAGGCGGTGACGCCCTCGCGGGGGCCGAAACCGCCGACGTTCAGCGGCAGCCCCATGGCCAGCAGCGCCAGTACCGCGAGCGGCAGCAGCACCGCGACCGGCGCGGCCGAGCCGGCCACCCGGGCCGCCACGACGAACATGACCAGGTGCCCGGCCAGGACGACCGCGGAGGACAGTGCGACACCCGGCCCGCTCTGCCGGGACGCCAGTCCCCGGCGGGCCTCGCCGAGCGTCCGGCGCAGCGCGCCGTGCCGGCGGGCCGGCGGACGGTTCATCCGTACGGCGAGTACGACGGCCAGCGCGCCGACAGCGGCCAGCGCCGTGAGCGGGGCGAAGCCACGGACCTCGGCGCGCACCGGCGACGGCAGGGTCAGCAGCACCGCCGCGCCCGCCACGGCCAGGGCGACCTGCCCCGCGACCCGCTCCAGTACGACCGCCTTCACCCCGCGCCGGACGTCACCCGCGCTCTGCCCGTGCCGGACCGCCCGGTGCACATCGCCCAGGATTCCGCCGGGCAGGGCCGCGTTCAGGAACAGCGCCCGATAGTAGTCGGCCACGGCCGCTCCCAGCGGCAGCCGCAGCCGCAGACCCCGGGCCACCAGCTGCCAACGCCACGCGCTGCACACGGTGGTGACCACGCCGACGCCCAGCGCCGCCAGCACCGTCACGGCGTCGATGCGCCGCAGTCCGTCCAGCAGCGCGCCGGTACCGAGCCGCCACAGGAGCGCGCCGAGGATACCGGCTCCGACGAGGGTGCCGACGTGGGTACGGAGGGTACGAGAGTCGCGGCGCCGGGGGGCGGCAGGCGCTTGCGGGGGCGTCGCGTCCGCGCGGAGCGCCTGCTCCTGTGCCTCTGCCTGTGCCTGCGTCATGGGCGGGCAAGAGGGAGCCGGGTGGGGCACGGCGCCTGCCGGTTCCGCGGGTGCCGTACGCGCGTGCGTGCCGGTGTCCTCGCCAGCCGTTGCCGTACGCGCGGACGTGCCGGTGTCCTTGCCTGCCGGTTCCGCGGGTGTCGTACCCGCGTACGTGCCCGTGTCCGCCCCCGCCGGCACCCTCGTGCCCGCTGCCGTCGTCCTCCCGCTCACGCCGCCGCGCCCCTCGGCCGGGGCAGCGCCAGCAGGTCGGTGTGGTGGACGGTGACCCGCAGCGCGCCGGCCGCGCAGGCGGCGAGCCGGGTGCTCAGGTACGTCTCGGCCCGGTCGCCCAGGTCCGGCCGTTGTTCGACGGCGGCGCCCACCCAGCCGCGCAGCCACTGCTCGGTCAGCGCGGCCTCCTCGGCGCCGAGCCGCCACGGACTCGCGTGCACCCGGACCGTCGCCCCGCGCTCGGCGAACGCCTCGCAGGCCACGGTGACCGCGTCCGGGCCGAGCAGCCCGCCGCGCCGCTGGTGGGCGTTGAACGCCTCGGCGATCTCGGCGTCCAGCGGGTCCTCGGGGGCGAGTTCGACGCGTCCCGCGACGGAGAGGGTGAGCAGAGCCGGGCAGCCGGCGCCCACGCAGGCGTCCGCCAGGGCCTCGATCTCCTCCCGGGTGAGCACGTCGAGCAACGCGGACGCGGTCACCAGCGAGGCCCCGGTCAGCGCGTCCGGGGTGAGCCGGGCGACGTCACCGCGCCGGGTCTCCACCGTGACGCGGCTGCCGTCGGCGGCCGAGCGCGGGGAGGCCACGGCGGCGAAGTGCAGCAGGTAGGGATCGCGGTCGTGCAGGATCCAGTGCTGGGCGCCGTCGAGGCGGGGTGCGAGCCAGCGGCCCATCGAGCCGGTGCCGCAGCCCAGGTCGTGCACGACCAGTCCGCCGCACCGGCCCGGCAGGTTGGCCAGCCGGATCCGCAGCGGGTCGAGCAGTTCCTGCGCGCGGGCCGCCGCGTCGGCGACTTCCCGCAGTTGCAGCCACTCGGGCGCGTACCGCGGGGGTTCCTCCTGGTGCGCGTCCCGCAGTCGTACGGTGGACCGCTCGCCGGGACGGGCGACGGGCCCGGCACCGGCGATGACCGGACCGGCGGTGCCGTCACCGGCGGAGCCGCCGGCACCGGTCGGCCCGGTCCCCGGCGTGCCGCCGCGCTCGCACGCCCCGGAGGGGCCCCCGGCACCGGTCTCTCCGTCGAGCGCCTCCGCGCCCAGCCCTGTGCCCACGATCTCCACGACCGGTACCTCCTCGCTCCGCGCACGCGCGACTCCCCGCACGGACTCGCCCTCGCGGGGCCCGGGCTGAGCCGGAATCAGCCCGCCCGAGCCGGCCCGCGCGGGCACCGCCTCACCGTCCCGCACCCCACTCATACGGACCCCCCTCCACCAGGCCCCGTCCCAGCCGGAACCCGCTCGCGCGCACCCGGCCGGACCGCCATGGCCTCACCGTCCCGCACCCCGCTCACGGACTGCCCTCCCCTGTCGTCGGCGGAAGCGGAAGCGGAGGCGGAGTCGCCGCGTCCGTGTGCCCGCCCCCGGACCGGAGCCGCCTCTTCGCCTCCGTGCTCGTGCCCGCTCACGCCGTCCTCCTCGGTCGTTCCGGAAGGCGGCCGAGGACCGCCGCGAGGCTCCGGGCGGTGGTCGCCCAGCCGTCGAGGGCGGCGCGGCGGCCGCGGGCCGCGGCCTTCAGGCGGCGGCGCACGTCGGGTTCGCCGAACCAGCCGCGCAGTTCGGCGGCGAGCGCGGCGGGGTCCTCCGGCGGGACGAGGATGCCGGGCACCCCGCCGTCCGGGGCGCGGCCGACCGCCTCGGGCAGTCCGCCGACGTCGGTCGCGAGGACGGGGATGCCCCGGGCGAGGGCCTCGGTGACCGCCATGCCGTAGGTCTCGGCGTAGGAGGTGAGGACCATCAGGTCGGCGGCGGCGTAGGAGGCGTCGAGGTCGGCGCCGGAGCGCGGGCCGGTGAGGCGCAGGCGGTCGGTGAGACCGTGCCGGGCGATCAGCTCCCGCAGGTGGGCCACGTAGTCGGGGTCGTGGCCGAGGCCGCCGACGCACTCGCAGATCCACGGCAGGTCCCGGACCGCCGCGAGTGCCGCCACCAGCCGGTGCTGGCCCTTGCGCGGGGTCACGGCGGCCACGCACAGCAGCCGGGAGACGCCGTCGGTGCCGGGTGCGAGGGGCGCGATGTCGGCGCCGGGCGCGGCCACGTGCACCCGGTCGGGGGCGAGTCCGTGGTGGGAGACGAGCCGGCGGACCGCCCAGTCACTGGTGGCGATCACCGCGGGCACCGCCCGCAGCACCGTCCGCTCGCGCGCGTCCAGGTCGGCGGCGACGGCCGGGTCCAGGCCGGTCTCGTCACCGAGGGGGAGGTGGACGAGGACCGCGAGGCGCAGGCGCCGCGCCTCGGGGACGACGGTCTCGGGGACTCCGCAGGCGACGAGGCCGTCGAGGAGGACGACGGAGTCGTCCGGGAGGCTCCCGAGCGTGCGGGCGAGCGCTTCGCGGGCGGTGGCGTCCGGGCGCGGCCAGGTGCCGGGTACGGCGTGGCGGGTGACCTGCCAGCCGAAGCCGGGCAGGTCCAGGCAGACCCGGCGGTCGTAGGCGTTGCCGCCGCTGGGTGCGGCCGGGTCGTCGACGCCGCCCGGCATCACGAAGTGCACGCTGCGCAGGGACATGGGGATGATTCCGGCGTTCGGGGCGGCGCTGGGCTGCGCGGGCACGTACGCGAGGCGGGCCCGCTCCACGGTCAGGTCGGTCACAGGCCACGCTCGTAACTCGCCCAGGCGATGTGCGACTCGTGGAGCGTGACGGTGATCCCGGCGAGGCCCTTGGCGCCCTCGCCGAGCGCGCCCTTCGCGATCCGCTCGGCGAGCCGGTCGGCGACGACCTTGGCCAGGAACTCGGTGGACGTGTTGACGCCGGCGAACTCCGGCTCGTCGTCGAGGTTGCGGTAGTTCAGCTCCGCGGTGATGGTACGCAGTTCCTGCGTGGCCAGGCCGATGTCGACCACGATGTTGTCCTCGTCCAGCTGCTCGCGGCGGAACGTGGCGTCCACGAGGAACGTGGCGCCGTGCAGGCGCTGCGCGGGTCCGAAGACCTCGCCGCGGAAGCTGTGGGCGATCATGATGTGATCGCGGACGGTGATGCTGAACAACGGACGACCCTCCAGGTGCGGCGCGTCTGGTCCCCCGCCTTGCCCGCCGGGGGATGCCGTGTAGTACGGCTCTTCGCTTCCCCGTGTTCAGCCGTTCCTCACTCTTTTCTCAGGTCAGGCCGGTCTCCGTGTACCGGATCCGGTGGCACAGTGCGGGGATCTCACCGGACGCCAGCCTGGGCATCACGTCCGGGAGTTCCTCGAAAGCGCTCTCCCCGGTGATGAGCGCGTCCAGCGCCGGGTCGGCGAGCAGGTCCAGGGCGAGCGCCATCCGGTCGGCGTAGGTACGGCCGGACCGGGCGGCCGGGGAGACGGTGCCGACCTGGCTGCCGCGCACGGTGAGCCGGCGGGAGTGGAAGGCCTCGCCGAGCGGCAGGGCCACGCGCCGGTCGCCGTACCAGCTCAGTTCCACGACCGTGCCCTCGGGGGCGAGGAGTTGCAGGGACCGGGTGAGGCCGGCCTCGGTCGCGCTGGCGTGGACGACGAGGTCGCAGTCGCCGAGGGCGTCGGCCGGTGCGGCGAAGTCGATGCCGAGCGCCTCGGCGGTCTCGGCGCGGGCCGGGTCGGCGTCGACCAGTTGGAGGCGGACGCCGGGGAAGCGGGCGAGCAGCGCGGCGACCGAGCAGCCGACCATGCCGCCGCCGACGACCGCGATCCGGTCGCCGAGCAGCGGTGTCGCGTCCCACACGGCGTTGACGGCGGTCTCGACGGTCCCGGCGAGCACGGCCCGCCCGGCGGGCACCCGCTCGGGCACGACGGTGACTGCGCCCGCCGGAACGACGTAACGGCTCTGGTGGGGGTACAGGCAGAAGACGGTACGGCCCTTCAGTGCGGCCGGGCCCGCCTCGACCACGCCGACGCTGAGGTAGCCGTACTTCACCGGTGCCGGGAAGTCGCCCTCCTGGAACGGCGCCCGCATCACGGTGTGCTGGCTCTCCGGCACGCCGCCCCGGAAGACGAGGGTCTCCGTGCCCCGGCTGACTCCGGAGTACAGGGCCCGGACCAGGACCTCGTCCTCGGCGGGCTCCGCGAGGGTGACCTCGCGCAGCTCCCCGTGGCCGGGCGAGCGGAGCCAGAACGCGCGGGCCGACCGGTTCATCGGCATCCTCCTGAACGATCGGGAAGTTGTTCACGTACCGAGTTGTGCACAGGCCGCGCACAGTACGCGGCGTTGATCGACTCTGTCACTCGGCCGGAGGGTGTGCGGTGGCCCTGAACAACACGTATGACGCGAGGCTCCAGCAGGAGACCGCTGTGGGAGCGGGTGTGCAGATCCTGCTGCTGGCCCTGCTCGGCTCGGCGATCGGCATGGGGCCGGTCGGCTGGCTGACGGGGCTCGCCTTCGCGTTCGCCACCTGGGCGGTCCTCTCGCGTGCCCTGCATCGCTCCCGGCTGCGTTCCTTCGGCCCCGCGAACCGGGTCACGCTGGGCCGGGCCACCCTGGTCGGCGGGGTGACCGCGCTGGTCGCGGACTCCTTCGAGAGCGCGCCTCCGGTGACGCTGCTGGTCGCGCTGACCGCCGTCGCCCTGCTGCTGGACGGCGTGGACGGCAAGGTCGCCCGCCGCACCGGCACCTCCTCCGCGCTCGGCGCGCGCTTCGACATGGAGGTCGACGCGTTCCTGATCCTGGTGCTGAGCGTGTACGTGTCGGCGCAGCTCGGACCGTGGGTCCTCCTGATCGGTGGGATGCGTTACGCGTTCGTCGCCGCGGCCCGGCTCGCGCCCTGGCTGACGGCGCCGCTGCCGCCGTCGTTCGCCCGCAAGACCGTGGCGGCGATCCAGGGCGTCTGCCTGCTGGTCACGGGCGCGGAGCTGCTCCCCCACGCGGCGAACCTCACGATCGTGCTGCTGGCGCTGGGTTCGCTGGTGTGGTCGTTCGGACGGGACGTGCTGTGGCTGTGGCGCAACGCGCGAGCCGTGCGCCCGGCGCCGGCGCGGCGGGTACGGGAACTGGTGCCGTCGGGCCGCTGACGGCCTGTGCCGCCGAGGACATCCGGCACCCCCGCATGCCGACGCCAGGCGAGTGTCGGTCTCCCCGGACCCCCACGACTCCCCCCGGTGGAGAGGCACAGCCACCCACCGCGCCACCGCCCGCGCGGCGTTCCGCCGGGAGCGGTTGTCACCGCCGGGAATGATCCCGTCGGGCCGCTGACGGCCGGTGCCGCCGAGGGCGTCCGGCACCTCCGCAGGCCGACGCAGTCCGGCACCGTCGGGCTTCCCCAATTTCCCCGACTCCCCTGATCGCTCGCCCGGATCTGCTCCGGGTACGCCCCCGCCCAGGCACGCGCCCACACCCGGGTCCGTAGGGCAGCGGCTCCTGAGCCCCCGTCAGAGCGCACCCCTCCCCTCGCTGAAGAGGCACAGCCCCCACCGTGCCGGCGCCCGTGCGGCGTTCCGCCGGGAGCGGTTGTCACTGCTGGGCGATATCCTCAAGAGCGCTTGTGACACATGTGTCTTCAGACCACGGGGGGTGTCCATGCACGGCCGTGATCACGGCTTCCTTCAGGACTGCCCGGGTGATCACCCGGGCATGTCGACCGAGGCCGGAATCGACGTCCAGCGGCAGCTGGAGTCCCTGATCCAGGACTTCCGGACCAGCGATCGCCCGATGCCGGTCATCGTGCTGCACGCCGAGGACCTCGCGGACGACGACCGCGTGACCGAACTCGTCGACGAACTGCGCGAAGGACAGCAGCGCCACGGGACGCGCCTGGCCGTCGCCCCGACCGAGCCGCAGCCGGGGGACGTCGACCCGCTGGCCAGGGCCACGCGGCTCCTGTGGGACCTCGGCGACTGGCGGAAGTGGGGCGGCCGTTCCGCCGCCTACCGGCCCTACTCCTTCCCGCGCCTCAACCTCGTCCGCGCCCTCCAGGAGGCCACCGACGCCCCGGAGATGCGCGAGCACTGGCCGACCGCCCCCGCCGGCACACCGGACGGCAACGCGCAGCGGGAGCAGGCCCAGACGCACCTGCTGCGCATCCTGGCCCGGCAGCGCTGGCGGCCCCGCAGGCCCTCGCGCTGGCACCGGCAGTTGCTCCTCAACGACGTCCAGCAGTTCCTGCCCATGGGCATCCTGGGCGCGTTCACCGCGCTGCTCACCCGCCCCGAGTGGTACGTCGCCGCTCTGGCGGGCATCGGGCTGATGATCCTGCTCGCCGGCCTCAACCACGTCCCCGGACGCGCCCCCCTCTTCCTGTGGCTGCGCACGGAGAGCCGGTGGTTCCTGACCACGACGTTCCTCCAGTCCGCCGCCCGCCGCCGGTCGACCAGCGTGCGGCTGCTGCGGCCCGTCAACTCGTGGCGGGCGATAGCGGCCCGCGCCTACGACGTGGCCGAGGCGATGCGGGAGGGCGGCCCGTTCCCGCTCCAGCTGTACGTGCTGGCGCTGTTCGAGGACCTGCGGGACAACCACCGGCGCGCCAGCTGGGATCTGCGGGGCCTCAAGCGGACGCGTCCGCCCGTGCTGTTCCTGCGCCGGATCAGCCGGGAGAACGGCGGTGTCGAACTGATCAGGGCGGTGAGCGACGTCCGCAGCCGGCGCAGTGAGCTGGACCCGCTGCTGATCGTGGGGGGCATGGCGGCGGGCGACGCGGCGCTGCTCGACCGCGGCACGGACGCGGAGCCACCGGCCGGCCGGCCGCAGCCCTTGCGCCTCCAGCAGCGTTTGCGGCACTGGTACGACGAGTGGGCGGGGAACCTCCGGGCCGACCAGTCGCCGAGCCGGACGAACGCCCTGCCCTGGGTGCTCAGGGTGCCGCTGCCCCGCGACGAGCTGGTGCAGTTGCGGCAGACGGACTGGCGGTGCGTGCGGGCCAGGCACCGGCCCGCCCTCGCCCGCGTGGTGTGGTCGGCGTACAGCCTCGTCCTCGTCCTCGTCCTCGCCGGCACCGCGGGTGTCGTCCACTCCCTCGAACTGCACCGTGCCTACTGCTCGGCGGGCCTGGTGAGCGCCGATCGCGACACCGTACGGCGTCCCGCGCCCGGCGGCGGCACGGAGTGCGTCGGCATAGCCACCGGAGACGTGCGGTTCGGCGCGTACCTCGCGGGCGGCGCCGACGGGGACGGCAGGAGGATGCGTGAGCTGGAGGACCTGGTGCGCGCCGAGAACGCCGACGTGCTGCACCACCACCCCGGCACGTACGTCACCGTGGTGTACGCCGGACCACTGAGCTCCTCCGCGACGGACTCCTCCCTCGTCAAGGGCGCCGAGGAGCTGGCCGGCGTGTACCTGGCGCAGCGTGTGGTCAACGAGAACTACACGGTGAAACTCCGGGTGCTGCTCGCCAACGCGGGTGTGGACATGGGGCAGCAGCGCGTGGCGGCGGACGCGATCGCCCGGTACGCCGACCGCGACCCGACCGTCGTCGGCGTGGTCGGCTTCGGACGTGACCTGCAGAGCAGCACCTACGTCACGCGCCGGCTCCACGAGGTGGGACTGCCCATCGTCTCCGGCACCAACTCGGCGACCTACCTGCCGAAGCGGTTCTCCAACTGGTTCAGCCTCGCGGCTCCCGACGAGCACCAGGCGGAGGCGCTCGGCTTCGTCGCCCGGCAGCTGCGGGCCCGGGAGAAGGACCCGTACGCGCTGGTGCTGGCCCGCGACACGAAGGACTCGCAGGACCGCTACACCAGCGAACAGGCCGCCTACGGCGGGAAGATGCTGCTCCGGGAACGGTTCCGGATGCTGCCCCAGGAGCGCTACCGGGTGGCGAACGGCAAGCCCGAACTGCGGCAGCGCGCGGGGAGCATCTGCCGGGCGAAGAACGTTCCCTCGGTGATCTACTTCGCCGGACGGGTCGAGGACATCGGCCCGCTGATGACCCAGCTGGGCACCGAACCGGGCTGCGCGGACCGGGAGATCTCCATCCTCACCGGCGACGACCTGAGCAAGGCCAGGTTCTCCGGCACCGGCGGCCGTGACGGCGTGGCCCCGAGGATCACGCTCTACCACACCGCCCTGGCCGAGCTGCGGGAGGCCGCGTCCACGACCGCCTTCTACGAGGACGCCGCCAAGTACCTCCCCTGGCTGGAGGGCAAGAAGGTCACGTACGACTCCGCCGACTTCGCCAGCGGCCAGACGGCCCTCGCCCACGACGCCACGCGTGCCCTGTACTGGGCGGCCAGCCTCGGCGACGTGCGCCAGAGCCGCGCGGCGACCTGGGTGAACCTCAGGGGCGTGAAGCTCGACGGGATGGCCACCGGGACGATCGACTTCACCGACGCACCGCTGTACGGCGAACGGCGCGGCCACAGCATCGTGATCAAGCGGGTCCGCAGAACCCCTCGCGGGGTCTCGGAGACGGAGGTGCTGTGCAGCAGACCGGCCGGCAGCACCAGGCCGCTCAGTGTGAAGGAGTGCTCGATCGGCTGACCCGGGCCGGCCCGGACCGGAGAGGCCGGGCCGGCGCAGGGCGGAACCGGGCCGACGCAGGGCGGGAGGGCCGTACGGTCGGCTCCACGGCGGTTGTTACGCTCGCCGGATGAGCATTCCGGGACCCGACGAGATCCGTGCGCTGCACGAGAAGTACGCGCCCACCGCCGAGGCGTTCGCCCTCGTCCACACGCACTGCGAGATCGTCTGGAGCGTCGCCCGGCAGCTCCTGTCCGCCCCGCGCCTCGGCCACCTCGACGCCGATCTGGTCCGCGCCGGCTGCCTCCTGCACGACATCGGCGTCTACCGCCTCTACGACGCCGACGGACGGCTGGACCACGCGCAGTACATCCGGCACGGACTGCTCGGCCACGAGATCCTGGAGCAGGAGGGCTTCCCCGAGCCGCTGCGCCGGTTCTGCTCCCACCACACCGGAGTCGGCCTCACCCGGCACGACGTCCTGAGCCAGGGTCTCCCCCTGCCTCCCGCCGACTACCTGGCGGTGACGGAGGAGGAGCGACTGGTGATGTACGCGGACAAGTTCCACACCAAGTCCCGCCCATCGGCGTTCCTCACCGCCGACGAGTGCGCCGCCCACGTCCGCCGTTTCGGCGAGGAGAAGGTGACCGCGTTCCAGGCGCTGCGGGCGGAGTTCGGCGAACCGGAGCTGTCGCGGGCGGTGCCGTGCGGCGGCACGTCTGCCGGCTCCTGACGCACTTCGGGGCCGACACCGCTCAAGGTACCCGGCCGGAACTCGCTACAGGCAACCGCCCGGCGTTACCGCCTCCTCATAACGGTCGAGGGGCCCGGGAACGGCGGCTGCGGGAAGCTTCTCACGCGCCGCGCATCAGCTCCGCGTTGACGGCGTCGACACGTGCGTACAGGGGACCTCCGGTGATGATGCCCTCCCCCATACCCCGGCGACACGGATCGACGTCGATCACGGTGACGAGCGCGTTGCCCAGTCCGATGACCACCCACCAGGTCCGCTCGTCCGACCGCACCCGCCAGGTCGACTTCACCCACTTTCCGGTGTCCGTGCGCACCTCTGCCGAGACGATCTCCCAGCTTGCCGGATCGAAGCGGGTCAACGTCCACAGCGGCGCATCTCGTTGCTGGAGCCGTTCGGTCACGTGCGTGCCATGTGCTCTCAGCTGTACCGGTTCGCTCAGGATGTGCCGGACTCGCCTGAAGAGGGAGTCGGGGCCTGAGTCGACGTGGAAGCGGGCGGTCTCGAAGCGGGGTGGCACGGTGAACTCCTTGATGAGGGAAAGTCCTGACGACACTACGGAATCAGCGGTGACGCCGGAACTGGTTGGAGTCCCACCCGCAGTGCGTTGCATCGGACTGGCGGCCGGTGGGCCGAGTGCGACTTCTTGTCGTCGCAGGCGCGCAGGGTCAGCGGCCATGCTGAGATCGCACAGGTTCACCGAGTAAAGCGCGCGCCGTCGAAGTCCGCGACTCGCGCCGCGACCGTGGCGACCGCAAGGCGTTCAGGAAGAGAGCGGTACGCGCCGCTCGGCCAGGCATGCCTGGGCGCGGCGAGTGGGCGAGACGGGCGGGTCCTCGCCGACCTGCGAGGCCCGCACGCACCTCGTGGTTCAGCAACCGGCCCCGGCCTCGGACACCACCTCGCGCCCCCGCCCGCAACCGGTACACGTGGAGCGACGAGAACGCCACCGAGCGTGTGCCGTCGGCGGACGGTTCAGACGCGGTGGAACACGTCGAGCGGGCCGTAAGCAGTCGGCTCGCTGCCGGCCAGCTCGGGATGGCTGCCCACGCGGTCCCGGAGGATGCCGACGGTGTCGGGCCACACGGTGAAGTGCCCTCCGTTGCCGACGAGAATGCGGTCCCAGTCCTGGGAAGCCGACACACCGACTCGGTCGATGACGAACCCGCGGCAGACGGCCGCGTCCTGATCGAGCGTGCGCACCAGTGCGGCGACCGCCTCCTCGCGGTCGGGCACGGGGATGTCGGTGAGGAGCAGCGTGATGCTCTGCGTCGTCTCGTCCGTGCGTCGCACGATGCCGGTCAGGGACTGGTCGTAGCCCTTCCAGCAGGTGAACTCGATCTTCGAGTACCGATCGTCGGCCAGGGCAGCGGCCAGGGCAGCGCCCTCACCCATCACCGGCTCACGGTTTCCGACCGGCGTCTCGCGGAACCCGAAGAGGGCATTGGTCAGCGGGTGCACGGCGGAGAGCCCGGCGGTGTCCAGATGCGTGAGGAGCTGATGGGCGCGCGCGCTGTCCAGCTTCGGCACGTACCAGGTGAAGAAGCCCGCGGCCTTGGGCGGGGTCGCAGCGGGGGCGTTGTCCGGGAACTCCTCCTGGAAGATGCGCCTGGCCTGCTCGTCGGGCACGACAGGGACCGTGTAGTTGCTGGTCCGGATGTGGTCCAGGAACTCCTGTGGCAGGGCAGCGTGGTGACGACGTACGTAGTGCGTGAGATCGACGGGCCAGAGCCAGGTGCCGTCCGTCACCAGGGATCCGGAGCCCACGATCCACTCTTCGCCGGTGAGGACGTCGCGCTCGGCGCCCATCGTGGAGTAGATCTCCAGGCCCGATTCCAGGTAGGCGCCGATACGGTCCTCGTCCCAGGGTCCACTGTCCTGTACGGCGTCTCGCAGCGACGGCGCATCGTCTGCCGCGGTGGCCTGGCCGCCGATCTCCCGGTAGAAGCCCGCTCGCTTGATCATTTCCACTCCTGTGAGCCTGCCGCTGGTGGGCCATGGGCAGGTAGGTGCGCCAGTAGCCATTGTTGCCGATGGTGGGGGTCTGGTTGAGGCCGAGCCGGGGGGACGTTCCCACCTTGCTCGTGGGCGCCGTCACGGGCACGCCGAGCTCGTTGGCGACGGACTGCGCGAGGGGCAGCTCGGGCGGTCTCGCGTCCGCGCCCGAGTAGCAGGAGATGAGGCGGACCGGTTCACCGTGGTAGTTGGGATTGCTGCGGATGGCGTCCGCGATGTGATTGGGGTGCACTTCGAAGTCTGTGAGGGTCTTTCCCGCGGCGTTGACGCGGCCGGGTACGAACACCCCCTCGTCCGTGCCGTGGACGACCAGGTCGTGTACGTCGGGGACACGGAGTAGACCGGATCACCCGAGACCAGCTCGTGGTCGCCGGCCCGCGCCGGTGCGACGGGAATCTTCGAGTCGGGAGACTGGATCAGCTTCCACGTACGGGACTTGTGCATCTCGTCGAGGGCCGCGCTGTTCAGCCGGAAGCCGTTGAACAGGCTCTCCCTGGAGGAGAATGCCGTGCGCCTGTACGGCGGCGCGAGCGAGGGGCTGCTGGTGAAGGTGGAGGACCGCCCGGTCCGCCACCGCGCCGTGCGGGCGAACTGAAGCGCCGCTCAGCCACGCCTCTTCCACCCCTGGCACCGGTTGGTCTTGGAGTACTCCCCTTGTTGAGCGTCACCCACCCCGGCCCGTCGAGCAGTGCCTTCCCGATGGCGGTCACGCCGCCCGAGCTGGACGCCAAGCAGCACGAGAACTGGTCCGGTTATCCGAGCCGGTTCCTGGCGGAGGCGGGCGTGCGAAGCCGACCCGCGCACGCGCCGGTCGGCTGGATCAACCGCGCTGCGCGTACCGGTAGTCGTAGTAGTCCTCGCCGCCCACCAGGACGGAGGTGACGTGCCTCGGGAGACCGTCGGCGTCCCGCTCGACCTCCTGTGAGGTCTGCCGGGTGAAGCCGAGCGACACGCCGGGGATCACCGGGTACTCCGGCTGCGACGTGTCGACCGTCCAGCCCCGGCCGGCGGCACGACGGAAGAGGTCCACGGCGGGGGTGGTGAAGACCTCGTCCCCGTGGAGCAGGACGCGCGTGCCGGAGGTGTGGCCCTGGCCGGGCCACCACAGCTCGATCGCGGTGACGAGGGTGCCACCCTCGACCAGGGCCTGCACGCCGACGTGGTCGAGGGTCCAGGACGCCTTGGCCGAGTTCCGGCCCGGGCGGCGCAGCACGCGGTGCTCGCCCCAGTCGGGGACCGCGGCGAGCGCCTCGTCGAGCGTCATGCCCAGCAGGATCGGCGCGACTCCGCGCGGCGGGTCGAGCACCAGATCCATCGCCGGCCCCTCAGTCCTTCGCGGCTCCTCGTCTCAGGATGCCTCAGTTCATCGTCAGCCCTTCTGCTCGACCCGCACCCAGTCGATCTCGGCCTGCACTCCCCCGCCCGCGATCCGGTCCACGCTGGACTGCGGCAGGCCCCAGTAGGGGGTGGTGACCTTGTTCCAGCCGGCCGGGTAGGCGCCGCCGAGGGCGAGGTTCAGGATGACGTACTGGTTGTGGTCGTAGACCCACTGGCCCCGGGTGGACTCCAGCTTGTTGCGGGTCGTCTCCTGGACCAGGCGGTCGTCGACGAAGAACCGCATCGCCGTCGGGGTCCACTCGACCGCGTAGGTGTGCCACTGGTCGGCCGTGCCGCCGCCGGGGTACGTCTGGCGGGCGCCGATGTTGCCGTCGGCCGAGTAGCCGGGGCCGTGCAGGGCCGTGCTGGTCCAGTCGGGGTAGCCGATGTTCTCCATGATGTCGGTCTCGCCGGAGGCCGGCCAGGAGACGGAGGGGTCGTCCACGTTGCTGCCGAGCAGCCAGAACGCCGGCCAGAACCCGTCGCCGACGGGCAGCTTCATGCGGGCGCTGACCCTGCCGTAGGTGAAGTCGACGTGGGTGTTGGTGTCGACGCGGCCGGAGGTGAAGTCGTAGGTGCCGCCGCCCGCGCGGGTGCAGCCCTTGCAGTACTTCGCCCGGAGGATCAACTCCCCGTTCTCGGTGCGGACGTTGTCCGGGGAGTCGACGTACGCCTGCGACTCGCCGTTGACCGGGCCCATCTCGGTGCCGGTGCGCACCACCCGCCACTTCGAACGGTCGAGCGAGGCGCCCGTGAAGTCGTCGAAGAAGGTGGTGCGGTAGGTTCCCGGCTGGTCGGCGGGCAGGGCCGGGTAGGCGGCGGAGGCGCTGCCGCCGGTGCCCCAGACCTGGAACTCGTACAGCGAGTATCCGAACTGGGCGGTGGCGGGGGCCGGGTTGTAGAAGGAGCGGCGCTCCTTGCCGAGCATGCGGACGTAGCGGCCGGTGACCGGTGCGGGGAGGGTGACGGTGTCGTGCAGGCCCACGGCCTCGGCCGGGGACTTCACGTTGGCGCGACGGGCGGCCACGTCGGCGGCCGAGGGCTGGTACACCGTGCGCCAGGTGCGGTTGTCGTCGGAGACCTGGAGCTGGTAGTCGACGGCGTAGGCCGCCTCCCAGTAGAGGTCGACGGAGGAGATGACCGAGGGGGCACCCAGGTCGACCGAGACCCAGCGGTCCGCGTTCCAGTCGCTGGACCAGCGGGTCGCGTCGTCCTTGAGGTTGGCGGGCCAGCCGCCGTCGGTGACGAACGCGGGTGAGTTCCCCGCGTGCTGGTAGAAGTCGGAGTACGCGGGGTGGTTCAGGGCGAGGTTGGTGCGGGTGGTCGACGCGGGCGCCGGTTCGCCGCCGTAGACCTTGAAGTTCCACAGCGAGTAGCCGTACGGCGTGGCTCGTTCGAGGCCGCGCAGGCGGACGTAGCGGCCGGTGACCTCCTGGGGGTAGGTGTGCGCGGTGACCGAGCCGCCGGTGCCCGCCGTCTCGGTGTAGAAGGGCGTCCAGTCGGTGCCGTTGCGGGACGCCTCCAGCACGTAGCGCTTGCCGTAGGCGGCCTCCCAGTCGAGGACGACGCGGTCGACGCGGATCACCGAGCCGAGGTCGACGCGGATCCAGGCGTCGTCGGCGAAGTCGCTGGACCAGCGGGTGGCGCCGTTGCCGTCGAAGGCGAGGCCGGGCGCGGTGCCGGCGTTCTCGCTGCCGGAGGCGGTGACGGCCGCGGGGTTCACCGCGTAGGCGGTGGCCGCTCGGTCGGTGTCCCAGCTCGCGGCGGCGGGGGCCGCGGCGGCGGGCTCGGCCAGGAGCGGGCCGGAGCACAGCAGGGCCGTGGTGGCCAGGGCGGCGAGCAGGGTGCGGGGGATGCGGCTGGGCATGCGGCTCTCCTTGTGGGGTGGAGGTGCGCTTCCTGATCTGTGTCACGCTTTCTGATCTATGTCGCGTACATGACAGCCATGGGGACTCTGCGGGGCGGGCCGGTGGACACGCACTCCCCAGTCGTGTCCACCGGCCGTCCGGGCCGGGCTCAGGCGGCCCGGCGTGTCTGGCCGCGGTGGACGCGGACGATGTCCGCGTACCGGTGGCCGGTGCCCTTGATCGTGCGGACCTGGGTGCGGTAGTCGACGTGGACCAGGCCGAACCGCTTGTCGTAGCCGTACGCCCACTCGAAGTTGTCCAGCAGCGACCAGGCGAAGTAGCCGGCCAGCGGGGCGCCCTTGCGGGCGGCGGAGGCGCAGGCGGCGAGATGGCGCTCCAGGTAGTCCTGGCGCTCGGGGTCGTCGACGCTGCCGTCGGGACGGACCACGTCCGGGAAGGCGGAGCCGTTCTCGGTGACGTAGATCTTCCGGGCGCCGTACTCCTCGGTGAGCCTCAGCAGCAGGGTCTCGATGCCGGACGCGTCGATCTCCCAGTCCATGCCGGTGCGCGGGACGCCCTCGCGACGGACGGAACGGACGTACGGAGCGGGCCCCTCGGGGTCGTCGGCGACGTACGCCGGGAAGTAGTAGTTCAGCCCGAGCCAGTCGAGCGGGGCGGCGATGGTGGCCAGGTCGGCGTCGTCCACCGGGAGTTCAACCCCGTAGGTCTCCACCATGTCGGCGGGGAAGCCGCGGCCGTGCACCGGGTCGAGCCACCAGCGGTTGACATGACCGTCGTGCCGGCGGGCCGCCGCCAGGTCCTCGGGGCGGTCGGTGACCGGGTGCACGGTGGAGAGGTTGTTGACGATGCCGACCTGGGCGCCGGGAGCGGCGGCGCGGATCGCCTGGGTGGCGAGGCCGTGGCCGAGGAGCAGGTGGCAGGAGGCGCGGACGGCGGCGGTGAGGTCGGTCCAGCCCGGCGCCATCGTGCCTTCGAGATGGCCGATCCAGGCCGAGCAGGACGGCTCGTTGAGGGTGGCCCAGAGCGTGACCCGGTCGCCGAGGCGCTCGGCGACGACGGAGGCGTACTCGGCGAACGCCAGGGCGGTGTCCCGCTCCGGCCAGCCGCCGCGGTCCTGGAGCACCTGCGGCAGGTCCCAGTGGTAGAGCGTGACGGACGGGGTGATGCCCGCCTCCAGCAGGGCGTCCACCAACTCGTCGTAGAAGGCCAGCCCCTTGGGGTTCACCGCACCGGTGCCCCCCGGGACCACCCGCGGCCAGGCCACGGACAACCGGTAGGCGTTCACGCCCAGTTCCCGCATCAGCCCGATGTCCTCGCGCCAGCGGTGGTAGTGGTCGCAGGCGACGTCGCCGTTGTCACCGTTCGCGATCTTCCCCGGGGTGTGGGAGAAGGTGTCCCAGATCGAGGGCGAACGGCCGTCCTCGGCGACGGCCCCCTCGATCTGGTACGCCGCTGTGGCCGTGCCCCACAGGAAGTCGTGCGGGAGGGCGGCGAGGTCGATGGGTTCGGACACGGAAGTCCCTTCGGGATCAGGGGTGTGGGTCACTTGACGGCGCCCGCCGTCAGACCCGCGACGAGATAGCGCTGCAACAGCAGGAAGCCGGCCACCACGGGCACGCTGACGACCAGCGAGGCGGCCATGATCTGGTTCCAGTAGACGTCGTAGAGCGTGGAGTAGCCCTGGAGGCCGACGGCGAGGGTGCGGGTGGTGTCGTTGGTCATGACCGAGGCGAAGAGCACCTCTCCCCAGGCGGTCATGAAGGCGTAGACGGCCACCGCGACGATGCCCGGGATCGCGGCCGGTACGACGATCCGGAACAGCGCGCCGAGCGGTCCGCAGCCGTCCACCAGCGCCGCCTCGTCCAGGTCGCGCGGCACCGAGTCGAAGTAACCGATCAGCATCCAGATGGAGAACGGCAGCGAGAAGGTGAGGTACGTCAGGATCAGCCCGCCGCGGGAGCCGAACAGGGCGATGCCGGTGGCGTTGCCGATGTTGACGTAGATCAGGAAGAGGGGGAGCAGGAAGAGGATGCCCGGGAGCATCTGCGTGGACAGCACGGTGACCGTGAAGACACGCTTGCCGCGGAAGTCGTAACGGCTGACGGCGTAGGCCGCGAACACGGCGATGACCACCGAGCAGACGGTCGCCGCCCCGGCCACGATCAGCGAGTTCATGAAGTACTTCGCGAGCGGCACGGTCGACCAGATGTCGATGTACGGCCGGATGGTCAGCTCGCTGGGCAGCCAGCGGAATTCGCCGGTGACGTCGGCGAGCGGCTTCAGCGAGCTTGAGATCATCACGTACACCGGGATCAGCACGAACCCGGCGAGCAGGGTGAGGAACACCCTGCGCGACCACACGAACGAACGCGGGGGCGCCATGGGCGAGTTGCGCGGCGGCGCCAGCGACGGGTCATGCATCGGAGGCCCTCCGTCCGCGCGAGGTCAGCAGCAGGTAACCGCCCGTCACGACGAGCAGGAAGAGCAGCAGGAGGACGGACATGGCCGAGCCGGTGCCGAAGTTCCAGGCGACGAAGGAGGACTGGTAGATGTGCACCGAGATGAGGTCGGCGGCCTCGGGAGCGGCCTTGCCGAACAGCACGTACGGCGTGTTGAAGTCGTTGAACGTCCACAGGAACAGCACGAGGATCAGCACCTGGTTGACCGGGCGCAGCGACGGCAGGGTGATGCGGCGGATCTGCTGCCACATCCCTGCGCCGTCCAGCGCGGCGGCCTCGTACAGCTCTCGCGGGATGTTCTGCAGGCCGGCCGTCACGATGAGGAACGCGAACGGCCAGCCCTTCCACACGGACACGGTGAGCAGGGCGTAGAAGCTGTTGTCGCCGATGAGCCAGAAGGACCGCTTGTCGGTGAGGTGCAACTGGTCGTGCAGCACGTGGTTCACCAGGCCGTTGTCGTGCTGGAACATGAACACCCAGGTGATGACGGCCGCGTAGACGGGCAGCGCGTACGGCACCAGGAACAGGGCGCGCAGCAGGCCGCGCCCCCGGAAGGTGTCCTGCATGTAGACGGCGGCGGCCGTGCCGATCAGCCAGCACAGGCCGACCGACAGCAGGGTGAAGCCGACGGTGATGCCGAAGGACTGGAGCAGCGCCTTGCCTACGGGGGCGTCGAAGTCCACCGACACCCTGTAGTTGTCGAAGCCGTTCCAGGGGGCGGTGCCCCAGTCGCGGATGTAGAACTGGGTGAGCTCCTTGAAGCTCATCACGATGCCGATCACCATCGGCACCAGGTGGACGAGGAGTTCCAGGAGCAGGGCGGGGAGGAGGAGCAGGTACGGGAGCGAGACGCGTCTGATCCGCCCGGTGCGGCGGCGGGGTTCGCGCGCCGCACCGGGGGACGTGTCACGCACCGGTTCCTTCAGTGCGGTGGTCGTCATCGTGGTCAGGCCGCCGGCATCTGCTGCTGGGCCTTCTCGAGCTTCGCCTTGACCGAGTCGGTGGTCACGGCGCGTCCGGCGGCGGCGTCGGCGAACAGCTCCTTGACGGCCGTACCGACAGCCGTCTCGAACTGCGACTCGGACGGCACCTGCGGCAGCACCGCGGCGCTCTTGGCGAGCGTGTCCTTCAGCACCGCGGTGGCCGGCGTGTTGAACGCCGGGTCGCCCTGGGCGGACTTGACCGGCGGGATGGAGCTGTAGGCCGTGTTGAGGATCTTCTGCTCGGCGTCGGAGGTCATGAACTTCACGAACTTCGTGGCGCCGTCGAGGTTGTGGGTGTTCTTGAAGACGGCGATGTTGATGCCCATGAACGCCGAGTTGACCTGGGTACCGGGGCCGGGCGTCCCGGAGATCACCGGCACCGGCGCGACGCCGTAGGCGTCCTCGCTCATGCCCTGGGACTTGAGGTTGGCGGCGGCGGACTGCCACAGCAGCATCGCCTGCTTGCCCTTGGCGAAGTCGCTGACGGACTGGTTCTGCGCGTACTCGGCGTCGCCGGCCGGGATGACCTCGTCCTTGGCCATCAGGTCGACGTAGCTCTTCACCGCCTCGACCACCTTGGCGTTGGTGAAGTCGGGCTTGCCGTCGGCGGTGAAGAAGTCGGCCCCGTGCTGCTTGGCGAAGACGAAGACGTGGTGGATGTTCTCCGAGACGTTCGCGCCCTCTGCGCCGAGCACTGACTTGCCCTTGGCCTTGATCTTCTTGCCGTCCGCGACCAGCTCGTCCCAGGTGGCCGGAGGCTTGCTGATCCCGGCGTCGGCGAAGATCTTCTTGTTGTAGTAGAGGGCGTACGCCATCGAGTACAGGGGTATGGCGGCCGGATCCTTGCCCTGGACGCCGGTCGAGCCGAGTGCGGTGTCGGAGAACCGCTCCTTGCCGCCGATCTTGGCGAAGTTCTTCTCGTCCCACGACAGCAGCCCGCCGGTCGCCTGCAGGGAGGCACTCCAGGTGTTGCCGATGTTCAGCACGTCCGGGCCCTGGCCGGAGGTGGTCGCGGTCAGGATCCGGTTGAGCAGATCCGACCAGGGCACGACCTCAAGCTTGACCTTGATGCCGGTCTGCTTCTCGAACTTGTCGAGCTCGGGCTGGAGAACCTGCTCGTCCAGGGCGACACTGGCGCTCTGGTTGGAGGCCCAGTACGTCAGCGTCTTGGGCGAGTCGTTCGACCCGCCGTTGGTGGACGATCCGCCTCCGCAGGCCGTGGCCGCGAGGGCGAGAGACAGGGTGACGGCGCCTACGGCCGCGGCTCGGATCCTGCGCATGGCTCCCGGGTCCCTTCAGGGATTGCACTCATGACTTAATTTAGGACGTGAGTTAACCGCCCGGAGAGGCGATCGTCAAGGGATTCGACAGAACAGTTGGGCCGTGCGGAAGGGCGCACGGAAGGCCGCGCGGAAGGCCGTGTGCGGAGTCCTTCACCGCGCCGGCCGCGCCGGCCACGCGGTACCCGCCCAAGACGCGGTTCAGGTGGGGACCGTTGCCACGGACAGCAGTGAACGGGCAACCTGGCGCTGGCTCCTGACATACGCTCAGTCCCGACCCGCCATGCGAAGGGATCGTTGTGCGTCGACTGACGAAGATGTGGAGGACGGTCCTGGCAGCCGTCCTGCTCCCCGCGACCGTCCTGATTCTCTCCAGCCCGGCCCACGCCGCCGTCACGGTCACCACCTCGGCCGTCTTCAACGACCCGGCAGGCACCACCGCCGACCAGAACCGGATCCGCGACTACATCGTCAGCCTGATCAACGCCACCCCGGCCGGGGAGTCGATCACGGCCGCGGCCTACACGTTCACCGACGACACGGCCGCCCAGGCGCTGGTCGACGCCAAGGCGCGAGGCGTCAAGGTCCGCCTCATCGTGGACCACACCACCGTCACCATGAGCGGAGGCGAGTACACCACCCTGGCCGACGGCCTGGGCACCGACCGCACCCAGCCGTCCTGGGTGATGGCCTGCCCCAGCGCGCGCGGCTGCATCGGGGACCGGGAGCTCACCTCCGGGGATCCGGCGATCAACCACAACAAGTTCTGGCTGTTCTCCAACGTGGGCGGCGCGAGCAACGTGGTGGTGCAGACCTCGCACAACATGACCACCTCACAGCGCACCACCTACTTCAACAACGCCGTGACGATCCCGGACTCCGGCCTGTACGGCATCTACCAGTCGTACTTCTCGGACCTGCTGTCCTACGGCTCCTCCTCGTCGGGCTCCGACACCTACTACAAGACCCCGACCAGCACCACCGGCCCGTACAAGGCGTACTTCTTCCCCCGCCACGAGGCGTCCGGCACGTCGTGGAACAACGACGCGAGCACCGACACCGTCAAACTGGTCCTGGACAACGTCAGTTGTTCCGGGGGCACCCAGATCCGCGTGGGCATGAACCTCTTCAGCCGCGACGAGGTCGCCCAGGAACTGGTCAGCCTGGTGAACTCGGGGTGCTCGGTCTACCTGGCGGCCGACGGCGCACCGGGTTCCATGAGCCAGGCCGTGACGGACACCCTCTACGGCAAGCTGACCAAGCGGGTGGAGTGCTACGAGAACAGCCCCGACGGCACCTACAAGATCGGGGTGCACTCCAAGTACCTGCTGATCCAGGGGACGTACGACGGGGTCGCCAACCGCAAGCTGGTGTGGACCGGAAGCCACAACTACACCTACTCGGCGCTGCGGGCCAACGACGAATCACTGCTGAAGATCGACAACCCGGCGATCTACGACCAGTTCAAGGCCAACCACGACACGCTGATGAGCTACTGCGCCGGGAGCTGAACCCGTTCCGCCGGCCGGCCCGCACCGGGATCCGGCCGGCGGTGCCGGACACCGTGCGGCGGATACGCAAAAAAGCGAGGACCGCGACCCTCAGGTCGAGGCCCTCGCCACCGTGTCGTCACAGCGAGTGTCCGAGGGGGGACTTGAACCCCCACGCCCGATAAAGGGCACTAGCACCTCAAGCTAGCGCGTCTGCCATTCCGCCACCCGGACCAGGTGTCTGCCGCCTTGCGGGGTGTGTTCCGCGCGGCGACATGGACAACAATACCAAGGTTTCGGAGTGCGTTTCACCTGCGTATCCGTCCGCAGGGAGGAGGCAGGGCGCCGGATTGCCGACGGTGTACCGTCCGCGAGGTCCTGTGTGCCGAACGTGAGAATCAGGGCATGAGCTGGTACTCCGGGAAGTTCCCGGGCAGCCGCTCCCCCGCCGGGCCCCGCGTCACCGCCCGGACCAGGAGCTCACCGCCGACGAACGCGCCGCGCCAGGACGCGCCGAACCCACCGAACAGCTCGTCCCGGTCGCCGCGGGAGCGCGGGACGCCGTGCCCGGTCTTGAAGGCGCGGATCTGCGGGGCGAGCCGGTCGTAGACGGCCCGGTCGTCCGTGGCGAGCGTGGCCACCAGCGCGCCGTTGGAGGCGTTCATCGCGGCCAGCAGCTCGGCCTCGGTGTCGACGAGGACGATCGTGTCGACCGGCCCGAAGGGCTCGGCGTGGTGCAGCGGCGAGGACGGCGGCGGACCGAGCAGGGCGATCGGGTGGACGTAGGCGGAGGTGTCCTGGCCCGGCAGGAAGCGCGCCTCGTCCGGCCGGCCCCGGTACAGCGGTACGGCACCCCGGTCGACGGCCTCGGTCACCTGGTCGGTCAGCTCCTTGGCCTTGGCCGCGTTGATCAGCGGTCCGAAGTCCAGCTCGGGGAGCGGATCAGCCGGGTCCGCCACGGCGAGCGGGTGGCCCACGCGGACGGCCCGGACCGCCGGCAGGTAGGCGGCGAGGAACGTGTCGAAGAGGGAGCGCTGGACGACGAAGCGCGGGTAGGCGGTGCAGCGCTGTTTGCCGTAGTCGAAGAGCCGGGGGACGACGGCGGTGAGCGCCGCCCAGTCGGAGAAGTCCCAGATGCCCCAGGTGTTCAGGCCCTCCTGTTCCAGTATGTGCCGTTTGCCCAGGTCGGCGACGGCGGTGGCGACGGCCGCACCGGTGTCGCGGCCCCCGACGAAGGAGACGCAGCCGATCTCCGGCGCCCGCACCAGCGCCTGGTTCAGCTCGCGCCCGCTGCCGCCGACCAGGGTCAGCGGCACCCCCTCGCGGGCGGCCAGCGCCGCGGCGAGAGTGAGGCACGCGACACCGCCGTCGGTCGGGGTCTTGGCGATGACCGCGTTGCCGGCCAGCGCCTGCACGAGAGCGGCGTGCACGAGCACGCTCATCGGGTAGTTCCAGCTGGCGATGTTCGACACGGGCCCGTCCAGCGGGGTCCGGCCCGTGAGCATCGGTTCGATACCGTCGACGTACCAGCGCACGCCGTCGATCGCCCGGTCCACGTCCGCGAGCGCGAGCCGCCAGGGCTTGCCGATCTCCCAGACGAGCAGCAGCGCGAGCAGTTCGCGGTGCTCGGCGAGCGCGTCCAGGGTGGCGGCGACGCGGGCCCGCCGTTCGGGCAGCGGGATGTGCCGCCAGGCGCGGTGCTGGTCCAGGGCGGCGCGTACGGCCTGGTGGGCGGTGTCGCCGTCCAGGCGGGGCGCGCCGGCGATGGGGGTGCCGTCGACCGGGGTGGTCGCGGGCAGTGTCCGGCCGTCGGGACGCCAGACACCGGCCCACAGATTGCCGGCGCCCTGCTCCCGGAAGGCCTCGGGGGCGACCATGAGACAGCGCTGCCAGGCGTCGGCGTAGGAGGTGCCGGGTTTCAGGAGTGCGACGGGGGGAGGGGTCGGGGGCTGCGGGGTGAGGGTGGGTGCCATGCGTGGTCTCCGCTCTCGCTGGGCGGGGATGGAAGGTGGGGGGAGCTGCCGTTTCTCAGGGGCGGCGGTGCGGGAAGCACGCGCCTCGGCTCAGCCCTGCCGCAACACCTCCAGCACCACTCTGGCCGTCTCCGTGGGGGTGCGGCCCACCCGGACCCCGGCCGCCTCCAGGGCCTCCTGCTTGGCGCGGGCGGTACCGGTGGAGCCGGAGACGATGGCGCCGGCGTGGCCCATGGTCCGGCCCTCGGGCGCGGTGAACCCGGCGATGTAGCCGACGACGGGCTTGGTGACGTGGTCGCGGATGTAGGCGGCGGCCCGTTCCTCCGCGTCGCCGCCGATCTCCCCGATCAGGACGATCAGTTCGGTGTCGGGGTCGTCCTGGAACGCGGCCAGGCAGTCGATGTGACTGGTGCCGACGACGGGGTCACCGCCGATGCCGACGCAGGTGGAGAAGCCGGTGTCGCGCAGCTCGTACATGAGCTGGTAGGTCAGGGTGCCCGATTTGGAGACCAGGCCGATACGGCCGGGCTTGGTGATGTCGGCGGGGATGATGCCCGCGTTCGACTGGCCCGGGGAGATCAGGCCGGGGCAGTTGGGTCCGATGATCCGCGTGCCCCGCTGCCGCGCGTACGCGGTGAAGGCGACGGTGTCGTGGACCGGGATGCCCTCGGTGACGACGACGGCCAGCGGGATCCGGGCGTCGGCGGCCTCGGTGACGGCCGCCTTGGCGAAGGCGGGCGGGACGAAGACGACGCTGACGTCGGCGCCGGTCGCGCGCACGCCGTCGGCGACCGAGCCGAAGACGGGCAGCGGGTGCCCGTCGACGTCGACGGTACGGCCGGCCTTGCGCGGGTTGACCCCGCCGACGACGTTCGTGCCGGCCGCGCGCATGCGCCGGGTGTGCTTCATGCCCTCGGCGCCGGTCATGCCCTGGACGAGGATCTTGCTCTCCGTGGTGAGGTGGATGGCCATGTCCGGGCTCCTCAGTCGGTGTGGGCGAGTTCGGCGGCCCGGCGGGCGGCGCCGTCCATGGTGGCGACCTGTTCGACCAGCGGATGGGCGCGCGCGTCGAGGATCGCCCGGCCGCGCGCGGCGTTGTTGCCGTCGAGGCGCACGACGAGCGGCTTGGTGGGCCGGAGGCGGTCGACGGCCGCCAGGATGCCGTCGGCGACGGTGTCGCAGGCGGTGATCCCGCCGAAGACGTTGACGAGGACGCTGCGCACGGCGGGGTCGGCGAGCACCACCGAGAGCGCGTCGGCCATGACCTCCGCCGAGGCTCCGCCGCCGATGTCGAGGAAGTCGGCGGGGCGGGCGCCGCAGCCGGCGACCACGTCGAGGGTCGACATGACGAGGCCGGCGCCGTTGCCGATGATCCCGACCTCGCCGTCGAGCTTGACGTAGTTGATCCCGCGGGTGGCCGCCTCGGTCTCCAGCGGGTCCCGGTCCTCCGCGTCCTCGGCTCCCCAACGGGTCTGCCGGAAGCGGGCGTTGTCGTCCAGGGTGACCTTGCCGTCGAGGGCGAGGATGTGTCCCTGGGCGGTGCGCACGAGCGGGTTGACCTCGACCAGCAGGGCGTCCTCGGCGACCAGCACCTGCCACAGCCGGACGAGGACGTCGGCGGTCCGCGGCGGCAGCCCGGCGGCGCTCGCGATCTCGCCGGCCCTGGCGGAGGTGACGCCCTCGGCCCGGTCGACCGGGATGCGCGCCACGGCCTCCGGGTGGTTCGCCGCCACCTCCTCGATGTCCACCCCGCCCCGCGCGGACGCGATGGCGAGGAAGCCGCCGGCCGCGCGGTCCAGGACGTAGGAGACGTAGAACTCCTCGGCGATGTCGACCGGTTCGGCCAACATCAGGGTGCGGACCCGGTGGCCGTTGATGTCCATGCCGAGGATCTGCCGGGCCGTCAGTTCGGCGGCGGCCGGGTCGGCGACGAGCCGGACTCCGCCCGCCTTGCCGCGCCCGCCCGTCTTCACCTGTGCCTTGACCACAGCCCGGCCGCCGAGCCGCCGGGCGATCTCCCGCGCCCCCTTGGGTGACTGGGTGACCTCGGCCCGCGGCACCGGGATGCCGTGGTCCTGGAAGAGCTGTCGTGCCTGGTGTTCGTACAGGTCCATGCCGGCTCCTGTCTGCGGGGATCATCGCGCGCTCCGGTGACTTGATTCGCCCGGACACCGATGACCGAAAACTGTGTACGCCCCCTGGACACCACCCACTGGATGCGGGATAACAAGCTTCATACAGTATTCGTCGACTGTATGCAATCTACTGCATACAGCCTGCCGCTGTACGTATCGCCGCACGTATCGCTGTACGTCCGCTGTACGCACCCCCTGCCCCGCGAGCCGCACAAACTCCTACGAAAGGGACGGGACTTCGCCATGCCCGACGACACCCAGGACGTGATCTCCGGTGGCCATCTCGTTGCCAAGGCGCTGAAGGCCGAAGGCGTCGACCGCATCTACACCCTGTGCGGCGGCCACATCATCGACATCTACGACGGCTGCGTGGACGAGGGAATAGAAGTCGTCGACGTCCGACACGAGCAGGTCGCCGCGCACGCCGCCGACGGCTACGCCCGTATCACCGGCAAGCCGGGCTGCGCGGTGGTCACCGCGGGGCCCGGGACGACCGACGCCGTCACCGGGGTCGCCAACGCCTTCCGCGCCGAGTCCCCGATGCTGCTGATCGGTGGTCAGGGCGCGCTCACCCAGCACAAGATGGGGTCCCTCCAGGACCTGCCGCACGTCGACATGATGACGCCGATCACCAAGTTCGCGGCGGCGGTGCCGGACACGGCACGCGCGGCGGACATGGTGTCGATGGCCTTCCGCGAGTGCTACCACGGCGCACCCGGCCCCTCCTTCCTGGAGATCCCCCGGGACGTCCTCGACGCGAAGGTCCCGGTCGCCAAGGCCCGGGTGCCGCGGCCCGGCGCCTACCGGGCCTCGACCCGCTCGGCCGGTGACCCGGAGGCCATCGAGAAGCTCGCCGACCTGCTCGTCCACGCCGAGAAGCCGGCGATCCTGCTGGGCAGCCAGGTGTGGACGACCCGGGGCACCGAGGCCGCCATCGAGCTGGTGCGCACCCTGAACGTCCCGGCGTACATGAACGGCGCCGGACGCGGCACGCTCCCGCCGGGCGACCCGCACCACTTCCAGCTCTCCCGCCGGTACGCCTTCTCCAACGCCGACGTCATCGTCATCGTCGGCACCCCGTTCGACTTCCGCATGGGGTACGGCAGGCGCCTCTCCCCCGACGCCACGGTCGTGCAGATCGACCTCGACTACCGCACGGTCGGCAAGAACCGCGACATCGGGCTCGGCATCGTCGGAGACGCCGGCCTGGTGCTGAAGTCGGTGACGGAGGCCGCCTCCGGGCGGCTGAACGGCGGTGCGGCCCGGCGCAAGGAGTGGCTGGACGAACTGCGCGCGGCCGAGCAGACGGCGATCGAGAAGCGGCTGCCGCAGCTGCGGTCCGACGCCTCCCCGATCCACCCGTACCGGCTGGTCAGCGAGATCAACGACTTCCTGACCGAGGACTCGGTCTACATCGGCGACGGCGGAGACATCGTCACCTTCTCCGGACAGGTCGTCCAGCCCAAGTCGCCCGGCCACTGGATGGACCCGGGCCCCCTCGGCACCCTCGGCGTCGGCATCCCCTTCGTGCTCGCCGCCAAGCAGGCCCGCCCCGACAAGGAGGTGGTCGCCCTGTTCGGGGACGGCGCCTTCTCCCTCACCGGCTGGGACTTCGAGACCCTGGTCCGCTACGACCTGCCGTTCGTCGGGATCGTCGGCAACAACTCCTCGATGAACCAGATCCGTTACGGGCAGGCCGCCAAGTACGGCAAGGACCGTGAACGGGTCGGCAACACCCTCGGCGACGTCCCGTACGACAAGTTCGCGCAGATCCTCGGCGGTTACGGCGAGGAGGTCCGCGACCCCGCCGACATCGGCCCCGCCCTGCGCCGCGCCCGCGAGTCCGGCAAGCCGTCGCTGATCAACGTCTGGGTCGACCCGGACGCGTACGCCCCCGGAACCATGAACCAGACCATGTACAAGTGAGGTGGCCCGCATGACTGGAACGCCCACCAAGGCCCTGACCGGCATCCGCGTCCTGGACATGACCCACGTCCAGTCCGGGCCGTCCGCCACCCAGCTCCTCGCCTGGCTCGGCGCAGACGTGGTCAAGCTGGAGGCACCGAGCGGCGACATCACCCGCAAGCAGCTGCGGGACCTGCCGGACGTCGACTCCCTGTACTTCACGATGCTCAACTGCAACAAGCGGAGCATCACGCTGAACACCAAGACCGAGCGCGGCAAGGAGATCCTCACCGAGCTGATCCGGCGCTCGGACGTCATGGTCGAGAACTTCGGACCGGGCGCCGTCGACCGGATGGGGTTCACCTGGGACCGCATCAAGGAGATCAACCCGCGGATCGTCTACGCCTCCATCAAGGGGTTCGGGGACGGCCCGTACACCAACTTCAAGGCGTACGAGGTCGTCGCGCAGGCCATGGGCGGGTCGATGTCCACCACCGGTTTCGAGGACGGGCCGCCGCTGGCGACGGGGGCCCAGATCGGGGACTCGGGGACGGGTGTGCACGCCGTGGCGGGCATTCTCGCGGCGCTGTTCCAGCGCGAGCGGACCGGGCGCGGGCAGCGGGTCAACGTGGCCATGCAGCACGCGGTGCTCAACCTGTGCCGGGTGAAGCTGCGGGACCAGCAGCGCCTGGCGCACGGGCCGCTCGCCGAGTACCCCAACGAGGACTTCGGCGAGGAGGTCCCCCGCTCGGGGAACGCGTCCGGCGGCGGTCAGCCGGGCTGGGCGGTCCGGTGCGCGCCGGGCGGCCCGAACGACTACGTGTACGTCATCGTCCAGCCCGTCGGCTGGAAGCCGATCACCGAACTCATCGGCCGGCCCGAACTCGCCGAGGACCCCGAGTGGGCGACCCCGGAGGCCCGGCTGCCGAAGCTGAACAAGATGTTCCAGCTGATCGAGGAGTGGTCGGCGACGCTCCCCAAGTGGGAGGTGCTGGAGCGGCTGAACGCGCACAACATCCCGTGCGGCCCGATCCTGTCCACCAAGGAGATCATCGAGGACGCCTCGCTCGCCGCCAACGAGATGGTGGTCCGCGTCCCGCACCCCCAGCGCGGTGAGTTCGTGACCGTCGGCAGCCCGCTCAAGCTCTCCGACTCCCCCGTGGAGGTGACCGGCTCACCCCTCCTCGGCGAGCACAACGAAGAGGTGTACGTCGGCGAACTGGGCCTCGGCGACGAGGAACTGCGCCTGCTGAAGTCGAACGGGGTGATCTGACGTGATGGCCGAGGACCGGGTACTGCGGGTGCGGTCCCTGCTGGAGTCGGTGCGGGCCGAGGGCCGTACCGCGCTGACCGCGCCCGAGGGCCGGGTGGTCGCCGAGGCGTACGGGATCGCCGTACCGGGCGAGGAGCTGACGACGGACGTGGACGAGGCGGTGGCCGCGGCGGCGCGTCTCGGCGGGCCGGTGGTGATGAAGATCGTCTCGCCGGACATCCTGCACAAGACCGAGGCCGGCGGGGTCGTCGTCGGGGTGGAGGGCGCGGCCGGCGTGCGCGCCGCGTTCCACCGGATCGTGGAGAACGCGCGTGCCTACGACGCCGGGGCCCGGATCGAGGGCGTGCTGGTGCAGGAGCTGCTGCCGGCGGGCCAGGAGGTCATCGTCGGCGCGGTCACCGATCCGACCTTCGGGAAGGTGGTGGCGTTCGGGCTCGGCGGGGTGCTGGTGGAGGTGCTGAAGGACGTCACGTTCCGCCTCGCGCCGGTCTCCGCCGACGAGGCGCTGTCGATGCTCGACTCCATCCGGTCGGCGGAGGTCCTGCGCGGCGTCCGCGGCCGGGCCGGTGTGGACCGGTGGGCGGTGGCCGAGCAGATCCGGCGGGTGTCCCAACTCGTCGCGGACTTCCCGGAGATCGCCGAGGTGGACCTCAACCCGGTGATCGCGACGGCGCACGGCGCGGTCGCCGCCGACATCCGGATCCTGCTCGCCGAGCGGCAGCCGGTACCGCGCAGGAGGTACGCGCGCGAGGAGATCCTCGCGTCCATGCGGCGGCTGATGCAGCCCTCCTCCGTCGCCGTGATCGGCGCCTCCAACGAGCCCGGCAAGATCGGGAACTCGGTGATGCGCAACCTGGTCGACGGCGGCTTCGCCGGGGACATCCACCCGGTGAACCCCAAGGCCGACGACATCCTGGGCCGCAAGGCGTACAAGAGCGTCACGGACGTGCCCGGCGAGGTCGACGTGGCCGTCTTCGCCATCCCGGCACGGTTCGTCGCCGCGGCCCTGGAGGAGGTGGGGCGCAAGGGCGTCCCCAACGCCGTCCTGATCCCCTCCGGCTTCGCGGAGACCGGCGAGCACGAGCTCCAGGCGGAGATCGTGGCGATCGCCGAGCGGCACGGCGTCCGCCTCCTCGGCCCGAACATCTACGGCTACTACTCCACCTGGCAGGACCTGTGCGCCACGTTCTGCACGCCGTACGACGTCAAGGGCGGGGTGGCGCTGACCTCGCAGTCCGGTGGCATCGGCATGGCCATCCTGGGCTTCGCCCGCACCACGAAGACGGGTGTGTCGGCGATCGTCGGCCTCGGCAACAAGTCGGACCTGGACGAGGACGACCTGCTGACCTGGTTCGGGGAGGACCCGCACACCGAGTGCATCGCGATGCACCTCGAAGACCTCAAGGACGGGCGGGCCTTCGTGGAGGCGGCCCGCGCGACCGTGCCGAAGAAGCCGGTCGTGGTCCTGAAGGCGGGCCGTACGGCGGCGGGCGCCAAGGCGGCCGGTTCGCACACCGGCGCGCTCGCGGGCGACGACGCGGTGTACGACGACATCCTCCGGCAGGCCGGGGTCATCCGGGCGCCGGGCCTGAACGACATGCTGGAGTACGCGCGCGCGTTGCCGGTGCTGCCCACCCCGCAGGGTGACAACGTCGTGATCATCACCGGCGCGGGCGGCAGCGGTGTGCTGCTGTCGGACGCCGTGACGGACAACGGGCTGTCCCTGATGGAGATCCCGCCCGACCTGGACGAGGCGTTCCGCCGGTTCATCCCGCCGTTCGGCGCGGCCGGCAACCCGGTGGACATCACCGGGGGCGAGCCGCCGTCGACGTACGAGGCGACGATCCGGCTGGGTCTGGAGGACCCGCGCATCCACGCCCTGGTGCTCGGCTACTGGCACACGATCGTCACCCCGCCGATGGTGTTCGCCGAACTCACCGCGCGGGTGGTCGCCGAGTTCCGCGAGCGGGGCGTCGAGAAGCCGGTCGTGGCGTCGCTCGCCGGTGACGTCGAGGTCGAGGAGGCCTGCCAGTACCTGTTCGAGCGGGGGGTCGTGGCGTATCCGTACACGACCGAGAAGCCGGTGGCGGTGCTCGGCGCGAAGTACCGGTGGGCGCGGGCGGCCGGACTGTTGGGGGGCGGTTCATGAGCTGAGCGGAACGGGGCCGGCCCGCGGTGCGCGCCGGCCGGCCCCGGGACCCGTCTGCGCACGAAAGGCATGGGACAGGGGGCGCTGGCCAGAACTTTCGACGCAAGGGGTGAGCGATGAGAACGACCGATTACTCGACGTCCGTGCCGTACCGGGAAGTGACGGACCGGAACGGGCGCGTGTACCGGGTCGGCGAGTCCGACATCGACATCATGGGCCGCAGGCGCACCTGGATGGTCGTCCTGCCCTGGGTGGGCATGATGGGCATCAGCTCCGCCGAGTACGCGTTCACGTCGGCGGAGGACACGCTCCACGAGGCGCATCTGTGGAGCAACGGGCACATCTTCTGGCTGATGGGCGTCTGGGTGTTCTTCCAGGCGGCCGTGGCCTTCCCGGCGGGGCAGCTGCGGGAGAGCGGCCGGCTGCCCGCCCGTACGGCGATGCTGCTCGGCGCGGTCGGCACGCTGCTGGGCTATCTGTCACTGGCGTACGCGCCGCACGTCGCCGTCGCCTACCTCGGCTTCGGCATGTGCAGCGGCATCGGCGCCGGCCTGGTCTACGCGACCTGCGTGAACATGGTCGGCAAGTGGTATCCGGAGCGCAAGGGCGGCAAGACCGGCTTCGTCAACGGCGGCTTCGCCTACGGCTCGGTGCCGTTCGTGTTCCTGTTCACGTCGTACATGGACCTGGGCAACTACCGGAACGTGCTGGTCACGGTCGGCGTCGGACTGTGCCTGGTGGTGGCGTCCGCCGGCTGGTTCTTCAAGGACCCGCCGAAGAACTGGTGGCCCGCGCACGTCGACCCGCTCATGGTGACCCACGACCCGAAGATCCGGCGGGCGCTGGAGAAGAACCCGCCGGCCGTGAAGCAGTACACCCCCAAGGAGGCGGCCCGTACCCCTGTTCTGTGGATGATGTGGTTCTGTCTGCTGTGCACGGCCGGGATCAATATCTTCGGCATCGCCTTCCAGGTGCCGTTCGGCAAGGACATGGGCTTCGCGGGCGGGATCGTGGCGACGGCGATGTCCCTGAAGGCCATCGTCAACGGCACCGGGCGCGGGGTCATCGGCTGGATATCCGACCGCTACGGGCGCCGCCACACACTGATCATCGTGTGCGTCGTGCTCGGCTCGGCGCAGTTCGGTGTGCTGGTGTCCGGCCAGATGGGCAGCATGCCGTTCTTCCTGCTGTGCTCCATGGTCTCCGGTTTCGGCGGCGGGGCGATCTTCCCGCTGTTCGCGGCCATGACGGCGGACTACTTCGGCGAGAACAACAACGCCTCCAACTACGGGATGGTCTACAGCTCCAAGCTCGTCTCCGGGCTCGTCGGTTCGGGCCTGGGCGCGGTCGTCGTCGACGCGTGGGACTACCACGGCGCGTTCGTCCTCGCGGGCTCCGTCGGGCTGGCCTCCGCGGTACTGGCGCTCTTCCTGAAGGCCCCGGGCAGGCCGAAGGCCCGGCGCATCGTCCCCAACCCGCACCCCCTCGGTGAGGAGATGGCATAAGCATGACGGCAGATCCACTCTCGGCCGACCTGCACGCCGCACCACGTCCCTATCGCGAGGTGACCGACTCGCACGGCCGCGTCTACCGCGTGGGCGAGACCGACCGGGACATCCTCGGCCACTCCCGCAAGCTGATGGTCTACCTGCCGTGGATCGCCATGATGGCGATCAGCGTCTTCGAGTACGCGTACGGCTCCGCGGAGGACACCCTCTCGCACGCGCACGGCTGGACCCAGTCCAACACCTTCTGGATCCTCAGCGTCTGGGTGTTCTTCCAGGCCGGCATCGCCTTCCCGGCGGGCTGGCTGCGCGAGAGAGGCGTCCTGACCGCCCGCCGTGCGATGTACGCGGGGTCCGGCCTGTGCCTGCTCGGGTTCCTGGCCCTGTCGCACCTGGACGACGTGTGGCTGGCGATCCTCGGCTTCGGCGTGGTCGGCGGCATCGGCGCCGGGCTGGTGTACGCGACGTGCATCAACATGGTCGGCAAATGGTTCCCCGAACGGCGCGGCGCCCGCACGGGCTTCGTCAACGGCGGCTTCGCGTACGGCTCGCTGCCGTTCATCTTCATCTTCAACTACGCCTTCGACACGGAGAACTACCACCGGGTCCTGGACCTCATCGGCGTCTACGTGATGATCGTCGTGTTCGCCTCGGCGTTCTTCTTCAAGGACCCGCCGAAGAACTGGTGGCCGGCGGACATCGACCCGCTCACCTTCTCCGGCGACAGCAAGAACGCCCGGTCGCTGGCGAAGAACCCGCCCGCCGTACGGCAGTTCACGCCCAAGGAGGCCATCCGCACCGGGATGCTGCCCCTTATGTGGATCTCCATCGTGATGACCGCCGGCGTGTCGATCTTCGGGATCTCCTTCCAGGTCGACTTCGCCAAGGAGGTGGGCTTCGGCCCGCTGGTGGCGGCGTCCTCGATGGGCGTGATGGCGGTCATCAACGGCATCGGCCGCGGTGTCGTGGGCTGGCTGTCGGACCACTGGGGGCGCAAGACGACCCTCGTCTTCGTCATCGTCGTCCTCGGACTCGCCCAGTTCGGCGTCATCTGGGCCGGTGACGTCCGCAGCGAGTGGCTGTTCCTGTTCTTCGCCTTCCTCTCCGGCTTCGGCGGCGGCGCCTTCTACCCGATGTTCGCCGCGCTGACCCCGGACTACTTCGGTGAGAACTACAACGCCACCAACTACGGCCTGGTGTACAGCGGCAAGCTGGTCAGCGGCCTGTTCGGCGGCGGCCTCGGCTCGATGGTGGTCGGCGCCTGGGGCTACAACGGCGCCTACGCGCTGGCCGGCGGTGTCTCGATGGTGGCGGCGGCGCTCGCGCTCCTGCTGCGCCAGCCGGGCCGCACCGCCGGCGGCGAGCCGGTACCGGCCGTGAAGCCGCACCCGGCCACCTGACCGCCGGGCTCGACCGGTGTCCCCCCTCCCCGACCGGCTCGTCGGCCGGGGAGGGGGGACTCGGCGTCGGCCGGGGCGTTCCCTGTGGGGTGGCGCCGGCTCACCCCCGGCCCGGGCGGGCTGCCCGGAGACCCGGTCAGGTCGCGTTCCGCTCGTGGTACGAGCGCCGGGTGTGCTCGGTGTGCGCGCGCATCAGCCGGGTGGCGCGCTGCTCGTCACGGGCGGCGATCGCGGTGATCAGCTCGCGGTGCTCGCGCCACGACTGCCGGCCGCGCTGCCGGGCCACCGGCGTGTAGTACCAGCGGACCCGCCGGTCCACCTGGGCGGCGAGCCCGGCGAGGACGGTGTTGCCGGCCAGCTCCATCACCTTGGCGTGGAAGGCGGCGTTGAGGGCGACCGCGCGGTCCACGTCCTCGGCCGCCACCGCCGCCTCGCCCTCGGCGCACAGCTCCTCCAGCACGGTGATGCCGGCGCTGTCCGCGTGCGCGGCGGCCAGCCGGGCGGCCTCCGCCTCCAGCAGGGTGCGGACCGTGAGGAGCTGGTCGGCCTCCTCCTCGGTCGGCTCGTGCACGAACGCGCCCTGCGCGGGCCGCAGATCGACCCACCCCTCGGTGTTCAGCCGCTGCAAGGCCTCGCGCACGGGCTGCCGCGAGACGCCGAGGTGTCCGGCGAGTTCGCTCTCCACGAGGTGCTGGCCGGGCTGCAGGGCGCGGGTGGTGATGAGTTCCAGCAGCGCCTCGTAGACGCGCTCACGCAGCGGGCCGGGCCGTTCCAGCTTGGGCACCGCCCCCTGCGGCAGTCCGGTCGACAACATCGCGGTCCCCTCCTGAGCAGGTCTGACGCGTGGACCCTGAGACGCTCACTTCGGCTCAGTATCAATTGTCTTTCGTCTACAGTCTACGGTGCACAGTATTCAGCACCAGGCGTACGGAAGCACGGGGCAATCCAGCCGAGTACGCAACCGAGCCCCCTGCGGCTCGTATGGGCGCCGGGCGCCCGCTACGGGCACCGCACGACCTGACCGGCGTACGACAGGTTGCCGCCGAAACCGAACAGCAGCACCGGGTCGCCCGTGCTGAGCGCTCCCCGTTCGGCCAGCTTGGAGAAGGCCAGCGGGATGCTGGCGGCCGAGGTGTTGCCGGACTCGGTGACGTCGCGGGCGACCACCGCGTTGACGGCTCCCAGCTTCTCGGCCAGCGGCTCGATGATCCGCAGGTTGGCCTGGTGCAGCACGACCCCGGCGAGGTCCTCGGGTGCCACCCCGGCCTTCTCGCAGGCCTGGCGGGCGATGGCCGGCAACCGGGTGGTGGCCCAGCGGTAGACGCTCTGCCCCTCCTGGGCGAACCGCGGCGGCGTGCCCTCGATCCGCACGGCGTGCCCCATCTCGGGCACCGAGCCCCACAGCACCGGCCCGATCCCCGGCTCGCGGTCCGGTCCGCACGCCTCCACCACGGCCGCCCCGGCGCCGTCGCCGACGAGGACACAGGTGGAGCGGTCGGTCCAGTCGGTGACGTCGGACATCTTGTCGGCGCCGATGACGAGCGCCCGGGTCGCGGCGCCCGCCCGGACCGTGTGGTCGGCGGTGGCGAGGGCGTGGGTGAACCCGGCGCAGACGACGTTGACGTCCATCGCGGCCGGCCGCGGGATGCCGAGGCGGGCGGCCACCCGGGCGGCGGTGTTCGGGGAGCGGTCGATCGCGGTGGACGTGGCCACCAGCACCAGGTCGATGTCGGCGGGCGCGAGTCCGGCCGCGGCGAGGGCCTTGGCGGCGGCGTGCGCGGCCAGTTCGTCGACCGGTTCGTCGGGACCGGCGATGTGCCGCGTCCGGATGCCCACCCGGCTGCGGATCCACGCGTCGCTGGTGTCGACCATGCCCGCCAGGTCGTCGTTGGTGAGCACCTTGGCGGGCTGGTAGTGACCGATGGCGGCGATGCGCGAGCCGTTCATGCCGGGGTATCCCCTCGTGCCGTGGGTAGCGGGATCCACAGTCTGATCAGTGACTCGCGAGTACGACGGCAGGTGAAGCCACAGGAATCGGGCGCCCGGGTTGTCGGCTTCCCTCAGCCCCCCCGGACGCCCGGCCCTTCACCCTGTGAACAGCTGTGTCGCCTTCCGCACCAGCTCGTACAGGCCGTAGGCGAGGGGTGTGCCCACCCACAGCCAGGCGAGGGCGATCAGGCCCCTGCGGCTAGGCGGGCTGCTGGCGCTGGGCATCTGCGGCCTCCCTGGGGGCGGGGACGTGGTGGCGGGGGTGGACGGGACGGACGAGTTCGCCGGCGACGAAGCCGACGACGAGCAGGCCGATCATGATGCCGAACGACATTCCGTACAGCGACGGGCCGTGCTTGTCGGCCGCCTCCTGCCGGTCGGCGATCCAGTTGACGATCAGCGGCCCGAGCACGCCGGCCGTGGACCAGGCGGTCAGCAGCCGGCCGTGGATGGCACCGACCTGGTAGGTGCCGAAGAGGTCCTTCAGATAGGCGGGGATCGTCGCGAAACCGCCGCCGTAGAAGGAGAGGATCACCAGCGCGCACAGCACGAACAGCGGTTTCGAGGTGTCCCCGAACAACGCGATCAGCAGGTACATCAGCGCGCCGACGCCGAGGTAGACACGGTAGATGTTCTTGCGGCCGACCCGGTCGGAGGTGGCGGACCAGCCGATGCGGCCCGCCATGTTGGCGGCCGACAGCAGCGCGACGAAGCCGGCCGCTGCCGAGGCCGACACGGGGGTGGAGCTGTCCGCGAAGAAGTCCGTGATCATCGGCGCGGCCTTCTCCAGGATGCCGATGCCGGCGGTCACGTTCATGCACAGCACGACCCACAGGCACCAGAACTGCGGGGTGCGCACGGCCTCGCGGGCCGACACCTGCACGCCGTCGACGGCGCCCGGCCCGCTCTCGACGGGCTTCTCGGTGCGCGGCACCCGGATCAGGAGGACGCCGAGGGTCATGAAGGCGGCGTACGACAGCCCGTGCACCAGGAAGGCGAGGGCGATGCCATCGTTGTCGGAGCCGAAGGATCCGAGCATCTGGGCCGACCACGGCGAGGCGATCAGGGCGCCGCCGCCGAAGCCCATGATGGCGATGCCGGTGGCCATGCCCGGCCGGTCCGGGAACCACTTGATCAGGGTGGAGACGGGCGAGATGTAGCCGATGCCCAGGCCGATCCCGCCGACGAAGCCGTAGCCGAGGACGATCAGCCAGTACTGCTCCGTCCTGGCGCCGAGGGCGGAGATCAGGAAGCCGGAGGAGAAGCAGACGAGGGCCACGGTCATCGCCCAGCGCGGCCCGTTGCGCTCGACGAGCGTGCCGCCGAACGCGGCCGACAGCCCGAGCATCACGATCGCCAGCTGGAAGGGCAGCGCGCTCTGGGTGCCGTCGAGATCCAGAGCGGATTCGAGCGGCGGCTTGAAGACGCTCCAGGCGTAGGCCTGGCCGATGGAGAGGTGGACGGACAGGGCGGCGGGCGGGACGAGCCAGCGGCTCCAGCCCGGGGGTGCGACAGGGGGGCTGCTCATGACGCCGGACGGTAGGGCGGGGCACGGGAGTTGAGAAGCCGGCCGTCGACCGTATGCGGTGAACGGTATGCGCACTGCGCTCAACGGTCGCCGTGCGAGCCCGGGTTCGTCGCGCGAACCCTGCACCGGTCGCCGCGCGCACCCTTGCTGACACCAACTCCATACTGTAGACAATATTTCGTCGACAGGATTCAGCCGACGCGTCCGCCGGCTCCCGTCCTCACCTCCGCGGTATCCCTCAAACCGAACGGAGCGTCCCTGTGAAAGTCGCAGTCCTCGGCGCCGGTGCCATCGGCGCCTACGTCGGTGCCGCGCTCCACCGCGCCGGCGCCGACGTGCACCTCATCGCCCGTGGACCGCATCTCGCGGCCATGAGGCGGCACGGCGTACGCGTGGTCAGCCCGCGCGGTGACTTCACCGCGCACCCCCACGCCACCGACGACCCGGCCGAGGTCGGCCCGGTCGACCACGTCTTCCTGGGCCTGAAGGCCACCGCGTACGCGGCGTGCGGGCCGCTGATCGCACCCCTGCTGCACGAGCGCACCACGGTGGTGGCCGCGCAGAACGGCATCCCCTGGTGGTACTTCCACCGGCACGGCGGCCCCCACGACGGCCACCGCCTGGAGAGCGTCGACCCCGGCGGCGCCGTCAGCGCCGTCCTCGCCCCCGAACGGGCCGTCGGCTGTGTCGTCTACGCGGCGACGGAGCTCCAGGCGCCCGGCGTGGTGCGGCACGTGGAGGGCACCCGGTTCTCCCTCGGCGAGCCGGACCGCAGCGTCTCGGCGCGCTGCCTGGAGCTGAGCGGGGCCATGCAGGCCGGCGGGCTGAAGTGCCCCGTGGAGCCGGACCTGCGCAACGACATCTGGCTCAAGCTGCTCGGGAACATCTCCTTCAACCCGATCAGCGCCCTGGCCCGGGCCACCATGCGGCAGATGTGCCGGCACGGCGGCACCCGCCGGGTCATCGAGACGATGATGCGCGAGACGCTCTGGGTCGCCGAGGCCCTCGGCTGCGAGGTGGGCGTCTCCATCGAGCGCCGGCTCGCGGGTGCGGAACGCGTCGGCGACCACCGCACCTCCACCCTCCAGGACCTGGAGCGCGGCAAGCCGCTGGAGCTGGACGTGCTGCTCGCCGCCGTGGTCGAACTCGCGGAGATCACCGGCGTGGAGGTGCCCACCCTGCGCACCGTGCACGCCATCTCGGACCTGCTCGCGCTGAGGAGCGCCGCATGAGGAACCGGCAACCGAAGACCTACACCCGGCTGACGCGCCCCCTGGTCCGCGACCGTCGTGACGAGCCGTTCCGGGAGGCGGGCTGGCAGGAGGCGCTGGACCGCGCCGCCCGGGGCCTGGAGCGCAACCGGGGCGCGTTCGGGATGTTCTCCTGCGCCCGCGCCACCAACGAGATGAACTACGTGGCGCAGAAGTTCGCACGCGTGGTGATGGGCACCAACAACGTCGACTCCTGCAACCGGACGTGTCACGCGCCGAGTGTGGCGGGGCTGTCGGCCGCGTTCGGCTCCGGCGGCGGCACCTCGTCGTACGAGGAGATCGAGCACACCGACGTCATCGTGATGTGGGGCTCCAACGCCCGTTTCGCGCACCCGATCTTCTTCCAGCACGTGCTGAAGGGCATCCGGGGCGGCGCCCGGATGTACGCCGTCGACCCGCGCCGGACCTCCACCGCCGAGTGGGCGGAGAGCTGGCTCGGACTGAACGTCGGCACCGACATCCCGATGGCGCACGCGATCGGCCGGGAGATCATCCGCGCCGGGCTGGTGAACGAGGCGTTCGTCGGGCGGGCGACCACCGGCTTCGAGGAGTACCGCAAGCTGGTCGAGCCCTGGACGCTGTCCCTGGCCGAGAAGGTGACCGGTGTACCGGCCCGCGCCATCCGCGAGCTGGCGCACGCCTACGCCCGCGCCGAGCGGGCCCAGCTGTGCTGGACCCTCGGCATCACCGAGCACCACAACGGCACCGACAACGTCCGCGCGCTGATCAACCTCTCCCTGCTCACCGGTCATGTCGGCCGCTACGGCTCCGGGCTCCAGCCGCTGCGCGGGCAGAACAACGTGCAGGGCGGCGGCGACATGGGCGCCATCCCCAACCGGCTGCCCGGCTTCCAGGACATCCTCGACCCGGGCGTCCGGCTGAAGTTCGAGTCGGCCTGGGACACCGTCATCCAGCCGCACTACGGGCTGAACCTGACGGAGATGTTCGAGGCGATGGAGGACGGCCGGCTGCGCGCGGTGTACTGCGTCGGGGAGAATCCGGCCCAGTCGGAGGCCGACAGCGAGCAGGCCGTGCGCCGTCTGAAGGCCCTGGACTTCCTGGTCGTCCAGGACATCTTCCTCACGAAGACCGCCGAGCTGGCGGACGTGGTGCTGCCCGCGACCGCCGGCTGGGCGGAGACCGAGGGCACCACCACCAACAGCGAGCGGCGCGTGCAGCGGGTGCGACGGGCCGTCACCCCGCCCGGCGAGGCCCGCGAGGACATCGACATCATCTGCGAACTGGCCGCCCGGCTGGGACACGACTGGAAGTACGCCGACGCGGAGGCCGTGTGGAACGAGCTGCGGTCGGTGTCCCCGGACCACTACGGGATGACGTACTCCCGGCTGGAGGAGCACCAGGGCATCCAGTGGCCCTGCCCGAGCACGGAGGAGCTCGAACCGCCTTTCCTGCACGGCCGGTTGTGGGAACCGGACCCCGGGCGACGGGGCAGGCCGGCGCCGTTCGGGCTGGTGCAGCACGATCCGCCGGTGGACCTCACCGACGAGGAGTACCCGGTCCGGCTCACCACCGGCCGGCGGCTGGACTCCTACAACACCGGTGTGCAGAGCGGCGGTTTCGCCTCGCCGCTGCGGCGCGGCGAGTACATCGAGCTGTGCCCGGAGGACGCCGAGCGGTACGGGGTCGTCGTCGGCGAGGAGGTGCGGGTGTCCTCACGGCGGGGCTCGGTCGTGGCGCCCGTGTGGATCGACACGGCCCTGCGCCCCGGCCTCGCCTTCATGACCATGCACTTTCCCGACGAGGTCGACACCAACCAGCTGACCATCGAGGCGAACTGCCCGATCGCGGGGACGGCGGAGTTCAAGGCGTCGGCGATCCGGATCGAGAAGCTGCCCGCAGTGACCTATGTGAGGTGACCCACCCGTGGACCTGCACTTCGGCGACAGCAAACCGACGGACGAGGAACGCGCCGCCGTGGACGCGCTGCTGGGACCCCCCGAATCCGCCTGGGAGGGCGCGGACCGCACCGACGCCGACCTGCGATGGGCGCGTGGCGGCCGGGCGGCCCGCGACCGGCGCGATCTGCTGCTGCCGGGGCTGCACGCCCTCAACGACCGCGTCGGCTGGATCAGCGAGGGCGGCCTCGGCTATCTGTGCCGCAGGCTGACCGTGCCACCGGCCGAGGCGTACGGGGTGGCCACCTTCTACGCCATGTTCTCCGTCCGGCCGCGCCCCGCCACGGTGCTGCACGTCTGCACCGACCTGGCCTGCCTGGCCGCCGGTGCCGAGGAGGTGTGCGCCGGGATCGAGGCGCGGCTCGGCCCCGGCAGCGGGGTGAGCGTCGAGCGTGCCCCTTGTCTGGGCCTGTGCGAACGCGCCCCGGCCGCGCTGGCGGTCCGGGCGGGCGAGCCGGTGCGGACGGCGGTGTCGGCGCCCGTGTCCGTGACGGAGGCCGTCGACGCGGCGGGCGCGCCCGACGCGGCGCCCGAGGAGCCGCCGGCCGTGACGGCGGTGCCGCAGGCGGGGGACCCCTCGCTGACCCTCCTGCGCCGGGTGGGCGTGGTGGACCCGTCCTCGCTGGACGACTACCGGGCGCACGGCGGCTACACGGCGCTGCGCCGGGCCTTCGCGCTCGGCCCGGCCGGGGTGATCCGGGAGGTGACGGACGCGGGCCTGGTCGGACGCGGCGGCGCCGCCTTCCCCACCGGCCGCAAGTGGCAGGCCACGGCGTCGCAGCCGGACCATCCGCACTACCTGGTGTGCAACGCCGACGAGTCGGAGCCGGGGACCTTCAAGGACCGGGTGCTGATGGAGGGCGATCCGTTCGCGCTGGTGGAGGCGATCACGATCGCGTCGTACGCGGTCTCCGCGCACCGGGCCTTCGTCTACATCCGCGGTGAGTACCCGCGGGCGGTCCGCCGGGTCCAGCACGCGATCGACCAGGCACGGGCCCGCGGTCTGCTCGGCGACGACATCCTCGGCCAGGGCTACCACCTGGAGATCGAGATCCGGCGCGGCGCGGGCGCCTACATCTGCGGCGAGGAGACCGCCCTGTTCAACTCCATCGAGGGGTACCGGGGCGAACCCCGCAGCAAGCCGCCCTTCCCCGTGGAGAAGGGCCTGTTCGGCAAGCCGACCGCCGAGAACAACGTGGAGACGCTGGTCAACGTCCTGCCGATCCTGACCATGGGCGCCCCGGCGTACGCGGCGATCGGCACGGCGCGCTCCACCGGCCCGAAGCTGTTCTGCGTCTCCGGCAGCGTGGACCGGCCCGGGGTGTACGAGCTGCCGTTCGGTGCCACGCTGGGCGAGCTGCTGAGCCTGGCCGGCGTGCGCGCGGGGCTGCGGGCGGTGCTGCTCGGCGGGGCGGCCGGCGGATTCGTACGGCCCGACGAGCTGGACCTCCCGCTCACCTTCGAAGGCACCCGAGAGGCGGGCACCACGCTCGGCTCCGGGGTGGTGATGGCCTTCGACGGCACCGTGCCGCTGCCCCGGCTGCTGCTGCGCATCGCCCGGTTCTTCCGGGAGGAGTCCTGCGGCCAGTGCGTGCCCTGCCGGGTCGGCACCGTACGGCAGGAGGAGGCGCTGCGCCGGATCGCGGACCGCACCGGCGCCGGTGCCGCGGACGACATCGCCCTGCTGCGGGAGGTCGGCCGGGCGATGCGGGACGCCTCGATCTGCGGTCTGGGACAGACCGCGTGGAACGCCGTGGAATCCGCCATCGACCGCCTGGGGGCCTACTCATGACCGCGATACCGATCGGGGTGCCGCGCCGGCTGGTCGAGTTCACACTCGACGGGCAGGAGGCCCGGGTTCCCGAGGGCGCCACCGTCCTCGACGCCTGCCGGGCCGCGGGCAAGGACGTGCCGACGCTGTGCCAGGGCGACACCCTGCGCCCGAAGAACGCCTGCCGGGTGTGCGTCGTGGAGGTCGAGGGGTCGCGGACGCTGGTGCCGGCCTGCTCGCGCCGGGCCGAGCCCGGCATGGAGGTGCGCACGGACACCGAGCGGGTCCGGCACAGCCGGAAGGTCGTCCTGGAGCTGCTGGCCTCCTCGGCCGACCTGTCGACGACGCCACGGGCCGCCGAGTGGATCAAGGAGTACGAGGCGAAGCCGGACCGTTTTGGCCCCGACGCGGCGCGCCTCAACGACGAGCCGAAGATCGACAACGAGCTGTACGTACGCGACTACGCCAAGTGCATCCTCTGCTACAAGTGCGTCGACGCCTGTGGCGACCAGTGGCAGAACTCCTTCGCCATCTCGGTCGCCGGACGCGGTTTCGACGCGCGGATCGCCGTGGAGCACGACGCGCCGCTGACCGACTCGGCCTGCGTGTTCTGCGGCAACTGCGTGGAGGTGTGCCCGACCGGGGCGCTGTCCGCCAAGCGGGAGTTCGACCTGCGGGCGGCCGGCGACTGGGACGAGTCGCGGCAGACGGAGACGACCACGGTCTGCGCGTACTGCGGGGTGGGCTGCACACTCACCCTCCATGTGCAGGACAATGAGATCGTGAAGGTCACCTCACCGCACGACAATCCGGTGACCCACGGCAACCTCTGCATCAAGGGCCGTTTCGGCTACCAGCACGTACAGAACCGGGGCTGATCAGACCATGGGACGAGTCACGGAACGACGCAAGGTCCTCCGCATCCGGGACGGGGCGGTCTCCACCCGGCCGGACACGCTCGTCGCCGAGGAACCTCTGGAGATCCGGCTGAACGGCAAACCGCTCGCGATCACCATGCGCACCCCCGGCGACGACTTCGCGCTGGCGGCCGGCTTCCTGGTGAGCGAAGGAGTCCTCGCCACGGCGTCCGACCTGCAGAACATCGTCTACTGCGCCGGGGCGACGGTGGACGGTTCGAACACGTACAACGTGGTCGATGTGAAGACCGCGCCGGGCGTCACGCTCCCGGACTTCACCCTGGAGCGGAACGTCTACACCTCCTCCTCGTGCGGGCTGTGCGGCAAGGCCAGCCTGGACGCCGTCCGTACGACCGCGCGCTGGCCCATCGCCGACACTCCCCCGCTCCGGGTCACCCCCGAGCTGCTCGCGAGCCTTCCCGACCGGCTGCGGGCGGCCCAGCGGGTGTTCGACCGGACCGGGGGCCTGCACGCGGCGGCCCTGTTCAGCGAGGACGGGGAGCTGCTGGACACCCGGGAGGACGTCGGCCGGCACAACGCGGTCGACAAGCTGGTCGGCCGGGCCCTGCAGAACAACGCCCTGCCGCTGTCCCGGACGATTCTGATGGTCTCCGGCCGCGCCTCCTTCGAACTGGCGCAGAAGGCGGTGATGGCGGGCATCCCGGTGCTCGCGGCCGTGTCGGCGCCGTCCTCGCTGGCGGTGGACCTGGCCGCCGAGACGGGGCTGACCCTGGTGGGCTTCCTCCGGGGCAGCTCGATGAACGTGTACGCGGGCCAGGACCGGATCGCCCTGCGGGAGGCGGCCGCCCAGGGCTGACCGGTCCCCGCGGCACGGCGGCGGGACCCCGCCCGGCGGGGAGCGCCCCCTGCGCCTGCGGGGTCCCGTCATTTTCGCTTCGTTCGCCTTCGGAGGCGCCTCAGCCGGTGTCGAGACCGCGATCGTGCTCAGCGCTTCGCGCCTCCGCGCGTTCGCGGTCTCGACACCGGCGCGCCCCCTGCGGCTCTCTTCGCGGCCGACGCGCGGGGACAGTCGCGCTTGGTGGGCCCTTGCCCCTCGTCGGGTGGCTGTTCAGGCAAAGGTCAGTTCCTTCGACCTCGTCACCGTGCCCAGTCTCGGGAAGTCGAGGCGTACCGATGCATCGTGTTCGGCCGCGGTGAACGCTGCCATGGTGTCCTCGGCGAAGACCAGGTCGTAGCCGAGGTCGGCGGCGGCGCGGGCGGTGGACTCGACACCCAGGTTGGTGGCGATGCCGCCCAGCACCAGGGTGGTGACGCCCCGTTCGCGCAGCCGCTCGTCCAGTGCGGTGCCCTGGAAGGCGCCGAGGGTCCGCTTGACGACCTCCAGGTCGCCGTCGCGGCGCAGGCCGGGCACCAGCCCACTGCCGGGTGGCTGTTCGGCTACGGCGGGGCGTTCGACCCGGACGAGGACGACGAGGGCACCGGCGCGGCGGAAGGCGGTCGCCAACTCCTCGGCAGCAGCGAGTACTTCGGTGCCTTTGCGGGGTTCCAGGGGCAGCGCGACGATGCGGTCCATCAGGTCGACGAGGAGGAGGGCGGTGCGCTGCGGATCGAGCATGGGAGCTGCGGTCATGACGGAACGTTAGCCGTCGTCAGCCGTCCGTGCCGGAAATCCGGATCAACAGGCCCATGAACTGATCGCGTTCGGCGGCCGACAGTGGAGCGAGCAGTTCGTCGTTGGCCTCGCGGGCGGCCTTCTCGCAGCGCACGAGGAGACGGGCGCCCTCCTCGGTGAGGGAGACGGCGTTCTTGCGCCGGTCGCGGGGGTCGGGGGCGCGCTCCACCAGACCGGCGGACTGCAGGTCGTTCAGGATGCCGACCACGTCCTTCGGGTCGAGGCGCACGCCGCGGCCGAGGTCCGCCTGGGCGACCGGGGCGAGGTCGCGGACGGCGGAGAGGACGACGTGGTGCCACATCTTCAGCCCTTCCGCCGCGAGGGCCTCGGCGACCAGGGCACGGCCCCGTGCGGCGGCCCGGCCGAGGAGCCAGCTGGGCAGGGAGCGGATCGCGGGCAGGGGTGCTTCGGCCATGACGGCAGCCTAGCCGAAGAATCATTGGACTTCCCAATGAACTCTCCGCTACCGTTGGGGCTCCCAACGATTTCATGGGTGTTCCCAACGATTCGCGTGTGCCGGGTACGCCCGGCCCCTGGAGGTTCGATGCGTCGCGTACGGTACGAGTCCACCGGCGGCCCCCTGTTCGTGGAGGAGGTGCCCGCCCCCGTACCCGGCCCCGGTGAGCTGCTGGTGCGCTGCGCGGCCGTCGGGGTCACGCTCCCGGTGGTCCGCAAGGTGACCGAGGCTCCGGAGCCGGTGCCGCTGGGCGGTGAGATCGCGGGCGAGGTGGTGGCGGCCGGCGAGGGCGTGACCCGCTTACGCGCCGGTGACCGGGTGACCGGGCTGTGCTTCGGGCACGGGTACGCCGAGTACGCCCTGCTGCACGAGGCCATGGCCTCACCGGTGCCGGACGGCGCGGACCCCGTGACCGCGGTGGCGCTGGTGCGCAGCGGACTGGTGGCTCGGGGGGCACTGGAGGCGGCCCGCCTCGCGCCGGGGGAGTCGGTCCTCGTCACGGCGGCGGCGAGCGGCGTGGGACACCTCGCCGTGCAGCTCGCGCGGGCGCGGGGCGCGGGGCGGGTCCTGGGGGCCGTGTCAGGGCGGGCGAAGGCGGACTTCGTGCGCTCGGTCGGTGCGGACGACTGCGTGCGCTACGGCGACGAGAGCTGGGGCGATCCCGTCGACTGCGTCCTGGACGCCGTCGGCGGCGAGCTGCTCACCCCGGCCCTCGCGACCCTCGCCCCGCACGGCCGCCTGGTCGCCTACAGCTCGGGCGGCGGCACCGTCCAGGCGTACGACCTGCTGGTGGGGGCCAAGTCGGCGATCGGCTTCCAGATGGCGCTCATCGCCCGCGGCCGGCCGGAGCTGTACGAGCGCTGGCGGCGGGAGCTGTGGCGACTCTTCGCCGAGGGCGCCCTGAAGCCCGCCGTGCACGGGGAGTTCGCCCTGGAGGACGCGGCGGCGGCGCACGAGGTGATCACGGGCCGGGCCAACCTCGGCAAGGTCGTCCTGCGTCCGTGACCGTCCGCACGCTTCTTGTGACCCGCGCCACTGCCAACTACCGTTCATGGGACGCACGTTGGACGTGGGATGTGCGGATGTCCAGATGTCCGGCCGACGAAGGGCAGGTCGCACCGTGCCGTCAGGTCTTCGCGCCCGTATCGGATCAGCCCTCGCCACCGCGGCGGGCCTGGTCCTGCCGTTCCTCCCCGCTCATCCGGCGCACGCCCAGCCGGCGGCCGGTTCCCCGGTGTTCGAGCAGCAGGTGCTGTTCAAGGCCGCCCAGGACCCCGGGTACGCGTGCTTCCGCATCCCGGCGGTCGTCGAAACGGCCGACGGCACCCTGCTGGCGTTCGCCGAGGGCCGCGTCCTCAACTGCGGGGACGCGGCCGACATCGACATCGTGCTCAAGCGCTCCACCGACGGCGGGCGTACCTGGGGCCCGTTGCGGGTGGTCAACGAGGGTGCCGGCGACACCCATGGCAACCCGGCCCCGGTCGTGGACCGTGTCACCGGCCGCGTCTGGCTGGCGGAGACGTACAACACGGGCCGTACGGACAGCGCCAGTTGCTCGGTCCCCTGCGACCGCACCCCGCATCTGCAGTACAGCGACGACGACGGCCGGACCTGGTCCCCGCCGCGCGATCTCAGCCCCGAGATCCTGCCCGCCGACTGGAACTCCTGGTACGCCACCGGTCCCGTGCACGGCATCCAGCTCACCCGCGGCCGGTACGCCGGACGCCTGGTGTTCGGGGTGAACACCGAGACCTGGGACGGCAGCCGGGTCACCGCCAACCACGCGGCCCTGATCGTCAGCGACGACCACGGCGGCCACTGGCGGATCGGCGCCACCGACACCTGGCCCATCGCCGCCGACGGCACCTTCCGGCAGAAGCCCTCCGAGCTGACGCTCGCCGAGCGCGGCGACGGTTCGGTCCTGGTCAGCGGACGGGAGCAGGACGGCACCGACCTCGGCCACCGCACCCAGGCCGTCAGCCGCGACGGCGGCGGCAGCTTCAACGCGCCCTTCCGCGGCCTGCCGGACCTGTACACCCCGCAGGTGCAGGGAGCGCTGCTGCGGCTGGGCGACCGCCTGCTGCTCGCCTGCCCCGGCGATCCCGACCGGCGCCGCACGATGATGATCCGCTCCTCCTACGACGGCGGCCGGACCTGGGACGGCGTCGACCGCGCCGCGGTGGTCACCACGGACTGGTCCGGCTACTCCGACCTGGTGCGCGTCGACTCCGGCACGGTCGGCCTGCTGTACGAGGGCGGCGCGGTGGACGCCCGCGACGAGATCCGCTTCGCCCGCTTCACCGAGGACTGGCTCGGAGCGCGCCGCGGCCCCGATCCGGTCACCGCCGACCTCGCCCCGCGCGCCCGCCCGGCGGCGGTGCTGGGCGGGCCGGAGCAGACGGACGGGGTGTCCGGGGGCGCGCTGGAGTTCGACGGCACCGACGACGCCGTACGCCTGCCGTACCGCACCGGGCTCCCGCTGGGCACGAAGGACTTCACGGTGTCGCTGTGGTTCCGGTACACGGCGACGGCCGGGGAGCAGCCGCTGCTGTGGATGGGCGGGATCGGCACCAGCCAGCCGCAGGTGTGGCTGCGCGGGGAGCCGGCGGACCACCGGGTGCGGGGGCTGATCACCGTGCGGAACGGAGCCGCCCCGCCGCAGACCGTGGCCGTGCGCACGGACACCGCGTACAACGACGGCCGGTGGCACCACGCCGTGCTCCGCCGCGGCGGGGGCCGGCTGTCCCTGTCCGTCGACGGTGCGCTGTCCTCCGCCGCCGACGTGCCGGGCTCCGTCAGCCGCAACTCCCCCTTCGGCGTGCACCTCGGTCAGCGCATGGACAGCCGTGCCTTCCTCACCGGCGCGCTGGACGAGGTGCGCGTCTGGGACCGGGCGCTCACCGACGCGGAACTCGCCGACCCGCGGGTGCTGCGGTCACCGCAGGACACGGTGCTGTGGCTGCCCCTGGACCGCGTGCGCGGCTGACGCGCCGGGGCCGTCCGGGGCCGCCTCCGGGTCACGGGCGCGCCGCTTGGCGATGACCGCGCACACCATCAGCTGCATCTGGTGGAAGAGCATCAGCGGCAGGACGGCCAGCGAGGCGTGGCTGCCGAACAGGACGCTCGCCATCGGCAGCCCGGAGGCGAGGGACTTCTTCGACCCGGCGAACTGGATGGCGATCCGGTCCTCCCGGACGAAGCCGAGCGCCTTGGCGCCGTACCAGGTCAGCACCAGCATCACGGCCAGCAGGACGGCCTCGACGCCGAGCAGTCCGGCCAGCCGCACGGGGCTGACCTGGTGCCAGATGCCCTGGGCCATGCCCTCGCTGAACGCGGTGTAGACGACCAGCAGGATCGAGCCGCGGTCGACCAGCCCGAGGACCTTCTTGTGCCGGGTGACGAACCCGCCGATCCAGCGGCGCAGCACTTGCCCGGCGAGGAACGGCACCAGCAGCTGGAGCACGATCTTCACCACCGAGTCGGCGGAGAACCCGACCGCGTCACCGCCGAGCAGCCCCGCCGCGAGCAGCGGCGTGAGGACGATGCCGGCGAGGGAGGAGAAGGACCCGGCGCAGATCGCGGCGGGCACGTTGCCCCGGGCGATCGAGGTGAACGCGATGGACGACTGGATGGTGGAGGGCACCAGCGTCAGGAACAGCAGGCCCTGGTAGAGGGGCTGGGTCAGCAGGACCGGGACCAGTCCGCGCGCGGCGAGCCCGAACACCGGGAAGACGACGAAGGTGCAGATCAGCACGGTGACGTGCAGCCGCCAGTGCTTGAGCCCGTCCAGCGCCTCACGGGTGGACAGCCGGGCGCCGTAGAGGAAGAAGAGGAACCCGATCGCGGCCGTGGAGGCACCCGAGCTCACGTCGGCGGCGGTGCCCCGGGCCGGCAGGAGCGCGGCGAGACCGACCGTGCCGAGCAGCAGCACGATGTACGGGTCGATCGGCATCCAGGTCGGCCAGCGCAGGCGTTTCACGGTGCTCCGATTGCTGTGGGTGACGTACGGTCGCGGGCCCGCAGGGCCCCCGTCGATTGTCCTCCTCCGGCCGTTGATCGGGAATCCCGGATACCGCTCTGACTGTCATCATGTTCCGCGATGAGCGGCTAGGCTCGGACGGTGTACGAACCGACGCACCTGCGCACCTTCCTGGCGGTCGCCCAGACGCTGAGCTTCACGCAGGCCGCCCGGCGGCTGGGGCTGCGCCAGTCCACGGTCAGTCAGCACGTGCGGCGACTGGAGGACGCGGCCGGCCGGCAGCTCTTCTCCCGGGACACCCATTCGGTGGAGCTGACCGAGGACGGCGAGGCGATGCTGGGGTTCGCCCGCCGCATCCTGGAGGTGCACGAGCAGGCGACGGCGTTCTTCGGCGGCACGCGCGTGCGTGGCCGGCTGCGCTTCGGCGCCTCGGAGGACTTCGTCCTGACCCGGCTGCCGGAGATCCTGGAGGCGTTCCGCTACGACCACCCGGAGGTCGACCTGGAGCTCACGGTCGAGCTGTCCGGCACCCTGCACGAGCGGCTGGCCGCCGGGAAGCTCGACCTGGTGCTGGCCAAGCGGCTCCCGGAGGATCCGCGCGGGGAGCTGGTCTGGCGGGACGACCTGGTGTGGATCGGCGCCGAGCGGCTGCGGCTGGAGCCCGAGCGGCCCGTTCCGCTGATCGTGTACCCGCCGCCGGGCATCACCCGGGCCCGCGCGCTGGAGGTGCTGGAGCGGCAGGGCCGTGACTGGCGGATCGTGTGCACGAGCGGCAGCCTCAGCGGGCTGATCGCGGCGGCCCGCGCCGGCCTCGGGGTGATGGCCCACTCCCGGCGGCTGATCCCGCCGGGCCTGTTCCGGCTGCCCGACCGGGCCGGCCTGCCCGAGCTGGGCAAGGTCGACTTCGTCCTCGTCCACGGCCACCGCCGGGGCCCGGCCGAGGCCGCCGCGGACGCGCTGGCGGCGGCGGTCCTGGCGGGCGGCGAGCGCCTGCGACGCACCAGCGGCTGACCCACGGCTCCCGTGCCGGGGGGCTTCCCGCGGCCCGTGGGCGAGACGTGTTCCGGGGCCGTTCCGCGCGCGTGGTGCCGTAATCGGCGCGTACAGATTCGGTGGAGATTACGGCACCGAAACTTACTGACCCGTCAGTAGTTGTGTCCGGCCCTTCCCCATGTGCGGGCATTTCAGGGTCCCCGTCCCGGCGGAACGTGAGGTTTGCTCGGTTTCCGCACCCCTCCCGCACGCCGATCGGGTGGGGTAGCTTTCACGGCGCTGTGCGGTGCGTGGACCAACGTCACTGAGGCGCGAACACGGGGAGCGAGGTTGCGCGAGTTCACCAACCCTCCGTTGGCGTCGCCGCCGCCGGTGGGCGGTCTGGCAGACGTCGTCTTCGACCATGCCCGGACCGACCCGCTGCACATCGCGCTCGGCCGCAAGGACGCCTCGGGGCAGTGGCGGGACGTCACCGCCGCCGAGTTCCGCGACGAGGTCATGGCCCTCGCCAAGGGGCTGCTGGCCCGCGGCATCCGCTTCGGCGACCGGGTCGCGATCATGTCCCGCACCCGCTACGAGTGGACCCTGTTCGACTTCGCCCTGTGGACCATCGGCGCCCAGGTGGTGCCCGTCTACCCCACCTCCTCGGCCGAGCAGTGCTTCTGGATGCTCTACGACGCCGAGGTCGCCGCGGCGATCGTGGAGCACGAGGACCACGCGATGACCATCGCCACCGTCATCGACCGGCTGCCCCGGCTGCGCCAGCTCTGGCAGCTCGACGCGGGCTGTGTGCAGGAGCTGTACGACGCCGGGGCCCACCTGGACGACGAGGTGGTGCACCGGCACCGGGAGGCGGTCACCCCGGACTCGGTGGCCACCGTCATCTACACCTCCGGCACCACCGGCCGCCCCAAGGGCTGTGTGATCTCCCACGGCAACTTCATGTTCGAGGCGGACACCGTGATCCAGCGCTGGGAGCCGGTGTTCCACTCGAAGAAGGGGGACGAGGCGTCGACGCTGCTGTTCCTGCCGCTGGCGCACGTCTTCGGCCGGATGGTGGAGGTCGCCGCGATCCGCGGCCGGGTCCGCTTCGGCCACCAGCCGCAGCTGCACGCCGCCGCCCTCCTGCCCGACCTCGCCGCCTTCCAGCCGACGTTCATCCTCGCGGTGCCGTACATCTTCGAGAAGGTGTTCAACGCGGCCCGCCGCAAGGCCGAGAAGGAGGGCAAGGCGGGGCCGTTCGAGAAGGCCGTCGACATCGCTGTCAGGTACGCGGAGGCGGTCGAGGCGAAGGCGTGGGGCACCGGGCCCGGCCCCTCGGCGGGGCTGCGGATGCAGCACCAGTTCTTCGACAAGCTGGTGTACGCGAAGATCCGGGCCGCGATGGGCGGCCGGATCCGGAACGCGATGTCGGGCGGATCGGCGATGGACCGCCGGCTGGGGCTGTTCTTCGCGGGCGCGGGCGTGCAGATCTACGAGGGGTACGGCCTGACCGAGTCGACGGCCGCGGCGACCGCCAACCCGCCCGAGCGCACCCGCTACGGCACCGTGGGCCAGGCCATCCCGGGCACGACCGTGCACATCGCCGACGACGGGGAGATCTGGCTGCACGGCTCGAACGTCTTCCAGGGGTACCTGAACAACCCCAAGGCCACCGACCAGACCCTGCACGACGGCTGGCTCGCCACCGGCGACCTCGGCTCCCTGGACGAGGACGGCTACCTGACGATCACCGGCCGCAAGAAGGAGATCCTGGTGACCTCCGGCGGCAAGAGCGTCTCCCCGGGCGTGCTGGAGGAGCGGGTCCGCGAACACCCGCTGGTCAACCAGTGCATCGTCGTCGGCAACGACCGCCCGTACATCGCGGCCCTGGTCACCCTCGACCAGGAGGCGGTCGAACACTGGCTCCAGATGCGCGGCAAGCCGAGGATGACCCCGGCCAAGCTGGTGCACGACCCGGACCTGGAGACGGAGGTGCGGCGGGCGGTGGTCGCCGCCAACACCCTCGTCTCCCAGGCCGAGTCGATCCGCACCTTCCGCATCCTGGCCCAGCCGTTCACCGAGGAACACGGCCTGCTGACGCCGTCGCTGAAGCTGAAGCGGAAGGCCATCGAGAAGGCGTACGCGACCGAGGTCGAGGCCCTCTACCGGGGCTGACCCGACCGCCGGCCTGGACGAAACCCTGGTCCTTCGGACCGGCCGCGGCCGACGCGTCGGCCTGCGCCTTGATCTTCGCCTGCCGGCTGCCGCCGCACGAAGCCCCAACTGTCCCGGCCCATGGCAGGGCGCAGGGCGGCCTGCCCGTTGCCCGGGCGGACGCGCACGGCGGTTGCCGGGGTGGCGTACGACGTGCCGACCCAGGCCTCGTCGATCCGCAGCCGCTGGTAGCGGGTGGTGTCGGTGGCGGCGGCCCAGGTGGAGTCGACCTCCAGGCGGACGTACCGGGCGGTGGCGGCGGTCAGGTCGATGCCCTGGACGCCGCGTGCGCTCGGCAGCCGGCCGGTCTTCACGGCACTCCCCCAGTGCGTGCCGTCGTCGCTCAGGAACACCTTGTACGCCTTGATCCGGGCCGACTGCTCGGTGTCGGAGCGGGCGTAGGCGACGGAGTCCTCGCGCTGGTCGAGCCCGAGGTACCGCACCCTCTTCGCCGAGCCGAGGTCGAAGGTGAGGGTGACGGGGAGGGTCTTGCCGTTGTCCCAGTAGGTGAGGTGGTCGCCGTCGCCGGCGGCGGTGCCGGGGTGGCCGCTCGCCGAGGCGCTCGTGGTGACGGTGACGCCGGACAGGATGCCCTGCCGGCCTGCCGTGGTCACCTTGAAGACGGTGTCGTACGGGTCCCAGGCACCGAGCCCGGTGAGCGTGAGCACACCGCCGGACTGCGACCAGGACACCGCCTTGCCGGTACGGAGGTCGCTCACGGACGCGACGCGGTAGCCGTTGTCGCGGATGCGCAGGGTCCCGGTGCTGGGCGGGGTCAGGACGTGGACGTACTGCCGGTCGGGGTCGCCCTTGGCGATGGTGGTCACGCCGTGGGCGCCGTCGTTCCAGAAGCCGGGCTTGAGGCCGCCGTACATGTAGCCGCCGCCCTCGGTGCCGTGCAGGGACTCCCAGACGGGGTCGAGGTAGCTGTCCGCGAAGGTGTTGAAGGCGGCCTGGTTGGCCGGGAACCTGCCGTTGACCTGGGCGGTCTCGGCCATCAGGGCCTTCACCGAGGAACCGGCGTTGGTGATCAGCCGGCCGAGGGTGAGCCCCCGGTCGACCGCGGGATCGGAGCCGTCGTACCACCAGGCGCCGGTCGACGGCAGTTTGAAGTCCGCCTCGGTCAGGCGAGGCTGGGCGGTGTACACGGCCTGCGGATAGTCGTACGCCGGCGTCATCCCCGTCTTCTGCTCATTGCTGATCATGTCCATGATCGGCGTGTCCTCGTTGTTGTTGCTGAGCGTGTACGAGGGGCGCTTCTCGCGGATCTGCTCGTAGAGGTGGTGGCTCTCCCAGTAGGCGTTGTCGTTGTCGATCCAGAAGCCGCCGAGGTCGGGGTAGCGGTCCATGACCTCGAAGAAGTTGTCGTAGGAGAACCGGCCGAAGCCGTCGCGGGTGGTCAGGTCCACGTCCTCGCCCTTGTAGGCGGAGTACGCGGCCGAGTCGAGCCATTCGTGGCCGCCCTCGGCGTGCCACTGGGGGTCGTCGGTCATGTAGAGGATGACCTTCATGCCCTTGGCCTTGGCGGCGCCGATCAGCTCACCGAGGAAGTCCCGCTGGGTGGAGCAGGAGCCGGGGATCCCGGACGGCCAGGGGCGGGCGTAGCCCAGCCGGCTGTGGAAGGTCGCCAGGACCAGATACTGCGTGTGCAGTTTCCTGGCCTCGTTCACCCAGTAGTCCGGCGTCCAGCCGCCGCTGGTGACGTCCTTCTCCCAGGCGGCGCAGCTCGTGTGGGCGGGCGCGGTGCGCAGGCCCCAGTGCAGGAAGAGGCCGCCGACGGAGTCGCGGAGGAAGGCCTGGCGGGTCTCGTCCGCCGCACGCGGGCGCACCGGCGTGGAGCAGTCCTGGCGGGAGCCGCTCGCCGAGACCCGCAGGGCGCCGCCGGAGGTGGTGCGGCTGTCGCTCAGGCAGTAGCCGGTGACGTTCCGCAAGCCCATGTCGTACGGGGAGCCGTCGCCCTTCTGGGCGGTGAACCGGGTGAAGCGCAGGCCGCTCGCCGCGTCGGCGATGACGGCGGGGCGGCCGTCGTCGACGGCGAAGCGCACCCTGCTGTCGGTGAAGCGCACGTCGTCGGCGTCGTGCAGGTACCAGCCGTAGGCCGGCCGGGTCCCGATGCTCTTCGGGTTGTAGTCGGTGGGGTCGTTGTCGGGCACGCCGGCGGACATGGTGCCGTTGCCGCCGGGCACGGTGATCTCGACGTCGTCGAACCGCACGTGGCTGATCCGGTGGCCGCTCTCGCCCCACAGGGTCGGGCTGAAGGACGGGCTGCCGCCGGTGGCCCTGATGTGGTCGTAGGTGATGTCGCTGATCGAGCCGACACCAGGACTGTTCCCGCACCGTTTCCGGGTGCCGGTCTTCTGCATGATCGGCGAGTGGACGTCCGTCATGGTGATGTCGCGGTAGTGGACGTCGGAGATCTTCGCGCCGTCCATGGAGACCATGCCGAGCCCGGACTTGCCGGCGCCCTCGATGCGGATCTTCTCGAACCGGTAGTCGGAGAAGTCGCCGCAGGTCTCGGAGCCGAACATCAGGGCGTTGCAGCAGCGCGCGGACAGGTGGGAGTCGCTGACCCGGACGTGGCCGTTGGGGAGCTTGGCGCCGAGGGCGTAGTCGCTCTTGAAGACCAGGGCGTCGTCGTTGGCCTCGATGTGCGCGTGGGTGACCGTGACGTCGGTGGTGGAGATGATGTTCCAGCCGTCGCGGTCGCTCGCGGTGTCGATGGTCAGACGGTCGGAGACGACGTTCTGGCAACCGTTGACCAGGGCGGCGAAGTGGCCGCCGCGGCGCAGGGTGAGGCCGTCGCCGAGCCGCAGTCCGTCACACCGGGTCAGGGACAGGATCTTGTCGGCCTCACCGGACCTGGGGGTGCCGGTGATCAGGTTGCCGGCGCCGTCGATGACTCCCTCGCCGGTGAAGCCGATGTTCGTCAGCCGGTCGCCGTAGATCATGGCGTTGTGGAAGTGGCTGTGCCCGTAGTCCTGGTACGCGTCGTTCGGGTTGGGCTCGGGGGCGTCGTAGGTGTCGGCCGAGGAGCCCTGGAGGGTGGCGCCCTTGTCGAGCTGGAGCGTCACGTCGCTCTTCATGTGGATGGTGTTCTTGGACTTGTAGGTGCCGGCGGGGAAGCGGACGGTGCCGCCGCCGGCCGCGTTGGCCGCCGTGATGGCCTTGTCGACGGCGGGGGTGTCGTTGGTGGACCCGTCGCCCTTGGCGCCGTAGTCGCGCACGTCGTAGACGGCGGCGGTGTGCCGCTGCGGGGCCGCGAGGGCCGACGGGTGGGCGAGTCCGAGGACGACGGCGAGGACGCAGAGCACGACGGCCGCCGCCGGCCTTCCGTGCGCGCCCGGGAGGCGCGCCTGACGGTTCGGCGAAAGCATGACGACCCCTCAGACGAGTTGGTAGCCTCGGAGGTTGGTGAGGAGCAGGTAGGTGTCCTGGAGCGATCCGGAGGTGTCGCCGAGGGAGCGGTAGATGCCCCACTTGGGGCGGACGCGGTCGGCCAGGAAGGTGTCCCCGGTCTTCGACTTGTCGAGGACCGTGGTGGAACCGCTCCTGAGGATCCAGCGGACGGAGCCGGCCGAGCCGTTGCCGATCTTGACCTGGAAGTCCACGTCGGTCCATTTGTCGTGCAGCGGGTCCAGGTCCGCCCGGCCGACGAGCACGTCGCCCTCGACGATCTTCAGCTCGATGGTCTGCTTGCCGTCCACCCGGCGCAGGGACTGCACGACGATCGGCGAGGAACCGGCGCCGGGCTGCTTCATCTGCATGATGTGCGTGAACGTGGTGGTGGCCTTCAGGCTGCTGGGGATGTACATCGAGTAGGTGATCCGCCAGGTCTGACCCTCGGTCCACTTCAGATAGCTGCTGCCGCTCGTGCGCAGCCCGGTGACCTCCTGCCGCTGGCGGTCGTCCGAGGTGTCCCGGTCGACCTTGTGCATGTCGAAGCGCCAGTTGTCGCCCGTGGGGTGGATGTGGGGGTGGCCGGCCGGATGGGAGTCCGCGCGGTCGTCCTCGATGGTCTCGAAGGCGCCGAGCCCGTCGGTGCGCGCCGAGGGCGACCACTTCAGCTGCCAGGACGCCGCGTGGGCGCCGGTCGAGGGGACGATCGCCGCCGCGGCACCGCCGAGCGCGGCTCCGAGTACCGCTCTTCTGGATGTGTTCATGACACTCCTCTGTCTCGCAGTTGTTCGTTCGTGATCAGCAGGGCCCGGAAGGCCGTGGAAGCCGTCGGCGGCCCGCTCCCCCGGCCAACTTCCTCCGAAGGCCCAGGAGTTCCGCTCGCGGCCGGCCGTCGGCGCCGCCCGCAGGCGTCGGCGTCTCACGACCCTCCTTCACGTCGGCGTCTCTCGGCCCTCCTTCACGGCGGGCGCACGCCGGCATCTCCCACCGTCTCCACGAGGCGGCGACCAGGGCTTTGCCAGACCTTTTCATCCGATGTCTGGGCACTGGGCGCGTGGGATCGACACGGCATGGCGGGGCTCTCGTTCATGTGGGTGCACCCGACTTCCTGAGGGTGGGGAATCTCAGAGGGGAAGCAGCGGCCGTGGTCAGAGGCCCTTCACATGCATGCACCGGGTTCAGCAACACGTCCGGTGGCGCGATACAGAGTCGCGGCACCACGGTCACCGGTCAATGGTCCGGACCGAGAACGTCGGATGCATTTCCGGCCATTCTCCGCCGGGGACGCTGACTCACCGGTCAGTCTCAGCGGATTCCGCGGTCAGGAATGCGAAGCGGGCCGTGATCGTTGACGATGGGAGTACCACGTTGTCGACAACCGAAGGATCAAGAGGCTCGTGAGCAGCAAGGTCCCCCCGATCATCCTCAACAACGGCGTCGAGATGCCCCAGCTGGGCTACGGCGTCTGGCAGGTGCCGGACGACGAGGCCGAGCGGGCCGTCACCACGGCGCTGGAGGCCGGGTACCGCAGCATCGACACCGCTGCGATCTACGGCAACGAAGAGGGCACCGGCAAGGCCATCGCCGCCTCCGGCCTGCCCCGCGAGGACATCTTCGTCACCACCAAGCTCTGGAACAGCGACCACGGTTACGACTCCACGCTGCGCGCGTTCGACACGTCGCTGGAGAAGCTGGGGCTCGACTACGTCGACCTCTACCTGATCCACTGGCCGCTGCCGTCCCGGGGTACGTACATCGACACCTACAAGGCGTTCGAGAAGCTGCACGCCGACGGCCGCGTCCGCGCCATCGGCGTCTCCAACTTCCTTCCCGAGCACCTGCGGCGGCTGATCGCGGAGACCTCGGTCATCCCCGCGGTCAACCAGATCGAGCTGCACCCGCACCTGCAGCAGCGCGAGGCGCGCGAGTTCCACGCGGAGCAGGGCATCGCCACGGAGGCCTGGTCGCCGCTCGGCCAGGGCAAGGGCCTGCTGGAGGTGCCGGCGATCGTCGCCATCGCGCAGAAGCACAACCGCACCCCGGCCCAGGTCGTGCTGCGCTGGCACGTCCAGCTCGGCAACGTCGTGATCCCGAAGTCCGTGACGCCGTCCCGGATCAAGGAGAACATCGAGGTCTTCGACTTCAGCCTGGACGACGAGGACCTCGCCGCGATCAGCGCGCTCAACGAGGACCGGCGCCTGGGTCCCGACCCGGCCACCTTCGACGTGGGCTGACAGCCGGAGCCGGACGCACGCCCCGCACCACCCGGCACGGCCGTGCGCCCCGCACCACAGCGGGGCGCGCGGCCGTGTGCCGTCCGGCACCCCGCGTCAACCGGCCGCTCAGTCGTAGCGCACGTCCGCGTGCACGACCTCGAACTCCTCCAGGCCGACCACGTCCGCGTGCGCCTTGGCCGACGCCGCGTGCCGCAGGCCCGCGACGGCCGCGCGTGAGGCGGCCAGGGAGGCGCGGTCGAGGAAGAGGGAGCCGGTCATGGCCCGTCCCCGGTCCCGGTCGATCAGCAGGGTCGTCTCGGCGAGTCCGGGCAGCGACTCGGACCTCGGCACCACCGTGGCCCGGAAGGTGTCGACGACCAGATCGGCGTCGCGCGGGTCGAACTCCATCCTGGTGACGCGCAGTCCCCCGCCGTGCCGCGGGTGGCTGACCTCATGGAACACGGCGGCCTCGTAGTTGGCGACCGTCATGGTGCCGGCGAAGGGCTCCAGGAGCCCACTGCGCCGCTCGCGCATCACCTCGTCGCTGTTCCGCCGCGCCTCCTCGGTCTCCCACCAGCTCACCGTGAGGAGCTTGCCGAGTTCCCGGTCCGCGAACACGCCCGCGCCGCGGTAGCCGGGGCGTTCCTCCAGCAGGTCCCGCCCCTCGCTGTTCACCGACCGGATGGCCGCGTCCAGCAGTGCCGGATCACCGGTCGCGTACACCGCACGGACGAACATGAGCCTCACCTCCGGGAGGAAGGGGACCGCCGACAGTGCCGGACAGAACGGATACATCCGTCTTGTCCAGTCTTACCGTCGAGGGAACTCACCGCAATACGCACAGGTTTCGGCCGTTCGCAACACCAGGGTTGACGGGAGCATGGCGAAGAGGCCACCGTGTACGGCACCCGGTAAGGAAACTTTCCTAACAGAAGGGTCCCCCACATGCGTTTCCGAACCCTCACCCTCGCCGCGGCCTCCGGCACCGCCCTGCTCGCCGCCGGCCTGCTGCCCGCGCACGCCTCCGCCGCCTCCCCCAGGTCCGCGCAGGAGGGCACGGTCAGCGCCGCCGACCTGCTCGCCAAGGTGACGTCCTGTTCGCAGATCTCCAACGGCAAGTACCGCACGGACGAGGAGACGTCGGCCACGGTCCCGGTGTGCGGCAAGAACGGCGCGGTGTTCTGGAAGGCCGACATGGACATCGACTGCGACGGCCAGCGCACCACCAACTGCAACGAGGACCGCGACCCCTGGTACCAGGACGACACCGCCTTCCACCAGTCCGACGGCAAGCCGCTGAAGGCGGAGACCCTGCCGTACGTCGTCGTGCCCAGCACCAGCAGCATCTGGAACTACTCCAACGCCGGCATCAAGGGCGGCGGTGTGGTCGCCGTCATCTACAACAACAAGGTCGAGTACGCCGTCGTCGGCGACACCGGCCCCACGCAGATCATCGGCGAGGCGTCGTACGCCACCGCCAAGGCGCTCGGCATCGACCCGGACCCGGCCACCGGCGGCGCCGACTCGGGCGTGACCTACATCCTGTTCAAGAACTCCAAGGTCTCCCCCATCGAGAGCCACAGCGCGGCGGTCTCCCTCGGGGACCAGCTGGCCAAGCAGTTCATCGCCAGCAACTGAGGCGCCCCCTCGGTCAGTTGGGCTGGCCGAGCGGGCGGATGACGACGGTGTTGACATCGACCCCGGCCGGTTGCCGGATCGCCCACACCACCGAGTCGGCGATCTGGCCGGCGGTGAGGAGGTGCCCCGGGGGCAGGCTGCCGAAGCCGTCCCAGAAGGGGGTCTCCACCCGGCCGGGGGCGACCAGCGTGACACCGATGCCGAACTCCGTGACCTGGCGCCGGGTGTTCTCGGCGAGACCGGTCACCGCCCACTTGGTGGCGCCGTAGAGGTTGCCCGGAGTGTTCACGAACCCGGCCACGCTGCCGACCAGGACGATCCGGCCGCGGGTCTCCTTCAGCGCGTCGACGGAGGCGCGGACGAGGAGTGCGGGACCGAGGACGTTGGTGAGGACCATCTCGGTCCAGCCGGACGGGTCGCCCTCCGCCACGGTGTCATGGGTGGCGAAGCCGGCGTTGGCGACGACGGTGTCCAGCCGGCCGTACGCCTTGAGCGTGCGGTCGACCGCGTTCTGTATGTCGTCGTACGCCGACGCGTCACCGGCGACCGTCAGCAGTCCCTCCGGATTCCCCAGGCTCCCGGCGAATTCCCGCAACCGCCGCTCCCCGCGCCCGGTGACGGTGACCCGGTGTCCGGCATCCAGCAGTTGCCGCGCCACAGCGGCGCCGATACCGCTGCCTCCGCCCGTGATGAGCGCGACCGGAGCGTCGTTCATGAGATCCCCCTGCGTTGTGTGTGTCCCGCGGTGTCGAAGACGCCCGGAGTCCATCACTTGGAGACCACTCGAAGTCAAGCCCCCGCCCCGCCGGGCCGGCTAGGTCCTGTCGTCGAACTCCCGTCGTCCGCCCGGAGGGCGGGCCGTGCGGCGTCAGGTGCGTGCTCTCGCCGTGCCGGCCACAGGCCCTCGTACTGGGCGTACTCGGGTCTGGGGCCGGTGCGGCGAGAGTGCGTGCATGGCGTCGCGCGGCAGACGGGAGTTTGACGACAGGGCCTAGCCCCGGCGGACCGCCGTGTGCACGGTGTACGCGCCCAGCACGAACACGTCCGGCCTCACGTGGACGCTCGCCGGGTCGGACGGGTCGAGCAGCCGGTCCAGGGTGGCGCGGTCGTCGGCGTCCAGCGCGTCGCCGAGGCCCTCGCGCAGCCGGGACAGGTGCGCGACGACGTAGGCGCGGGCCGGATCGGTGACGGGGGCCGGCAGGTCGAGCAGGAAGGTCCGGGTACGGGCGTGCTTGAGGCCGGCGGCGGTCAGCAGGGCGGGCCAGTCCTCGGTCTCGGCGACGGAGCCCGGCAGGTCGGCGCGCATCCGGCCGAACCACTCCTCCTCCAGGGCGTCCAGCCGTGCCTGGAGTCCGGGGCGGCCGATCCCGATGTCCCGGGGCAGGAAGCGGGAGGGCAGACCGCCTTCCTGGAGGGCCAGGGTGCCGCCGGGGGCGAGCCGTTCGCCGAACGCGGTGAGCGCCGCCCGCTGGTCACCGAGGTGGTGCAGACTGCGGCTGGCCCACAGCAGGTCGGCCGGATACTCCAACTGGTCCAGCACCTCGGGCAGTTCGCCGGTGACGGTGTCGAAGCGGTCGGCGACGCCCCGGCGGACGGCCCGGGCGCGGGCGCGCTCCAGCAGGGGCGCGGTGGCGTCGACGGCGACGACCCGGGCCCCGGGGAACACCTCGGCGAACAGGCAGGAGACCACTCCCGGTCCGCTGCCCGCGTCCACGATCAGCCCCGGCTCGGTCACCTCCCGCGCGAGCCACGCCATGGCCCGCTCGTACACCGGGGTGAACAGCTCCGCCTGCGCCTCCAGCAGGGGGCCCATCTCGTTCCAGTCGATGTCGGTGCCGTGGTGCCCGTGGCCGTGCCCGTGGCCCTGCCGGTGCGCGGTGTCGTGGTGGTGGTGGTCGTGCGCCATGGTGGTCAGCCTCTCCTCCGGTTGCGGTCAGGGTGCGACGGCATGCCGGACGGAGGCCAGCGGCGTTGCCGATGCGGCAAAAACGGGGTGCGTCCCGGCAAGGTCACCGGCGACGATGGGCCCGTGGACGACAACCTGGTGAAACGCTTCGTCGAAGACGGGTTCGTGAAGATCGAGGGAGCCGTCCCGCCACGGGTCGCCGCGGACTGCGCGCGGCTGCTGTGGCGGGAGACGGGCTACGACCCCGAGGACCGCGCCACCTGGAAGGACCCGGTGGTGTGGGTGGGCGGCATGGCCCAGGGCCCGTTCGCGGCGGCGGCCAACTCCCCGGCGCTGCACGACGCGTTCGACGCGCTGGTGGGCGCCGGACGCTGGGAGCCGCGCTACTCGCTGGGCACCTTCCCGCTGCGCTTCCCGCACCCCGAGGAGCCCGACGACGCAGGGTGGCACATCGAGGGCAGCTACCTCCCCGAGGGCCGGGCGCACTACCACACCAACCTGCGCTCCCGGGACCGCGCGCTGCTGATGCTCTTCCTGTTCAGCGAGGTCACACAGGACGACGCCCCGACCCGGATCCGGGTCGGCTCGCACCTGGACGTGCCCGCGGTGCTCCGGCCGTACGGCGAGGCGGGGGCGTCCTTCCTGGAACTCGGCCCCCGGGTGGCGGCGGCCTCGGCCCACCGCCCCCTCGCCCACGCCACGGGCCGCCCCGGTGACGTCTACCTCTGCCATCCGTTCCTGGTGCACGCGGCCCAGCCGCACCACGGCACCCGGCCCCGCTTCCTGGCGCAGCCTCCGCTGCTCCCGGCCGTGCCGTACGAGCTGGACCGGGCGGACGGGGCGTACTCACCGGTGGAGCGTGCGATCCGCCGGGGCCTGACCGGCGCGGTCTGAACCGCTGCGGTCCGGCCCCGGCGGACGCTCACCCCGCTACGGCAGCGGCGGGTAGGCGTTCTGCATGAGCTGCTGGAACTGGGCGGAGAACCAGTGCCCGGCCAGCGGCGAGTTCGGCAGCGCGCCCGTGGGGTTGTTGCCGTTGCGGGCGTTGCCGCCGTAGGTCGGGTCGCACATCCGGTCGAAGCCCTTGCCCTCGTCGTTGGAGATGGCGGAGCTGGCTCCGTCGGACTCCCCCGGGGGCTTGACCCAGACGTAGGCGTCGATCCCGGCCGCCGGGGCGGCGGTCGGCCGTTCACCGAGGCCGGCGCCGCTCTGGTTGCACCAGTTGCCGGCGTGGATGCGCCGGTCGATGCGGCTGCCGTTGACGTAGTCGTCGACGGAGGTCAGGGGGCCGGACTTGGTGGGCCTGGCGGAGCCGCCCCAGCCGTTGCGGGAGGTGTCGATCAGCATGCCGAGGTTGCTGTTGAACCCGGACGCGACGAGCTTGTCGCGCAGGGCCTGGGCGAAGGACTGCTCGTCCACGTACTGGTTCCAGTCGACCCACTTCGACTGGCGCACGGTCTGCCCGTTGACGCTGTCGGTGACCTTGAAGTACGGCTCCTTGGTGGCGCTGTAGTTGGCGGTGTTGACGATGAAGCCCGTCACGTCGTTCACGCTCGCGCCGTTGGTGGTGGCGACCTTGTAGAACTCCTGGACGGTGGGCCCGAAGTTGGAGTCCCAGCCGAGCCAGGCGTGGTGGCCGGCGTCGATGTAGTTGTAGACGTTCGGGATGGCGCCCAGCTTGTCGAGGGCGTAGCTGACGCCCTTCTCGTAGTTGCCGTTGGACTTCATGGTCGCGCAGGCGTCGGTGCTGCCCGCGGTGCCGCCCGCGTTGGTGACCAGGTTGGGCAGCGAGTCCGGCTCGATGACGGTGGCGATCCGCAGGCCCGCGTACTTGGGGTCGGAGAGGATCGACGCGATCGGGTCGATGTACTGGCTCTTGTACTTGTCGATGTCGTTCGGACCCAGTTCTCCGTTGGAGGCGAGGGCGGAGCAGTCGCGGCCGGGCAGGTCGTAGATGACCAGCTGGACGACGAGTTCGTCCGAGCCCTTCTGCTTCAGTGCCTCGTCCAGGTGGGCGCGCAGGCCCATCCCGCCGTTCACGCCGTTGATGGCGGCGATCCGGTCGAGCCACACGGCGGTGGGCTGGTTGGCGATGCGGCTGCCGCCCGGTTCGGCGGCGGCGTGCGCCGACCACTCCGGGTTCACGTAGCCCTTGGCCCCGCTGTAGGGGTTGTCGACGCGGTTGCCGGTGCCTCCACCGCCGTCTCCGCCACCCGTGCCCCCACCGGTGTCTCCGCCGGTTCCGCCACCGGTTCCGCCGCCGGTGTCCCCACCGGTGCCGCCGCCGCTGCCGCCGCTGCCGTCGTCCACGTTGCAGGTGACGCCGTCGAGCGTGAAGGTGGCGGGGACGGAGTTGGTGCCGCTGAACGTGCCGTTGAAGCCGAAGCTGACCGTGCCGCCGGTCGCGAGCGCGCCGTTGTAGCTCTCGTTGGCCGCGGTGACCGCGGTGCCGTTCTGGCTGATCTTCGCGTTCCAGCCGTTCGTGACCTTCTGGGTCCCGCCGTACGACCACTTCAGCGACCAGGCCGACTTGGCGGCGCCGTTGTTGGTGATGGTCACGGCGGCGGTGAAGCCGGTGTCCCACTGGCTCTGGATCTTGTAGTCGACGGCACAGGGCACGGCGGCGACGGCGGCGCCCGGGCCGGCGGGCAGGGCCGCGAACGCCGTTCCGGAGGCTCCGGCGAGGAGGCCCAGGGCCACCAGCAGTGTTGTCTTGGTACGAGTCATGAGTGCGGGTTCCTTCGGTGTTCCGTGGGATCTACGGGTTGGATCCACGGTTTGGATCTACGGGTTGAGGGCGCGCAGATGGTCACGCAGCCCGGCGCCGTACGCGGTGGGAGTGCCGTCGTAGGCGGAGATCAGGGACGGCCCGGAGGAGCAGTCCCAGGTGTTCCAGGTCCAGCCGAGGTAGGACAGGTCGTGGTCGTCGAACCACTTCATGACCCGGTCGGTGAACCCGTGCGCGCAGGTGTTCTCGCCGATCTCCCCGGCCACCAGAGGCACTTGGGCGGCGACCGGGGCGAGGGTGGAGTTCCAGCAGCTCTCGCTCGCGCAGGAGTTGAAGTTGTAGACGTGGTACGCGGCGGCGAGATTGCCGGCCGGGTCGGTCGGCCTGTACGCGGTCCACTGGCTGAGGTCGTTCGAGTACGCCAGGCCGCCGGCCATGATGACGTTCTTCGCGCCGGTGGCCCGGACGCTGTCGACGAGGTCCTGCATGCCGGCGACCTCGTAGGAGATCCCGGGGCAGGTGCCCCCGTCCCGCCAGCACGTCCAGGCGTCCGTGGCGCTGGAGGCCGCCCGGTCCGGGTACGGCTCGTTGAACAGGTCGAACACGGCCGCCCGGTCGTCCTTGAAGGCGCTCGCCACCGAGGACCAGAACGCCGGGGAGTACCGCATGTCGGGCATCGGCTTCTGGCAGGTGGCGTGCACGTCGGAGCAGCCGGCCGAGTTCCCGGTGTACTGGCCGTAGGACCAGTGCAGTTCGAGGACCGGGGTCATGCCGTGCGCCTCGACGCGCGCCACCAGTTCCTTGACGGCGGCGATGTAGTTCGCGCCGCCGTACTCGGGCTTGACGTCGGACAGGCCCAGCCAGCACTCCTCGTTGAGCGGGATGCGGACGGTGTTGGCCTTCCAGTCGGCGATCGCCTTGACCGCCGCGTCGTCGACGGGTCCGTCCCAGATGCCGTAGCCCTGTACGCACATGAACTCGCCGCCGGACCGGTTGACGCCGAGCAGGCGGCGGGTGGTGCCGTCGGCGTCCACGAGCTTGTTGCCGGAGACCCGCAGCGCGGGCGGGGTGCCGCCGGACGGCGGCGGGGTAGTCGGCGGCGGGGTGGTCGGCTCCGCGTCGACGTTGCAGGTCGTGCCGTTGAGCTTGAACGCGGCCGGCGCGGGGTTGCTCCCCGACCAGGAGGCGAGGAAGCCGGCGCTGACGCTCGCACCGGTGCCGAGCGCGCCGTTCCAGCCCTCGTTGGCCGCGGTCACGGTGGTGCCGGACTGGGACCACTTCGCGTTCCAGCCCTGGCTGACCTGCTGTCCGCCGGCGAAGTCGAAGGTGAGCTTCCAACCGCTCAGCGCGGACTGGTTGTTGGTGACCTTCACCGAGCCCTGGAAGCCGCTGTCCCACTGGCCGGTGACGGCGTACTCCACCGTGCAGGCGGGCGTGGCTCCCTGGGCCGCCACCACCGGCACGACCACGCTCCCGACGAGCGCGACCGCACCGGCGGCGGCTAAAAGTACTGAACGCGGGGGGTGTCGCATGAGCGACTCCTTGCAGCTTGGCGCGTCGTGACGGACGCGTCGACTGAACGGAACCGCTCCCACTGGTGCGAGTGAAGGTAGCGCCAAGTGGCCGGTCTGCCCAGAGGAGTTGCTCGACTTTTCCGCGACCGGATCCGTCGAATCTTTTCGACTCTTCAAGCACCTTGACCGCTCCGGGCCCCGTCCCCACTATGGGAGCGCTCCCACTGGTTCAAGCCTTGACTTCTCCCGAGCCGCACGCCCGCAAGGAGGAACCAGCACATGGATCCCGGACGCAGACGCACAGCCGTGCGTCGGTTGTGGACCGCGGCGGCCGCCGCGTTCGCCCTGCCCCTGACGATGCTCGCCACCGGCACCCCGGCCGCGCACGCGGCGACGGTGCAGTGCAGCGTCGACTACAAGACCAACGACTGGGGTTCGGGCTTCACCGCCGACCTCACGATCACCAACCGCGGTACCGACGCCATCGACGGCTGGACGCTGACGTACGCCTACACGGGCAACCAGAAGCTGTCCAACGGCTGGAACGGCACCTGGTCCCAGTCGGGCCAGACGGTCACCGTGAAGAACGCCTCGTACAACGGCACGATCGCGGCGGGCGCCGCCGTCTCCACCGGCGGCCAGTTCACCTACAGCGGCAGCAACACCGCCCCCACGTCCTTCGCCGTCAACGGCACCACCTGCGCCGGCGCGCACCAGCCGCCGGTGACCGTGCTGACCAGCCCGAGCGCGGGCGCGGTCTACTCGCAGGGCGAGGCGGTGCCCCTCGCGGCGACCGCGGCGGCGGCCGACAACGCGACCATCGGCAAGGTGGAGTTCTACGACGACACCACGCTGCTGGGCACGGACACGAGCGCGCCGTACTCGCTCTCGGTCTCCAGTTTGACCGTGGGCAGTCATTCTCTGGTGGCGAAGGCGTACGACAGCCTGGGCGCGTCCGCCGCCTCCACCCCGGTCGGCATCACGGTCGCCTCCGGGCCCGCCGTGGTCGCCTCGCCGTCCCAGCTCGGCGTCCAGCAGGGCAAGTCGGGCACGTTCTCGGTGAAGCTGTCGACGCAACCGAGCGCGAACGTGACGGTGAGCACCAGCCGCACCAGCGGCAACACCGGCCTGTCCGTGACGGGTGGTTCCGCGCTGACCTTCACCCCGTCGAACTGGAACACCGCGCAGACGGTGACCGTCACGGCGGACTCCTCCGGCACCGGCAGCGCGACCTTCACCGCGTCGGCCACCGGCCACACCAAGGCGACGGTCACGGTCACGGAGCTGCCCGCGTCGAAGGCGTACGACGCCCGCTTCCTGGACCTGTACGGGAAGATCACCAACCCGGCGAACGGCTACTTCTCCCCCGAGGGCATCCCGTACCACTCGGTGGAGACGCTGATCGTCGAGGCCCCGGACCAGGGTCACGAGACCACCTCGGAGGCGTACAGCTATCTGCTCTGGCTCCAGGCGATGTACGGCAAGGTGACCGGCGACTGGTCCAAGTTCAACGGCGCGTGGGACATCATGGAGAAGTACATGATCCCCACCCACGCCGACCAGCCGACGAACTCCTTCTACAACGCCTCCAAGCCGGCCACGTACGCGCCCGAGCTGGACACCCCTAACGAGTACCCGGCGAAGCTGGACTCGTCCGTGTCGGTCGGCCCGGACCCGATCGCCGGTGAGCTGAAGTCGGCCTACGGCACGGACGACGTCTACGGCATGCACTGGATCCAGGACGTGGACAACGTCTACGGCTACGGCGACGAGCCCGGCAAGTGCGAGGCCGGTCCGACGGCCACCGGACCGTCGTACATCAACACCTTCCAGCGCGGCTCCCAGGAGTCCGTCTGGGAGACGGTCCCGCAGCCGACCTGCGACGCCTTCAAGTACGGCGGCAGGAACGGCTACCTGGACCTGTTCACCGGCGACTCCTCCTACGCCAAGCAGTGGAAGTACACGGACGCCCCGGACGCGGACTCCCGCGCCGTGCAGGCCGCGTACTGGGCGGACGTGTGGGCCAAGGCGCAGGGCAAGAGCGCCGACGTGTCCGCGACGGTCGCCAAGGCCGCCAAGATGGGCGACTACCTGCGGTACGCGATGTACGACAAGTACTTCAAGAAGATCGGCAACTGCACGAGCCCGTCCTGCCCGGCCGGCACCGGCAAGGACGCCTCGCACTACCTGCTGTCCTGGTACTACGCCTGGGGCGGCGCCACCGACACCTCCGCCGGCTGGGCCTGGCGGATCGGCTCCAGCCATGTCCACGGCGGCTACCAGAACCCCCTCGCCGCCTACGCGCTCAGCTCGGTCGCCGACCTGAAGCCCAAGTCGGCGACGGGCGCGACGGACTGGGGCAAGTCGCTCCAACGGCAGCTGGAGTTCTACCAGTGGCTCCAGTCGTCCGAGGGCGCCATCGCGGGCGGCGCGACCAACAGCTGGCAGGGCCGGTACGCCTCCCCGCCGGCCGGCGCGTCCACCTTCTACGGCATGTACTACGACTGGCAGCCCGTCTACCACGACCCGCCGTCCAACCAGTGGTTCGGGTTCCAGGCGTGGTCGATGGAGCGGGTCGCCGAGTACTACCAGCAGACCGGGAACGCCTCGGCGAAGGCGATCCTCGACAAGTGGGTCAAGTGGGCGCTGTCCAAGACCACGATCAACCCGGACGGCACCTACCGCATCCCCTCCACCCTCCAGTGGTCGGGCCAGCCCGACACCTGGAACCCGTCGAGCCCCGGCGGCAACAGCGGGCTGCACGTCACCGTCGCGGACTACACCGACGACGTCGGCGTGGCCGCCGCCTACGCCAAGACGCTGACGTACTACGCCGCCAGGTCCGGTGACGCCACCGCCAAGTCCACGGCGAAGGCGCTGCTGGACGGCATGTGGAACAACCATCAGGACAGCCTCGGCATCGCCGTCCCCGAGACCCGCACCGACTACAGCCGGTTCGGCGACAGCGTGTACGTGCCGAGCGGCTGGACCGGCACCATGCCGAACGGCGACGCGATCAACTCGTCGTCCACGTTCGCCTCGCTCCGGTCCTTCTACAAGAGCGACCCGAACTGGTCGAAGATCGAGGCCTACCTCAAGGGCGGCGCCGCGCCCGTCTTCACGTACCACCGCTTCTGGGCCCAGGCGGACATCGCCCTGGCCATGGGCTCGTACGCGGAGCTCCTGGAATAGACCGGCACCTCTTCACGGGCGGTCCCCACCCACACCGGGGGCCGCCCCCGTCATGAGAGGACTCCCGCCATGCTCAGAACCCGCATCCTCACCGCCGTGCTGGCCCTCGCCGCCGGCCTGCTGTCCGGCACCCCGCCCGCACTCGCCGGCTCCGCCCCGCGCACGGCCCTCGCCGCGGACACCTACACCTGGAAGAACGCCCGGATCGACGGCGGCGGCTTCGTCCCCGGGATCGTCTTCAACCGCTCCGAGAAGAACCTGGTCTACGCCCGCACCGACATCGGCGGCGCCTACCGCTGGCAGGAGCCGACGAAGACGTGGACACCGCTGCTGGACTCCGTCGGCTGGAACGAATGGGGCCACACCGGCGTGGTGAGCCTGGCCTCCGACCCGGTCGACCCGGACAGGGTGTACGCGGCCGTCGGGACGTACACCAACAGCTGGGACCCGACGAACGGCGCGGTGCTGCGCTCCGCCGACCGGGGCGCGAGCTGGCGGAAGGCCGACCTGCCGTTCAAGCTGGGCGGCAACATGCCCGGCCGGGGCATGGGCGAGCGGCTGGCCATCGACCCGAACCGCGACAGCGTGCTGTACCTGGGCGCGCCCAGCGGCAAGGGCCTGTGGCGGTCGACGGACTCGGGGGCGACCTGGTCACAGGTGACGAGCTTCCCGAACCCCGGCACCTACCGCCAGGACCCGAGCGACACGAGCGGGTACGCGAGCGACAACCAGGGCATCGTCTGGGTCACCTTCGACGAGTCCACGGGGACCTCCGGCAGCGCGACGAAGACGATCTACGTCGGGGTCGCCGACCAGGACAACGCGGTCTACCGCTCGACGGACGCGGGCGCCACCTGGACCCGGCTGGCCGGCCAGCCGACCGGACACCTCGCGCACAAGGGCGTGCTGGACGCGGAGAACGGGTTCCTGTACCTCGCCTACAGCGACAAGGGCGGTCCCTACGACGGCGGCAAGGGCCGGCTGTGGCGGTACGCGACGGCCACCGGCACCTGGACGGACATCAGCCCGGTCGCGGAGGCGGACACCTACTACGGCTTCAGCGGGCTCACGGTCGACCGGCGGCACCCGTCCACCGTCATGGCGACCGCGTACAGCTCCTGGTGGCCGGACACCCAGCTCTTCCGCTCCACCGACAGCGGCGCCACCTGGACGAGGGCCTGGGACTACACGTCGTACCCCGACCGCGCGAACCGGTACACCATCGACGTGTCCTCCTCCCCCTGGCTCACCTTCGGCGCGCACCCCTCCCCACCCGAACAGACGCCGAAACTGGGCTGGATGACGGAGGCCCTGGAGATCGACCCGTTCGACTCCTCCCGGATGATGTACGGGACGGGCGCCACGCTCTACGGCACCGAGAACCTCACCGAGTGGGACAGCGGCGGCCGGTTCACGGTGAAGCCGATGGTGCGGGGCCTGGAGGAGACGGCGGTCAACGACCTCGCGGCGCCGCCCTCCGGGGACGCCCGGCTGTTCAGCGCGCTCGGTGACATCGGCGGCTTCCGGCACACGGACCTCACCGAGGTGCCGTCGATGATGTACACCTCCCCCACCTTCACGACGACCACGAGCCTGGACTTCGCGGAGTCGGATCCCGCCACGGTGGTCCGGGTCGGCGACCTGGACTCGGGCCCGCACATCGCGTTCTCCACGGACAACGGCGCCGACTGGTTCGCCGGGACCGATCCCCCGGGCGTCTCGGGCGGCGGCACGGTGGCCGCGGCGGCGGACGGCAGCCGGTTCGTGTGGAGCCCGGAGGGCACCGGGGTGCGGTACGCGACGGGCTTCGGCACGTCCTGGTCGGCGTCGAGCGGCATCCCGGCCGGCGCGCTCGTCGAGTCGGACCGCGTCGACCCCAGGACCTTCTACGGCTTCAAGTTCGGGAAGTTCTACGTCAGTTCGGACGGCGGCGCGACCTTCACCGCCTCCTCCGCGTCGGGTCTGCCGAGCGGGGACAGCGTGCGCTTCAAGGCGCTGCCCGGCACGAAGGGCGACATCTGGCTGGCGGGCGGGGCGACGGACGGCGCGTACGGCCTGTGGCACTCCACGGACGGCGGCGCGAGCTTCACCAGGCTGCCGAACGTCGAGCAGGCCGACACGATCGGCTTCGGCAAGGCCGCGGCGGGAGCCTCGTACCAGACGCTCTACACCAGCGCGAAGATCGGCGGAGTGCGCGGCATCTTCCGCTCCACGGACCAAGGGGCGAGCTGGACCCGCATCAACGACGACGCCCACCAGTGGGGCTGGACGGGCGCGGCGATCACCGGCGACCCACGGGTGTACGGCCGGGTGTACCTCGCGACCAACGGCCGGGGCGTCGTGTACGGCGACACGTCCGACACGAGCGGCGGCGACGGCGGCGGGAGCGGTGGCGGTGGTACGAATCCTCCTCCTGCCGGCGCCTGCACGGTCAGTTACAAGATCACCAACCAGTGGGCCGACGGCTTCCAGGCGGACGTACGGCTGACCAACACCGGCACGACGGCCTGGAACGGCTGGTCCCTCGGCTGGACGTTCCCGGACGGCCAGAAGATCACGCAACTGTGGAACGCCGACCACACGCAGTCGGGTCCGGCGGTGACGGCGAAGAACGTGAGCTGGAACGGCACCGTGACGGCGGGCTCCTCGGTCGCCTTCGGCTTCACGGGAAGCTGGTCGGGCGCGAACACGAGGCCGGCGGTGTTCACCCTGGGCGGCCGGACCTGCGCGACCGGCTGACCTCGCGGCACTGGTGCGGCGGCGGTTCCCGTGGTGTGCTGGTGGTGACGGGAAGGACGCGTTGCAGACGCGGGGAAGCGGCCGGCAGCCGCGCACCGCGCAATCCTGATCCGCGAGAAGCGGGTGACGCCCTTCCCGTCCTGTCGTGCCCGGGGCCGCCGCGCACGCCGCCCCTGTGCCGAGCGGCACGGGGCCCCGCTGTTCCGGGCCGAAGGGCCCCGGTCCGGGGGCCGTGCGGCCCCTGGTGACGGACGGCGGGCGCGGTCAGCCTGGAGGCGGGAGCGAGGAAGGGAGCCTCCGCGATGACCTCCGCCACCGCCATCACCGCAGCTCTGCCGGCCGAGCAGCGTCCCCCGCTGATGCGTCTCGCGCGCGCGGTCGCGTTCGAGGCCGGCACCCGTCTGTTCGAGGAGGGCCGGCGCGCCGACCGCTTCTGGATCGTGCGTACCGGCACCGTCGCCCTCGACCTGCACGTCCCCGGCCGCCGTCCCGCCGTCATCGAGACCCTCGGGCACGGCGAACTGGTCGGCTGGTCCTGGCACTTCCCGCCGTACCTCTGGCACCTCGGCGCCGAGGCGATGAGCCCGGTGCGGGCCTGGGAGTTCGACGCCGGCACCGTGCGCGCGATGTGCGCGGCGGATCCCGAGTTCGGCCGGGCGATCGCGGCCTGGGTGGGGCGGGTGGCCGCCCAGCGGCTGCACGCCTCCCGGGTCCGGCTGCTCGATCTCTACGCCCCGTACGGCAGCGGTGGTCCGGCCTGACCGCCGTACCTCCGCGGACAGGGAGACGGCCCGCGCGCGTCCTGGTCGCGGACCGTCACCCGGCGGGCAGCGGGACCCGCCAGCTGAGCGTGGTGCCGCCGCCGTCCGGGCGGGCCAGCTCCAGGCTCCCGCCGAGCTCCGCCGCACGCTCGGCCATGTTGCGCAGCCCGCTGCGGCGGCCGTCGGGCGCGATGCCCACACCGTTGTCCGAGACGGTCAGGCACACCTCGCGGCCGTCGGTGGTCAGCACCACCTGGGCGCGGTCGGCGCGCGCGTGCCGGGCGATGTTGGTGAGGGCCTCGGAGAGCACGGCCATGACGTGGTCGGCGATCTCGGGCGGTACGTCCGTGTCCACCAGGCCCTCCATGCGCACGCTGGGCGCGAGGCCCAGGACGGGGGCCGCCTCGCCCACCGTGCGCACGACCCTGGCGCGCAGCCCGCCGCCGCTGCCGGCGCCCGCGCGGGTCCGCAGCCCGAAGATCGTCGACCTGATGATCTTGATGGTCTCGTCGAGGTCGTCCACGGCCCGCAGGACCCGCTCGGCGGCCTCGGGGTGCTCGATGAAGCGGCCCGCGCTATGCAGGGTCATCCCGGTCGCGAACAGCCGCTGGATGGCCAGGTCGTGCAGGTCCCGGGCGATCCGGTCGCGGTCCTCCAGCACTGCTATCTGCTGGGCGTCCCGCCGGCGCTCGGCCAGTTCCATGGCGATCGCGGCCTGGGCGGCGAACCCCTGGAGCATCTCGGTCTCCTTCGCAAGGAAGACCGGCCGGCCCGCCTCGCGGGCCACCAGGACCACCCCGCGCACACCGCCCTCCCCGGTGCCGATGGGCACGGCCACAGCGGGGCCGAGACCGCCGAAGCGGGGGGGTTCGGACGAGATCCGGGTGTCGTGGTTGACGTCGTCGCTGGTGACCGGGGCCGCGGCGGAGAAGGCCAGGCCCATGAGGCTGTCCCGCGGGGGCAGCACGAGCCCGCGGTGTGCCTCCGCCTCCGCTCCCACGGCGATCTCCACGGAGAGCGACCCGGTGTCCGCCATGGGCATCGCCACCGCCGCCAGGGCCGACCCCGTGATCTCCCGGGCGCGCTCCGCGATCAGCTCCAGGGCCTCCGCGCGCTCGCTGCCGGACATCAGACGGTGGCCGATCTCCGCGTTCGCCAGCAGCCAGCGCTCGCGCAGCCGGGACTCCTCGTACAGGCGGGCGTTGTCGATCGCGACGCCGGCGGCGACGGCGAGCGTCGACAGCACCGACTCGTCCTCCTCGTCGAAGTCCGCGCCCCCGCGCTTCTCGGTCAGGTAGAGGTTGCCGAAGACCTGGTCGCGGACCCGGATCGGAACGCCGAGGAAGCTGTTCATCGGCGGATGGCCGGGCGGGAAGCCGTACGAGGCGGGGTGCTCGGAGATCTTCGGCAGGCGCAGCGGTTCCGGGTGCCGGATCAGCTCGCCGAGGATGCCGTGCCCCTCCGGGTACGGGCCGATCGCGGCGATCTCCTCCTCGCAGACGCCGACGGTGTGGAAGGCCGACAGGGTCCTGCCGTCGGGTCCGATGACGCCGAGGGCGGCGTACTCGGCGTCCACGAGCACGGCCGCGGCCTCCACGATCGAGCGGAGCGCCTGTTCCAGCTCCAGCTCGCGGCCGACGGAGAGGACCGCCTCCAGGAGGCTGTGCACCCGGTCGCGGGTGCCCCGAGCCGCGTCGATCCGGGCCTGCAGCTCCTCCAGCAGCTCGTCCAGCCTGAGCTGCGGCAGGCGTAGGCGGGGCTCCTCCGGGCGGTCCACCACGTGCCTCCAGGTCCCCTCGCCGCGCCGGCCCGGCGCCGACGGGTCGTCTCCACGGTATCCGGTCCGGCCCCGGGGGGGCGGCGTGCGGTGCCGGCCCCCGCCCACCGGCCGGAGCCGGGACCATCGGCCGCCGGCCGGGGACATCCGGCACCGGGAGAACGGACGGCTCCCGCCGACAGTGGGCCCAGGATCGGCATCGATCCCCCGCGGTGCCGCTCCGCCGCATCGCCCTGACCGCCCCGGGTGCCGCGAGCGGTCGTCCTGACCGCCCCGCGTGCCGCGAGCGCAGGGCAGCGCTGCCGGCCGACGGGCGGGGCGCACCGCAGGAGCGCCGGCTCTGCGCTCCGGGGCCGTATCCCGCCGGCACCCGGCCGGTACGGGGCCGGGTGCCGGCGGGACCCGGAGAGAGGGCCGACCGGCCCTTCCGGGACGCGGGCGAGCCCGGTTCGCTGGGTCCATGCCCGAGAACCACGAGCCGCCCGGGTCGGCACTCCTCGCCGGGCCCGTCGCGGCACCTGCGCACCAGGACGGCCCCGGCCCCACGGTGCTCACCCTGCACGGGGAGATCGACCTGCTGACCGCGCCGGCCCTGTCGGAACGGCTCGACGCGCTCACCGCGCGTCCGCGCCCCGACCTGGTCCTGGACCTGCGGCCGACCGAGTTCATCGACTGTGCCGGGCTGGGCGTCCTGTGCCGGGCGCGCAACCGGGTCCTGGCCCGGGGCGGGCGACTGCGTCTGGTCACGGACAGCGTCCGCTTCCTGCGGATGCTGCGGGTGACGGGCCTGGGGGGCGTCTTCGACGTACGGCCCCGGCTCCCCGGGCCCGCGCGGGGCGCCGGGCGAGTGGGGCCGGTCGGCCCTGGTGCGTGCGGCACCGGCGGGTCATGATCGGGCTCAGGGACAGTCCGCAGCCTGCCGTCCCGGGGAAGAAGAGGTCGCCATGCCCGAGACACGCACCTTCACGGAGCAGGACCCGATCCGGGTCTTCCTGGTGGACGACCACGAGGTGGTCCGGCGCGGCCTGGCCGACCTGCTCGGCACCGAGCCGGACATCCGCGTGGTGGGTGACGCGGACACCGCCGGGCACGCGCTCGCCCGCGGTCCCGCCCTGCGCCCGCACGTCGCCGTGCTCGACGTGCGCCTGCCCGACGGCGACGGCATCTCGGTCTGCCGGGAGCTGCGCGACCGGATGCCGGGGCTGGCCTGTCTGATGCTCACCTCGTTCGACGACGAGGAAGCCCTGCTGGACGCCATCATGGCCGGGGCCTCCGGTTACGTCCTGAAGCAGATCAAGGGCTCCGACCTGGTGTCGGCGGTCCGTACCGTCGCCTCCGGACAGTCGATGCTGGACCCGGCGACCACCGCCCGGCTGATGCGCTCCCTGCGGGCCGACCCGGCCGGGAACCCGTCCCTGCCACCCGAGTTGGCGGGCCTGTCACCGCGCGAACGGGACATCCTGGCGCTGGTCGGGGACGGGCTGACCAACCGTCAGATCGGCCAGAGGCTCTACCTGTCGGAGAAGACCGTCAAGAACCACATCTCGCGCCTGCTGGCCAAACTGGGGGTGCAGCGCCGGGTCCAGGCCGCGGTCCTCGCCTCCCATCTCGGCCGACCGGGGCCGGAAGGACGCTCGTCGCGCTGAGACGGACGGGACGCGCTCGATTCACGGTGTCCCGGAAGGAGCCGGCGCCGGCTTGCGGAAGGCTCTCAGACCGAAGCGGGGGTCGGGGCGGGGGCGGTCCTGGTCGGGGAGCCCGGCCAGGCGCGTGGCGAACTCCTCGGTGCGCGGCTCACCGGGCGGCAGCAGGGTGAACCAGCCGCGGCGCAGGTCGGCGATGGTGCTGCGGGGGCTGCGGCCCTGCCCGGAGCCACGGAAGGAGCCGTGCCCGGCGGGCCGGAGTCCGTGCCGGGTGGCGTGGGCGGTGACGGTTCCGGCGGCGTCGGCGGCGGGACGGCGCGGGCGGGCGGCGAGGACGGCGTCGATGTCGCTGCCGACGTCGTGCGCGGCGGCCTTGTCGACCGTGGTGACGTACACCCCGCCGGGCCGCAGCACGCGGGCGCACTCGCCGACGACCGCGGCCACGTCCTCGGGGTCGTCCAGCAGGTGCAGCAGCCAGATGCTGGTGACCGCGTCGAAGGCGCCGTCCGGGAAGGGCAGTCGGCGGCTGTCGGCCCGTACGATCGCGCCGGGCAGCCGGGCCGACGCCCTGCGGACCATGGCCGGGCTGAGGTCCGCGCCGATCACCCGCAGCCCGGGTCGTGCGGCGGCGAGCCGCCGGGTGACGATGCCGGTGCCGCAGGCGACGTCGAGGAGGCGGCCCGGACCCCCGGGTATCAGACCGAGGACGGCCTGTGCGGCCTCCTGGGCGCGGGCCTCGCCGCCGCGCGAGGCGTCGTAGTCGCCGGCTTCCTTGTCGTAGTCGAGCACATCGCTCAGTGTGCTCCGTGACCCGGGGCGACGTCCTCCACCCTGCGGGCGAGGGCGAAGTCCTTCGCGGTGACGGCGCCGCCCGCGCTGTGGGTGTGCACGCTGAGGGAGACGGTGTCGTAGCCGAGGGTGAGGTCGGAGTGGTGGTCCAGCTCGTCCTGGATGCCGGCGATGTGCATGACGAGGGCCGCCGCGGCGAAGTGGGAGCCCAGCCGGTAGGAGCGGGTGAGACGGTCGCCGTCCACCGACCAGCCGGGCAGCTCGGCCAGCCGGTCCTCGATCTCCTTCTGCGACAGCGGTTCGACGGCCATGGCCCGGGCTCCCTTCGCTGCGTGCCCCCTGCGGGGCGTGGCGGGTACGGGCTCAGACTGCCACGCCGGCCAGGGGCTCGGCACACCGGCGCGGCCCGGGCACAAACCGCTCGTTCCCCCGCCCCGGGCTCGACTAGGGTCGGCGGCATGCCTCTCCCCGTGTCCGTTCCCACCGCCTCCGTCGACGTCACCGGCAAGGGCGTCGGCCCGCTGTTGCGCGCGTGGCGGGAGCGGCGGCGGATCTCGCAGCTGGACCTGGCGCTGCGCGCCGACTCCTCCGCGCGGCACATCAGCTTCGTCGAGACCGGCCGGTCCCGGCCCAGCGAGGAGATGGTGCTGCGGCTCGCCGAGCAGCTCGACGTGCCGGTGCGGGAGCGCAACGCCCTGCTGCTGGCGGCCGGTTACGCGCCGCGCTATCCGGAGACCCCGCTGGACGACCCGGCGCTGGACGCGCTGCGCGACGGCATGGAGCGGCTCATCCGGGGCTACGAGCCCTACCCCGCGCTGGTGGTCGACGCCGGCTACACGGTGGTCGCCGCGAACCGGGGCATCGCCCTGCTGCTGGACGGCGTGCCGGAGGAGCTGATGGAACCGGCACCGAACGCGATGCGGCTGACCCTGCACCCGGAGGGGCTGGCACCGCGCATCCGGAACCTGCGGGAGTGGCGAGGGCATCTGCTGGCCCAGATGGAGCGGGAGATCGCCCTGCACCGCTCGGACCGGCTGCGCGCCCTGTACGAGGAGGTGGCGGCCTATCCGGTGCCCGAGGAGCCGGTCGACGGCGAACCGGCCGAGCCGGTGCCGTACTTCGCGCTGCCGCTGCGCATCGAGCATGCCGGGCGGGTCCTGTCGTTCGTGTCCTCGATCTCCACGTTCAACACGCCGATGGACGTCACGGTCGCCGAACTCGCCATCGAGACGTTCCTGCCGGCCGACCCGGCGACCGCGAAGTACCTGCACACGCAGTCCGGTTGAGGTTCATCACCTCGGGCACGTGTGCGAGGCGGCAACACGTGACAGACTGCTCCCCGCGTGAATCGGTGCGCAGGGGAGGGCGTGGCGGTGAGTGAGCGGCGGGCTGCGCCCACCGTGGGCCAGGTGGTGCTGGGCAAGCGGTTGCAGGAGCTGCGGGAGGCGGCGGGCCTGAGCCGTGAGGAGGCCGCCCGGGTCCTGCGGGTGGCGTCGGCGACCGTACGGCGGATGGAGATGGCCGAGGTCGCGCTGAAGATCCCTTACGTGCAGGTGCTGGTGACCACCTACGGGGTGCCCGAGGAGGAGGCCGACGCGTTCGTGCGGCTGGCCGAGGAGGCGAACCAGCCGGGCTGGTGGCAGCGGTTCCACGACGTGCTGCCGGACTGGTTCAGCCTGTACGTCAGCCTGGAGGGCGCGGCCCGGGTCATCCGTTCCTACGAACCGCACTTCGTGCCCGGTCTGCTGCAGACCGAGGACTACGCGCGCGCGGTGCTGGAGGCGGGGACGATCGGGCAGACCTCGCCGGAGACGGTCGAGCGGCACGTCTCGCTGCGCATGGAGCGGCAGCGGCTGCTGGAGCGTGAGGACCCGCCCCATCTGTGGGTGATCATGGACGAGACGGTGCTCAGGCGCCCGGTGAGCATGCGGCCCGAGGTGCTGCGGGACCAGCTCGACCGGTTGCTGGAGTACGCCGGGCGGGACCGGGTCACCTTGCAGATCGCCGAGTTCGCGGCGGGCCCGCACCCGGGGACGTACGCGCCGTTCACGTTGTTCCGGTTCGCCGAGCCGGAGCTGCCGGACATGGTGTTCACCGAGTACCTGACCGGCGCCCTCTATCTGGACTCGCGTCAGGAGGTGGCCGCGCACCTGGAGGTGCTGGACCACATGACGGCCCGGGCCGCGTCCGCCCAGCGCACGCTGAAGCTGCTGAGGGAGCACCGCGAGAGCCTCTGAGGCCGGGGTGACCCGCAGGGGCCCGCTGGTGCCGCTCGTGGTCCGGGCGTGACCCGTACGGGTCTGCGGACAGGTGCGTCGCCGGGGCCGCCCCTAGGTTCTGAGTAGTGCCCGAGGGGTGCGGCCCCGACCACGCGGGCGGGCCCGCCCCGGCGACGCGAAGGAGGCCCGATGCCCTCGGACGCGGTGCTCCACCAGGCGGCGGCGCTGTGCCTGACCTACCCGGACGACGGTCTGATCGCCCGGCTGCCGCTGCTGCGCGAGGCCGCCCCGCCGCTGCGGGCGTTCACCGACCACGCGGCCGTCACCCCGCGGCGGGAGCTGGCCGCGCACTACGTACGGGTCTTCGACGTCGGGAACCGGCACAGCCTGTACCTGAGCCGGTGGCACGACGACGGCACCCGGCGCGGGACGCCCCTGGTCCGCTTCCAGGACGTCTACCGCCGGCACGGTCTGGAGTGCAGCGGCGAGGAGCTGCCGGACTTCCTGCCGGCGGTGCTGGAGTTCACCGCGCGGACCGGCGACACCAGCCTGCTGACCGAGCACCGCGACGGTCTGGAGCGGCTGCGTACGGCGTTGACCGACTACGGCACCCCGTACGCGGACGTCCTGGACGCGGTCTGCGCCACCCTGCCGGCCGCGCCCACCGCAACGCCCCCATGACCGTGCACCCCGGCCGGGCGGCCGGGGTGCGCCGACTGCCGGGCGTCAGGCCAGCTCGGCCGTCAGGGTGATCGTCGTACCGGTCAGGGCCTGGCTGACCGGGCAGTTCTTCTTGGCGTCCTCGGCGGCGGACCGGAAGCCGTCAGCGTCCAGGCCGGGCACCTCGCCGCGCACGGTGAGGTGGATGCCGGTGATGCCCTCGCCGGGCTGGAAGGTGACGTCGGCGTTGGTCTCCAGCCGGGTGGGCGGGGTGCCGGCGCCGGCCAGGGCGTGCGAGAGGGCCATGGAGAAGCAGCTGGAGTGGGCGGCGGCGATCAGCTCCTCGGGGCTGGTCCTGCCGTTCGCGTCCTGGGCGCGCGAAGCCCACGTGACCGGCTGCTGGCCGATGCCGGAGGAGTCGAAGGTGACGATGCCGCTGCCTTCGAGCAGGTTGCCTTCCCAGACGGTGTGCGCGGTGCGCGTGGTTGCCACGATGCTTCCTTTCGCGAGTGTCGCGGTTCCGGGGTTCCCGGATGTCCCTATCCGATCACATCCGGGCTCGTCGCACTCCGCAGACCGGCCCACGGGCCGTGAACGGCAGGTGACGTCCCCGCACGATCGGACAGGCGGGTTCCCCGCGCCGGCGGTGCGGGCGCGGCCGGATGTCAGGCGGCCCGCTCCTCCTCCACGTCCGGGGTGAGCGGCACCTGGGGCCCGTCCAGCTCGCTCAGCCAGCGGCGCAGCACATGGTGGATGTGCTCGGCGCCGGTCAGTTCCTCCCCGTCCCCGGCCGGTGCGGACAGCTCGTGCGGGGAGAGCAGGAACGGGTGGGACTGGGCGCCGCCGAGGCCGCCGTGCGAGCCGATCTGTTCCTCGAAGGCGAGGACTTCGCCGTCGGCTGGGTCGTAGGCGGAGTTCACCATGATGTCGGCGGTGTGCGGGAAGGAGTGGGTGCGGCGGACGGCGTCGGCGGCGCCGGGGCCGAAGCGGGCCAGCGGGCCGGACTCGTCGTCCAGCTCGGCCAGGGGGATCTCGGCACCGTAGGCGCCGAGGACGACGCCGTCGTGCTCCTCGCTGCGCACGAGGAGGAAGCCGATGCCCGGGTGGTTGGCGAGGGTGGTGAGCAGGGCGGGGTGCCGGGCGTCGATCTCCTCCTTGGTCATGCGGTGCGGGACGTCCGGGAAGGAGATGAGGCCGAGGTTGCCGGAGGCCAGCACGATCGGCTCGGAGCGGCGGGAGGGGCGGTGGTGCTCGCCCTTCTCCTCCACCGGGCGGCGCAGGGCGGCGCGGACGGCGGCGCGGGCCTCGGCGCCGCTGCGGGTGCGCTGGGCCCGGCGCGGGACGGGCAGTCCGCAGCCGGCCCGGACCAGGTCGCCGAGGGTGAGGCCGTAGCGGGCGTGGAACGTCTCGCCGGGGCTCTGCCCGTGGTCGGAGAGGACGACGATCCGGTAGGGGCGCGGGGCGTGTTCGGCCACCCGTTCGAGGAGGGCGAGGGAGCGGTCGAGGCGTTGCAGGACCTTCTCGGCGTCGCGGCTGCGCGGGCCGGAGTGGTGGGCGACCTCGTCGTAGGCGACGAGGTCGGCGTAGACGGCGGTGCGGCCGGCGAGCATGTCGCCCATGACCGCGGCGACGACGACGTCCCGTTCGACGACGGTGGCGAAGGCGCGGACGAACGGGTAGAGGCCGCCCCGGCCGACGCGCGGGCGCTGTCCCCGCAGCCGGGCACGGGTGGACTGGCCGATCTCGCGGCCGACCTCGGCGACGAACGACAGGGCGGTGCGGACGGCGCCCGCCGGGTCGCGGAAGTAGGCGAAGTACCCGGCGCGGGAACGGTTCCCCGGGCCGCGGCGGCGGGTGGCGATCGACAGGACGAGGGCCTGCTCGCCGGCGCCGCCGCTGAACAGGTTGCCCCGGCTGGCGCCGTCGACGGTGAGCAGTCCGCCGTCGCCGGTGTGCCGTATGGCCCGGCGTTGCAGCTCGGCGGCGCTCGTCGGCCGGTTGCAGACCATCACCTCGCCCCGGTCCTTCTCGTACCAGCGGAACGCCGGAACGTCGAAGGTGGAGCCGTGCAGGATGCCGAGCTGGCTGGCGCCGGTCTGGCTGGACCAGTCGGTGCGCCAGGGCGTGAGGCGGTGGGTGGGCCGGGCGCGGCCGGCCGCCGGGCGCGGGGTGCCGGCCGCCGGGCGCGGGGTGCCGGCCGCCGGCGGTGTGCGGTCGCCCTCGCTCGCCGGCCGTACGCCGTCGCCGCCGGACAGCCAGCGGCCCACCGTCGGCATCAGCCCCTTGCGGACCGCGTCGACCAGGACGTCGTGGCCGACGCCGTCGAGCTGCACGCACAGCAGTCCGGGCGCGGTGGGGCAGGGCGGATGGTCCCGTCTGCCGCGGGTGGCCAGGCGGTGCAGGCGGCGCCGGTAGGTCTCGTCGTCGCGCACGGCGAGGGCCGCGCCGGTGGCGGACGCGACGGCGGACATCACGGCGGCCACGATGACGGCGGTCTCGGGCGCGGCCTCGCCGCGTCCGGAGGGGTTGATGCGCAGGGCGAGCAGCAGCAGGGAGCCGTTGAGGAAGAAGACCAGCAGGCCGAGGACGAGGGCGGGGACGAGCAGCAGCAGGCGGACCAGGAGCGGCCAGACCACGGCCGAGAGGATGCCGAAGGCGCCGGCACCGCAGGCGGCGGCCACGGCGATGCGGGTGGCGCTGTCGCCGTCGGCGGACTGGAGCTGGAAGTCGGGCAGGATCGCCGCGAGGACCAGCATGGTGACCGTGGAGACCGCCCATACGGCGACGCTCCGCCCGATCTGACTGGCGATCCGTCGCCACCGCACCCCGCGCACGCCCCGCACACCTCACGTCCCGGCCCTCCCTCACCCGGTGGCCGGGGGGCCTCCTCTCGCTTCACCGGCCCGATCGGGCCGGCTCCACCTTGTCACACGCGCGGGCGTCCGCCCGGACGGGCCGTCGGACAGGGGACGCGGACGGGGACCGCGTCACCGCCCGTCGTAGCCGGCCGTCGGCATCGACAGCCGGCGGTGCACCCGGGCCTTCATCTGCGCGTCGTACGCCGGCTCGGCCCGCCCCACCGTCTCCACGCGTACGCCCCGGCGCGCGCACTCGGCGGTGAACTCCTCCACCGACGACAGGGCCCTGCGCAGCACGCGGAGGCTGGGCGCGACGAACACGTCCACCCCGGGACGCACCCCGTCCCAGAGCGCGCAGTGGTCGAAACGCAGCCCGCCGACGAGAAGTTCCCGGGCGACCACGTAGCCGCGCTCGGCGGCCCAGCGGGCGCACATCGCGTGCTGGCTGCGCGAGTCCACCAGGAAGGGGTCGGCCTCCAGCTCCTCCAGGGGTGTGAGGCTGGCGATGGCGGTGACCCGCACGGTCGTGAGCGCCCCGAAGGCACCCCGCGGCTGTCCCATGGCGTCCCCCTCACCTCCGGGTTTCGCCGCCGACCCTACTCCTGCCCGTAGGCTTCGGGGAGTCGCGTGAAGGAGGCGAAGAAGGTGCCGGTGGAGATCACGTGGTGGGGTCACGCCACCTGTGCGCTGGAGGATGCGAACGTACGCCTGCTGACCGACCCCCTGTTCGCCCGCCGGCTGGCGCACCTGCGACGGCGCCGGGGTGCGGTGCCGCCCCCCGGGGCCCGCCGCGCGGACGTGGCGCTGGTCTCCCACCTGCACGCCGACCATCTGCACCTGCCGTCGCTCGCCTGCCTCGACCCGGGCACGCGCCTGCTCGTGCCCCGGGGCGCACCACGGGCGGTACCCGGTCTGCGCCGGCTGCGACAGCTGCGGATCACCGAGGTGGCCCCCGGGGACGAGGTGCGGATCGGCGAGCTGCTGGTGCGTGTGGTGCCGGCGCTGCACGACGGGCGGCGGCTGCCGGTGGGTCCGCACCGCTCGCCCGCGCTGGGCTACGTCATCGAGGGCGAGGCGCGGACGTACTTCGCAGGGGACACCGGGCTGTTCGACGACATGGCCGAGCGGGTGGGGCCGGTGGACGTGGCGCTGCTGCCGGTGGGCGGCTGGGGGCCGTATCTCGGGGAGGGCCATCTGGACGCGGGACGCGCGGCACGCGCGCTGGCCCGGCTGGCGCCGCGGATGGCGGTGCCGGTGCACTACGGCACGTACTGGCCGATCGGCATGGACGCGGTGCGCCCGCACGAGTTCCACGCGCCGGGCGACGAGTTCGTGCGGCTGGCGGCGGTGGCCGCGCCGGGGGTGGCGGTGCACAAGCTGGGGCACGGGGAGAGCGTGCGGCTGGAGGTCGCGCGGTGACCTGGCTCGCCGACGCGTCGCGGGCGGTGACGCCCGGGTCGACGCAGCAAGTGATGGGCTATCCCTCGCTGTTCCTGCTCGTGCTGATCGGGGCGCTGGTGCCGGTCGTGCCGACGGGCGCGCTGGTGAGTTCCGCGGCGGTGGTGGCGTTCCACCAGACGGCGCCGCTGTCGCTGGCGTTGGTGTTCGGGACGGCGTCGCTGGCCGCGTTCCTGGGGGACGCGGCGCTGTACTGGCTGGGGCGGCGCGGGATGCGGTCGAAGAACGGGTCGCGGTGGCTGGAGGCGATACGGTCGCGGGCGCCGGAGGAACGGCTCGCGCAGGCGCGGCAGAAGCTGGCCGAGCACGGGGTGGCGGTGCTGGTGCTGTCCCGGCTGGTGCCCGCCGGGCGGATACCGGTGATGCTGGCCTGTCTGATGGCGGAGTGGCCGCTGAGGCGGTTCGCGCGGGGGAATCTGCCCGCCTGTCTCGCCTGGGCGGCCACGTACCAGGTGATCGGGATACTGGGGGGTTCCCTGTTCGCCGAGCCGTGGGAGGGGGTCGTCGTGGCGGTGGTGCTGACGGTTCTGATCAGCGCGGCGCCCGGTGTGTGGCGGCGGGTCCGGGCTGCCGGGTGAGGGCGCGCCGGGACGCGGCGTCAGTCCAGCACTCCTGAGGCGCCGACCGGCAGGTCCCACAGGTCCTCGCGCTCAAGCCCCGCCTTCTCCCAGGCCGTCCGCACTCTGGTGAGGGGCTCCAGGACCGGTTCGACGGAGAGGATGAACGTGGCCCAGTGCATGGGGGCCATGCGGCGGGCGCCGAGGTCGAGGGTGGCCTGGACCGCTTCCTCCGGGTCGCAGTGGACGTCGCTGAGCCACCAGCGGGGGTCGTAGGCGCCGATGGGCATCAGGGCGAGGTCGATGCCGGGGTAGCGGCGGCCGATGCGGGAGAACCAGTGGCCGTAACCGGTGTCGCCGGCGAAGTAGAGACGCTGTCCGTCGGAGTCGGTCAGGACCCAGCCGCCCCACAGGCTGTGGCAGGTGTCGGTGAGGGTGCGCTTGGACCAGTGGTGGGCGGGGACGAAGTCGAAGCGGACGCCGGAGAGTTCGGCGCCCTCCCACCAGTCGAGTTCGGTGACGCGGGTGAACCGGCGGCGCCGGAACCAGCGGCCGAGGCCGGCGGGTGCGAACACCGGGGTGTCGCGCGGGAGTCGGCGCAGGGTGGGGGCGTCCAGGTGGTCGTAGTGGTTGTGGCTGATGACGACGGCGTCGACGCGGGGCAGGCTCTCCCAGGGCACGCCCACGGGGGTGATGCGGGCCGGGGTGCCGAGGATGCGGCGGGACCAGACGGGGTCCGTGAGGACGGTCAGGCCGCCGATGCGGACGATCCAGCTGGCGTGTCCCGCCCAGGTGACGGCGAGGGTGCGGGTGTCGACGCGGGGCAGCGGGGCCGGTGCGTAGGGCAGACGCGGGATGTCGGCGAGGCCTTCGGGTCCGGGGCGCACGGCGCCTTCGCGGGCGAAGCGGGCCATGGCCTTCAGACCGGGCAGCGGGGCGGTGAGCCGGTCGTGGAACGTGCGGGGCCAGACCCGGTGTTCGCCCAGCGGGCGGGGCTCGGCCAGGGGCGGGAGAGGGGGCGCGGGGCGGGGCGGCGTGCCGGGTTCGCCGGCTGCCGTGGTCGTCGTCGTGGCCGGGCCGGGCTCATGCGTCTGCTGCGTCTGCTGCGTCATCGAGGAGGCTCCCATCGCTGAGCGTCGTCGCGGAGATCGTCGAAGGCCGACCTCAAGGAGATCAACGCGCGTTGCACGTGTGGCAGTTCCAACGGTTCGGGTGACGTGAGGGATTCGGTGCGTTCCTCGTCCGTGGCGCCCAGCAGGGGCCCGGTGGCGAGCCGGACGCGCAGCGCTCCGAGGTCGTCGCCGAAGCGGTGGCCGCCGGGCGCGGGCATACCGAGCCGTGCGGTGAGGAGGTCCTCCAGTTCCTGGGCGTCGCCGACGCCCTGGGCGGCGAGCGGTTCACGCAGCGGGCCGAGATCGACGTACAGGTGCCGGCCGGCCTGCGGGGGCCGGGCGAACGCGCCGGCGGCGACGACGGCGGCGTGCGCGGCGGCGGCCACGCGCGCGTGCAGCCGTACGGTGGCCTCTCGGCGTTCGATGACGGGCGGGGGTTCGTCCAGGGCGTAGCCGGCGGCCGCGGCGACCGGTGTGGGAAGACGGGCGCCGAGCGCGGTGAGGATGTCGAGCACGCGCGCGTGGAGGTGCCGTCCGCCGTCGGTGGCCGGGAAGCGGGCGATGGCGGCGGGCCAGCCGGGGGGCAGCAGGGCGCCGGCCAGGTCGGTGACGACGGTGACCTGGTCGGGCCACATTTCGGCGGGACTGATCAGGACGGTGTCGTGCGGGACGTGCAGGGTGTCGCGCCAGGTCTCGTCGCTGACCAGGTGCAGGCCCTCCGCGGTGGCGGCCTCGACGGTCTCGTGCAGCAGTTCGGGCGGGGTGACGGTGGCGGTGGGGTCGTCGGCGACCGACAGCACCAGCAGCCGGGGGTCACCGCCCTCGGCGCGGACCCGGCGGACGGTCTCCAGCAGGGCGTACGGGTCGGGGACCCCGCCGCCCTCGGCCGGGGTCGGCACATGGAAGGCGGGCCGGCCGAGGATGCGGGCGTACGGCGCCCACCAGGCGGGGCAGGGCCGGGGTACGAGGACGTCCGCGCCGTCGCCGGCGAGCGCGGCGGTCAGGGCGAGCAGCAGGGCGGGGGCGCCGGGTCCGGCGGCCACCTGGTCGGGGACGCAGGGCAGGCCGCGCCGGGTCCAGTAGCCGCAGGCCGCCTCCAGCAGGGCGGGGGCGCCGCCGACGGGATGGGCGTCGGCGCGGCTCGCGGCGGCGGAGAGTACGGCGGACAGTTCGGGGAGCACGGGCAGGCCGTCGCCGGGGAGCGGCGGGCCGTAGCGGACGGGGCCGTGGCCTTCTCCGGGGTCCGTCCGCCGCATGTCGCCTCCGCGCAGTCCGTGGTGCCGTCGTGCCGCCCGCTGCGGGCCGCGCTGTCCGTTGTGCCGTCGTGCCGCCAGCCGCGGAGTGCTGTCCGTGGTGCCGTCGTGCGCCCGTTGCGGGCCGTGTTGTCAGTGGTGTCGTCGTGCCGCCCGTTGCGAGCCGCTCAGTCCGTCATGCCGTCGTGCCGCCCGTTGCGGGCCGCGCAGTCCGTCGTGTCGTCGTGCGCCCGTTGCGGGCCGTCCTGTCCTCATGGCCTGCTGTGCCGTCCGCGTGTGCCGTGTGGGTCTCCGACCTGTCGGGGCGGGTGTCCGTCTCGTCGTCCGTGTCGTGCCGTGTCGTGTGGTGTCCCGGGCCGGCTGTGCGGCGGGCGGTTGTGGTGAGGTCCCCCGGCGGCGTCCTCGGGAGGTGTGTACCCGCCGGACGGCGCTCCATGGGCGGTGCCGGAAGTTGCCCGGATCACATCCCCGCGGGTTCGCCCTCCCGGAACCGCCGGTGGCCGAACAGCCGGTAGACGGCGCCCGCGCAGGCGGCGGCGATGAGGGCGGCGCCGGCGGCCAGTGCGGGTACCGAGTCGTCGAAGGTGCCGCCCTGTCCGGCGTCCACGCCGTGCTGGACGCCGGCGGGCGCGCAGGTGTCGGAGCCCTGGGACTCGCGACAGGTACGGCCGTCCGAGCAGCCCCCCTCCCGGGACTCCGCGCACCAGTGGTCGTCATGGCCGCAGGAGCCCGCCCCCGCGCCGGCTCCCGCCCCCGCGCACTCCCGCCCGGAACCGTCCTGCCCGGCGGGGTCCTTGCCCGTCCCGGCGGCGTCCTTGCCCGTGCCGTCCCGCCCGGCGGAGTCCTTCCCGGTGTTCTGCCGTCCACCACTGTCCTGCCCGACACCGTCCCGCCCGGCTCCCGTCCCACCGCCGTCCTGGCCGCCGCCGTCCGGTCCGGTCACCTGTCCGGGCCCCACCTCGCCACCGCCCACCCGGCCGGCACCGTCCGGGCCGACACCGTCCGCGCCCAGAGCGTCCGGGCCGAGACCGTCCCACCCTTCGCCCGCCCCGTTCCCGGCTTCCGGGTCCCCGAGGCCGTCCAGCCCGGGCACGGCCGCCTCGCCGCCCTCCCGCCCGGCGTTCTGCGGGCTGTCCTGACCGCACGGTGTGCCGTCCACGCAGGCCGTGGTCGGCGCGGTCGGGGCCTCGCCGCTCCGGGTGAGGGGGGAACCACCGGTGGACCGCTTGCCCGGGGCCGCGGAGACGGACGGACAGGGGCCGTCGGCGGTCCGGGCCGCGCCGGGACCGGTGGCCGGAGGAGTGCTCCCGGTGCGGTCCTGGGCGGTGGTGCGGACGGCGCCCGGGGCGGCGGCCGGCGCGCCCGGCGACGGCCCGCCGACGGGGTCGCAGAGCGCGGACACGGTGCGGGTGCCCGAGGCGGGGTCCGCGACGGCGGCGGGGCCGGCCAGGGCGAGCACGGCGCCGGCGGCGAGGGCGGTGGACAGGGCGCGGGCGGTGCGGCGCATGGAAGGGGCTCCTCGGCGGACGGCGGACGGCGGACGGCGGACGGCGGACGGCGGACAACGGGCGGCGGACAACGGGCGGCGGCGGGACGGCCGGACGTCGGTACCCGGTGCGGCGTACACCGGCGTACCGGTCGCGCCGGTCGCGCCGGTCGCGCGCGGTGTGACCGTCGTACGGGGCGTCGGCGACACCGTGCGGTGCCCGGGTGACGGGGGCACGGGGCCGTGCCCTCGCTGCCATGACAGCCCGCGTCCCGCCGTGCCGCGCGCGGCCGGAGCCCATTCGCGGGACACGCGGGGCCGGCCGGGTGACAGTCCGGCCGGCGGCACGCACGAGGCGCCCCGGAACCCGCCCCCGTACCCGCCCCCGGAGGTTTTCCGTCCCCCGCGCAGGTGACTCGGTAAGCGCTGACCGGATCGTCCGCTTCGCACTGCACCGGGAGGTCTCTCCATGAGCACCAAGGTCTCCGACCACATCCTCGAACGCCTGCGCGCTTGGGGGGTGGAACAGGTCTTCGGCTACCCGGGTGACGGCATCAACGGGCTGCTCGCCGCCTGGGGCCGCGCCGAGGACCAGCCGCGGTTCATCCAGTCCCGGCACGAGGAGATGTCCGCGTTCGAGGCGGTCGGGTACGCGAAGTTCAGCGGCCGGATCGGGGTCTGCGCGGCGACCTCGGGGCCGGGGGCCATCCATCTGCTCAACGGCCTGTACGACGCGAAGCTGGACCATGTGCCGGTGCTGGCGATCGTCGGGCAGACCAACCGGACGGCGATGGGCGGTTCGTACCAGCAGGAGGTCGACCTGCACACGCTGTACAAGGACGTCGCCTCGGAGTTCGTCGAAACGGTGACCGTGCCGGAGCAGCTGCCGAACGTGCTGGACCGGGCGATCCGGACGGCGTACGCCCGGCGCTGCCCGACCGCGCTGATCATCCCCGGCGATGTGCAGGAGCTGGACTACTCGCCGCCGACGCACGAGTTCAAGATGGTGCCCTCCAGCCTGGGGATGAGCGACTACACGGCGACCCCGACGGACGAGGCGCTGCGCCGGGCGGCGGACGTGCTGAACGCGGGCGACAAGGTGGCCGTCCTGATCGGACAGGGTGCCGCGGGCGCGGTCGCGGAGGTCCGGGAGGTCGCCGAGCTGCTCGGCGCGGGGGTGGCGAAGGCGCTGCTCGGCAAGGACGTGCTGAGCGACGAGCTGCCGTACGTCACCGGGCCGATCGGGCTGCTCGGCAGCCGGGCGTCGTACGAGATGATGCGGGACTGCGACACGCTGCTGACGATCGGCTCGTCCTTCCCGTACACGCAGTTCATGCCGGACTTCGGCAAGGCGCGCGGGGTGCAGATCGACATCGACCCTCACATGATCGGCATGCGCTACCCGTACGAGGTGAACCTGGTCGGTGACGCCCAGGCCACGCTGCGGCGGCTGATCCCGCTGCTGAAGGCGGAGGGCCGCGGGCGCGAGTGGTACGACACGGTCTGCGCGAACGTGAAGCGCTGGCACGAGACGATGGAGCGGCGGGCCGGGCTGTCGGCCGATCCGATCAACCCGGAGCACGTGGCCCGCGCGCTGGACCCGCTGCTGCCGGACAACGCGATCCTCACCTCGGACTCGGGGTCGGTCGCCAACTGGTACGCGCGGCACATCACGATGCGGCCGGGCATGCGCGGTTCGCTGTCCGGGACGCTGGCGACGATGGGCCCGGGGGTGCCGTACGCGATCGGCGCGAAGTTCGCGCACCCCGACCGGCCGGTGTTCGCCCTGGTCGGGGACGGGGCGATGCAGATGAACGGCCTGGCGGAGATGATCACGGCGGCCAAGTACCGGGACCGCTGGTCGGATCCGCGGCTCGTGGTGGCGGTGTGGAACAACCAGGACCTGAACCAGGTGACGTGGGAGATGCGGGCGATGGAGGGCGCCCCGTCGTTCCTGCCGTCGCAGTCGATCCCCGATGTGCAGTACGCGGCGTTCGCCCGGTCGCTCGGTCTGACCGGGATCCGGGTGGAGAAGCCGGAGGACGTGGAGGCGGGCTGGCGGGCCGCCCTGGACGCGGACGGACCGGCGGTGATCGAGTTCCTCACCGACCCCGCCGTACCGCCGATCCCGCCGCACGCCAGCTGGGAGCAGATGGAGGCCACGGCCGCGTCGATCCTCAAGGGCGACGCCGACCGGGGCTCGATGGTCAAGCAGGGGCTGAAGGCGAAGGTCCAGGAGTTCCTGCCGGGCCGGCAGAAGCACTAGGCCGAGCGGTGGCCGGGCGGCGCCGACCCCGTGTCGGACGTGCGGTACCGGGTACGCGGTGCGGACCTTCGACCCTCTGGAGGGAGACATGCAGCGAGGCAGTGACCGGCTGAGCGTCCACCGGGACGACGAGATGAAGCACGAACTGAAGGGGCTGCTCCGGTCCGGCCATCCCACGCGCGTGGAGGAGTGGCACGACCCGGAGCCGGCCGCGGACGACGATCCGGAGGTGTGGAGCGGACCGGTGGGCGGTCTGGGGTCTCCGGCATCGCTGGAGCGGACCCGGCTGGAGCTGGCCCGGCACCTGAGCCGGCACGCCTTCCCGGCGAAGCCGGGCGAGCTGGCCCGGGCGCTGCGCCGGAGCAACGCGCCCGGCGGGCTGATCGACGCGGTGGCCGCGCTGCCCCACGGCGGCCGGTACGAGAACATGCAGCAGCTGGCCGAGGCCGTGGTGGGCGGCGCATGACCCAGGACCAGGCGGCCGACATCGCGCGCGGTGCCACGGTCGACGTGGGGGACGCCACCACGCGGTTTCTGCTGTACGGGCTGCTGCCCGGCTGGTTCGTGCCGGGGCTCGCCGACTGGGCGGTGCACCGGCGGACCCGGATCGAGGACACAACGGGGACGAAGGAGTCCCTGATCCATTCGTTGATGATGGCCGAGGTGGGCCTGCCCATCGCGCTCACCCTGCGCTACGAGGTCAATCCGCTGCTGCTGTCCGTGCAGCTCGGCGCGGCGGCGGTGCACGAGGCGACGGCGCTGTGGGACGTGCGGACCGCCGTCCACAGCGACCGTGAGGTCAAACCCGTCGAGCAGCACATCCACAGTTTTCTGGAGTCGCTGCCGTTCGGCGGGCTGGCCTCGCTGATGTGCCTGCACGCCGATCAGGTGCGGTCGCTGCTGCGCGGGGGGCGCGGGGACCCGGACGCGTGGCGTCTGGTGCCGCGCCGGCGCCCGCTGTCGGCCGGCTACCTGGCGGGCATCGGTCTCGCGATCGGCGCGTGCGTGCTGCTGCCGTACGGCGAGGAGCTGGTGCGCTGCCGGCGGGCGGCCCGAGCGAGGAAGCGCCGGGCCCGGGCCCACCGGGCCACGCTGCGGAAAGTGAAAGGAAGCTGAGCAATCATGCGTATCGCGTTTCTGGTGGCACCCGAGGGCGTCGAGCAGGTCGAGCTGACCGAGCCGTGGCAGGCGGCCTCCGGTGCCGGGCACGAGCCGGTGCTGGTGTCGACCCAGTCCGGGAAGATCCAGGCGTTCAACCACCTCGACAAGGCGGACACGTTCCCCGTGGACGAGGTGGTGGGTGAGGCGTCGGCCGTGTCGTTCGCGGGTCTCGTCCTGCCGGGCGGGGTGGCCAACCCGGACTTCCTGCGGATGGACGAGAAGGCCGTCGCGTTCGTGAAGGACTTCTTCGAGCGGGGCCGTCCGGTCGCCGCGATCTGCCACGCGCCGTGGACGCTGGTGGAGGCGGACGTCGTACGCGGCCGGGTACTGACCTCCTGGCCGAGTCTGCGCACGGACATCCAGAACGCCGGCGGCACCTGGGTGGACGAGCAGGTGAAGATCTGCGACCACGGCTCCAACCAGCTGGTGACCAGCCGCAAGCCGGACGACCTGAAGGCGTTCTGCGACGCGTTCCTGCACGTGTTCGCCGGCGAGGCCGGCTGACCGGACGCGGAGGGTGAGGGGGCCGGCCCGTCAGGGGCCGGCCCTTTCGTGTGGGTGCCTTGTCCGGTCTCGTCCGGTGAGGGTGCCGTCCCGCGGGTGTCCCGGTGGACGGCGTCAGGTGCCGGTCGTGCCCGGAGTCGCCGCCTCGCCGCAGCCGCGCTCACGGGCGCCCTCCCGGGTGCGGGCGGCGCTCACCAGGCGGCGGGGGTTGCGGCGCAGGTACTCGCCCTCCAGCTGCGCCATGCGCTCGTTGTGGGCCCGCAGTGCGTCGTTCGAGCCGTACAGGAGAGTGTCGTGGCGCGTGCGGTGGATCGTCTCCAGCTCCTTCATGAGCTGCTGGTCGTCCAGCCGGCTGGGGTCGACTCCGGTCATGGTGGTGCCCCGCTCGTCGTGTTCGTTCATGGGCTACGGGTACCCGCCCGGCACGCACTGCCCCCGAGCGATTTCCGGGAGGAATCCATGGAGCTCGCGTTCCTGAATCCACTGTACGAACATCCGGGGTCCTGGGCCTCCGCGTACATCGACCTGTCGCAGCACGACGAGGACATGGGACACCGGCGGCACCTGACGGCGGAGGCGGTGGCCCGGCAGCTGCGCGAGCAGGGCGCCGACGAGGCCACCTGCCGGGCGGTGTACGACACGGTGGACGCGCTGCGGCACAGCACGGAGCCGTACGGGCGGGCCGTCTTCGCCCGCAACGGCGAGGTCGTGCTCCAGGTACCGCTGACCCAGGCCCCGCCGCAGGGCCTGGTGCACTGGGGCACCCTGCCGCACGTCACACCGCTGCTGGACCTGGCCGGGGAGGACCCGGTGTCGCTGGTGGCGTACATCGACCGCACCGGTGCCGACTTCGAGCTGCGCAGCGCGGTGCTCCAGGAGGAGGCCGGGCACGTCACGGGCAGCCGGCAGTGGCCGATGCACCGGGCGAAGGCCTCCGACTGGTCCGAGCGGCACTTCCAGCTGAAGGTGGAGAACACCTGGGAGCACAACGCCCGGGAGGTCGCGGACGCCCTCGCGGCCTGCCAGGCCGAGACCGGGGCCGACCTGCTGATCCTGTGCGGGGAGGAGCGTGAGTGCCGGTCCGTGCACGAGCAGCTTCCCCAGCAGCTGCGGGACCGGACCGTGGAGGCCGCGCACGGCATCGGCAGCAGGCTGCTGCCGCGGGAGGTCGAGGACATCCGGGCCCGGCACGTCCGGGAGCGGGTGCTGGCCGAGGTGGACCGGTACCGGGCGGCCCGGACACCCGACGAGGAGCGGCGGGCCGCGGCGATCGAGGGCGTGCCCCAGCTGATCGAGGCGGCGCGCGAGCACCGGCTGGCCGAGCTGCTGATCCGCCCGGACGCGCCGGACACGCACCGCGAGGTGTGGATCGGCGAGGCCCCGGACCAGCTCGCGGCCCGCCGCACGGAGCTGAGGAGCATCGGCGAGCAGCACGCCTGGCCGGCCCGCGCCGATGACGCGCTGGTGCGGGCGGCCGTGGTGACGGACGCGCCGGTCGTCTCGCTGACGCCGGTGCTGGAGGAGACCGGCGACGAGGTCGCGGCGGGCGGCATGGGCGCGCTGCTGCGCTGGAAGTGACGGCCCCGGCGCGGCGGGCGGGTCCGGGTTACCGGGCCCGCTCCACCCGCCGTTCGTCCCAGACCGGTTCCGGTGTCTCGCGGACCCGGCCGTCGGAGCCGAAGACCAGGAAGCGGTCGAAGGAGCGGGCGAACCAGCGGTCGTGGGTGACCGCGAGGACCGTGCCCTGGAACGCCTCCAGACCCTCCTGGAGGGCCTCGGCCGACTCCAGGTCGAGGTTGTCGGTGGGCTCGTCCAGGAGCAGCGCGGTGGCGCCGGCCAGTTCCAGCAGCAGGATCTGGAAGCGGGCCTGCTGTCCGCCGGAGAGCCGGTCGAAGCTCTGTTCGGCCTGCTGGGTGAGCTCGTAGCGGCGCAGCCGGGACATGGCGGCGCCCCGGTCCTGGGCGTGTTCCTTCCAGAGGATGTCGAGGAGGGTGCGGCCCTGGAGCTCGGGGTGGGCGTGGGTCTGGGCGAAGTGGCCGGGCACGACCCGGGCGCCGAGCTTCCACTCCCCCGTGTGGGCGACGTCCTCGCCGGCGAGGAGCCTGAGGAAGTGCGACTTGCCGGAGCCGTTGGAGCCGAGGACGGCGACCCGTTCGCCGTAGAAGACCTCCAGGTCGAACGGCTTCATCAGCCCGGTCAGTTCGAGCCCCGCGCAGGTGACGGCCCGTACGCCGGTGCGGCCGCCCTTCAGCCGCATGGTGATGTCCTGCTCGCGGGGCGGCTCCGGCGGCGGGCCGGCCTCCTCGAACTTGCGCAGGCGGGTCTGGGCGGCCTGGTAGCGGGAGGCCATCTCATGGCTGACGGCAGCTGCCTGACGGAGCGTCAGGACGAGTTTCTTCAGCTGGGCGTGCTTCTCGTCCCAGCGGCGGCGCAGCTCCTCGAAGCGGGCGAAGCGTTCGCGGCGGGCCTCGTGGTAGGTGGCGAAGCCGCCGCCGTGCACCCAGGCGTCGGCGCCGGCCGGGCCCGGTTCGACGGAGACGATCTTCTCGGCGGCGCGGGCGAGGAGTTCGCGGTCGTGGGAGACGAACAGGACCGTCTTCCGGGTCTCCTTGAGCTGTTCCTCCAGCCACCGCTTGCCGGGCACGTCGAGGTAGTTGTCCGGCTCGTCCAGCAGCAGCACCTCGTCGGTGCCGCGCAGCAGCGCCTCCAGCACGAGCCGCTTCTGCTCACCGCCGGAGAGGGTGCGCACCTGCCGCCACTGGGCGCGTTCGTAGGGCACGCCGAGGGCGGCGGTGGTGCACATGTCCCACAGGGTCTCGGCCTCGTAGCCGCGCACCTCGGCCCAGTCGGCGAGGGCCTGCGCGTACCGGAGCTGGGCCGCCTCGTCGTCGACGGTCATGATGGCGTGCTCGGCCTCGTCGACCGCCTTCGCCGCCTCGCGGATGCGGGGCGGGGCGACGGAGACGAGGAGGTCGCGCACGGTCGTCTCGTCCCGTACGGAGCCGACGAACTGGCGCATGACGCCGAGGCCGCCGCTGACGGTCACACTGCCGCCGTGCGGTTTCAGCTCGCCGGAGATCAGCCGCAGCAACGTGGTCTTGCCCGCGCCGTTCGGGCCGACCAGGGCGACGGCGGCCCCTTCGCCCACCCGGAAGGACACATCGCCGAGCAGCGCCCTCCCGTCGGGGAGGTAGTACTCCAGGTGCGCGGCTTCCAGATGTCCCATGGCCAGGCATTCTCCGAGCCACCCCACGCCCGGGGCAAACCGTTATCCGCAACCCTGGCCCCGCGGCCCCGACGGGGAACGGCACGAGCGGGCCCGCCGGGGGGCACCGGCCGACGCCGGGGGCCACGACCGGACGACCTCCTGGCGCCGGGCATGGCCAGAGGTGAGGGCCGACGTGGGGGGCACGGCCCGACATCCTCCTGGCGCCGGGCCCGGCCAGAGGTACGGGCCGACGGAGGGCGCCACGGTCCGACGACCTCCTGGCGCCGGGCATGGCAAGGCGTACGGGCCGACGCGGGAGCCACGGCCCCACGCCCCCCCCTGGCGCCGGGCATGACTGAAGGTGCGGGTCATGTGCGCCGGACGCCGGGCAGACGCATCCGGGTTCTCCCCCGTACCGGGCCGGTTGCCGGGGTGCGGGACAAGAAACGGGCCCTTCCGGGTAACCGCACCCCATGAGCCCAGACGTGGACCTGACTGCCCCCGCGACCGCCGCCCGCGCCCCGCTGCGCACGCTGCTCGACCTCGACGGCCGCCTGTTCAACGCCGCCGCCGCCTGGCACTGGCCCGGCGCCGAACGCGTCCTGCCCCGCCTGAGCCGCGGCGCGAACCACGGGGTGCTGTGGTTCGCGACGGCCGCCGCGATGGCCGCGAGCCGTACGCCCCGGGCCCGCCGGGCGGCGGCCCGCGGGCTGGTCTCGCTCGGCCTGGCCTCGCTGACGATCAACACGCTCGGCAAGCGCTCGGTACGCCGGGCCCGGCCGGTGCTGGACCCGGTGCCGCTGGTGCGGCAGCTCAAGCGGCAGCCGATCACCACGTCCTTCCCCTCCGGCCACGCGGCGTCCGCCGCCGCCTTCGCGACCGGTGTCGCCCTGGAATCCCCGGCGTGGGGCGCGGCGGTGGCACCGGTGGCGTTCTCGGTGGCGGCGTCCCGCGTGTACACGGGGGTGCACTTCCCGAGCGACGTACTGGCCGGGGCGGCACTCGGCGCGGGCGCCGCCTTCCTCGTACGGCGTCTGGTGCCGACCCGCTCGCAGATCCAGCGGCCCGCCCGGCCGCGCGCCGCGGTCCCCGCGCTGCCCGAGGGCGACGGCCTGGTGATGGTCGCCAACCGGGCGTCGGGGACGGCTGACCGGGTGCGGGCGCTGCACGACGCGCTGCCGCGGGCGGAGATCGTCGAGTGCGCGCCCGAGGAGGTCGGGGACGAGCTGGAGAAGGCGGCGGCCCGGGCCCGGGTGCTCGGGGTGTGCGGGGGCGACGGCACGGTGAACGCGGCCGCCGTGGTCGCGCTGCGGCACGGGCTGCCGCTCGCGGTACTGCCGGGCGGCACCCTCAACCACTTCGCCTACGACCTGGGCGTGGAGGACGAACGCCAGCTGGCCCAGGCAGTCCGGTACGGCGAGGCGGTCCGGGTGGACGCGGTCCGGTTCACCACCCGGGAGGCGCGGGGGCTGTTCCTGAACACGCTGAGCCTGGGCGTGTACCCGGAGCTGGTGCGCGCGCGGGACAGCTGGTCGAACCGGATCGGCGGCTGGCCGGCCGGGGTGCTCGGCGCGCTCCGCGTGCTGCGCGCGGGCCGGCACCCGCTGGAGGTGGAGCTGGGCGGCGAGCGGCGACCCCTGTGGCTGCTGTTCGTCGGCAACGGCGTCTACCACCGCATGGGCCTCACACCGGGCCGCCGCACCGACCTGGCCGACGGCCTGCTGGACGTGCGGGTGGTGCACGGCAACGGCAGGCCCGCGCTGCGGCTGCTCACGGCGGCGGTCGCCGGTCCGCTGACCCGCTCGCCCGGGCACGCCGCGGTCCAGGTGAACCGGCTGCGGCTGACCGGCATCGCCCCGGGCACCCCGCTGGCGTACGACGGTGAGGTGACGGCCGTGTCGGGCGAGATGACCCTGGAGAAGCTCCCGGAGGCACTGACGGTCTACCGCCCTCTCCCGGACACCCGTTGAGGCACGCGAGACCGCCCGCAAGTCCACATAATGAAACCCGGGTCTCATCATTCGGCACACCCGCGTACGGTTGAGCCGTACCGGCGGACGGGTCCGGCCGGTCCGCCGACGAGGGTGAAGGGGTTCAGCCATGCCGAAAGCGCAGGAGACCGCCGTCTACACGCACGGGCACCACGAGTCCGTGCTGCGTTCGCACACCTGGCGGACCGCCGCCAACTCCGCGGCCTATCTGCTCGGCGTGCTGAAGCCCCACATGAGGATCCTGGACATCGGCTGCGGCCCCGGGACCATCACCGCCGACCTGGCGGAACTGGTCCCCGACGGCCGGGTCACCGGCGTCGACCGGGCACCCGGCGTCCTGGAGCAGGCCCGGGCCACCGCGGCCGACCGCGGTCTGACGAACGTCGACTTCGCGGTGGCCGACGTCCACGCCCTGGACTACCCGGACGACACCTTCTGCGTGGTCCACGCCCACCAGGTGCTCCAGCACGTCGGCGACCCCGTGCGGGCGTTGCGCGAGATGCGCCGGGTGACGAAGCCGGGCGGGTTCATCGCCGTACGGGACGCGGACTACGCGGCGATGACCTGGTATCCGGCGGTGCCCGGCCTGGACGACTGGCTGGACCTGTACGAGCGGGTGGCCCGGGCCAACGGCGGCGAACCCGATGCCGGGCGCCGGCTGGCGGCCTGGGCGCGGGCGGCGGGCCTGCGGGACGTCACGGCCGGCTCCAGCACCTGGACGTTCGCCACGCCCGAGGAGCGGGCCTGGTGGAGCGGGCTGTGGGCGGACCGCACCCTCGCCTCCGACTATGCCGACCGGGCCACGCGCGGAGGTCACGCGACGGCGGAGCGGTTGCGGGCCGTGTCGGAGGCCTGGCGGTACTGGGGCCGACGGGAGGACGGCTGGTTCGCCGTCCTGCACGGGGAAATCCTGTGCCGGAAAGAAGCCTGATTCGCGAATTCCGGGAAACACGCGCCCGCAGGAGGTTCACCTTCACATCATGGTTCCCATGTGAGCGGCCCACCGCGCTGAATCCACCGCACTAGTGCCCATCGCGCGGAAGCAGCGGTCCGAGCGGCCCGAGGTCCAGGTTGAGGTCCTCGGGCCGCAGGCCGTACCGGTCCCGCAGCTCGGCCATCCGATCCTCCAGGAGCATCAGGGTCAGCCCGATCCGCTCCTCCTGCTCCTCGGTCAGCTCCCCGGTGTCGAAGCGGCGAACAGCCTGCCGCTCCATCAGCTGGCGCAGCAGCTCCACCACGGTGAGCACGAGTTTCACCAGGTCGCGTTCGACCGTGTCGGGTTCCAGGTCGAGCCGGTTGCGGCGCTGCCGCGCGGTCATAGGAGCTCCTCGAAGGGCGAGGGGACCTGCTGGTTCACGGAACTGATCAGCGCGTTCAGGTCGATGCGGACGAGATCGACGTCCGCGATGCGCAGGGTGATGTCGCCGGTGATGACGACTCCGCCGGCCAGCAGCCGGTCCAGGAGGTCGACCAGCGCGATCTCGCGGCGTTCGACTACGGTCACCGGCCCTCCCCCGATTTCACACCCGGTTCCGCTGCCGATTCCTCACCGGAAAAGGAGTACGCGGCCCACGGACCGGTGAGTTCCACCCGGATTCCGGGCGCCTCGTCCTTGGTCCGGTCGACCAGTTCCACGAATTCCTCGGAATGCGCCCGGGGCACCAGATAGGCAGCGTTGAGCACATTTCGTCCCGGCGTTCCGGAGAGCGCGGAATTCTGTGGGGGATGCATCCGGAAATCCTCGGCGCGCTCGGCGAGGCGCTCGTGCAGGGAGTGGGCGAACCGCTCGGCCCGCTGCCACTTCTCCTCCTGCGCGTGGCTGTGCTGGCGCCGCCGGCGCAGATAGTCCCGCCCGCTGACCGGCCGGGCCGCCGCGGCGGGCTCGGGCTCCGGCTCGGCGGGCTCGGGTTCCAGGTACACCTTCACGCCCCACTCCACCCGACCGTGCAGCCGGTCGAGCAGGCGCCGGAAGTCCTCTTCACGGGCCTCGATCATCATGCGGACGGCGCTGTCGTCGCGGAAGACGGTCGCGAGCCGCAGCGGCAGCGGGGTGGTGACCGTGGTGAGCGCGTCGACCACTCCCTGGTGGGCACGGGCGGTCGAGGCCAGCCAGTCCAGGTCCTCCAGGTGGGCCTTCAGCGCGTCCTCGCAGAAGTCGGCCTCGGGGACCGTACTGACCACCGCGACGAGCCCGTGATGGTGCAGCAGCGCCGGCGGGGCGCCGCCCACGCCCCGCAACTCGGCCTGCAAGGGCGTCCCGAAGGAGCGGCAGACGGCGTACACGTACCGCAGTCCTGTCGTCATGGTGCCTCCTTCGGGGCGCGGCCCGACTCCAGTTCCTCCAGCCGGGCGAGCCGTTCTCGCAGCTCGGCGTTCTCCCGGGTGAGCTCGTCACGCCGGGCCCGGGAGGAGAGGGCCGGGTCGCTCTCCCACCAGTCGATGCCCATCTCCTTGGCCTTGTCGACCGAGGCGACGATGAGGCGCAGCTTGACGGTGAGCAGTTCGATGTCGAGCAGGTTGATCCTGATGTCCCCCGCGATGACGACACCCTTGTCGAGTACACGCTCCAGGATGTCCGCGAGGTTCGCCCCCGAGCCCTGGCCATAGGGCTCGGGAAAGCGGCTGGGTGTCGTCATCGACGGCTCCCGCGCTCGGCGAACTCAGGCTCCTCTTCCTCGTACTCGCCTTCCTCGCCTTCCTCGCCTTCCTCGTCCTCCTCGTCCTCAGCGGGCTCCTCGGCCTCGTTCTCGTACGAGTCCTCCTCGCCCTCCTCGTCGCCTTCCTCGTTCTCGTCCTCGTACTCGCCCTCGTAGGGCTCCTCTTCTTCCTCCTCCTCTTCCTCCTCTTCCGAGCCCTCGCGGCCCTCGGGCTCCTCCCCCTCTTCCTCCTCTTCCTCCTCTTCAGGGCCCTCCCGGCCCTCAGGCTCCTCTTCCCCCTCTTCTTCCTCTTCTTCCTCGTCCTCTGCCCGGGGCTCCTCCTCCTCCGCGAGGGCGTCCTCGTGGCTGCGGACCACCTCGCCGTCGCGGATCTCGCCGCGCCAGCTGTCCTCCGCCTCTCCCTTGAGGGTGATGAAGCGGGCGAAGTTCTTCAGGTCCAGCCTGGCCCGGCGGCCCTGGGCGCGCCAGATGTTGCCGGTCTTCTCGAAAAGGCCGGTGGGGTAGTACTCGATGACCAGCAGGACCCGGGTGAGGTTCTCCTCCAGCCGGTGGAAGGAGACCACGCCCTTGGTGGTGCCCTTGGCGCCCTCCGAGGTCCACTGGATGCGGTAGTCGGGGATCTGCTCGGTCGTCTTCGCCTTCCAGCTGCGACTGGACCAGAAGATCTTCGCCTGCCAGTCGGAGTGGGTGTCGTCGGCGCGGTTGGCGCTCTTGACACCCTTGGCGAAGGCAGAGAAGGACTGGTACTGGGTCCACTGGTCGTAGGCGGTGCGCAGCGGTACACCGACGTCGACTGACTCGATGATGACGGTGGGCTTCTTGCCCGCGCCGCCCTTCTTGCCCTTGCTGCCGCCGAGGCCGCGCAAGGTGCCGAGCACCTTGTCCTTGGCGTGGGAAGCGCCCAGCTCCAGCGCGGAGCGCAGCGGTCCCTTGCCCTGGGCGAGCTTGCGCCCGCCCTCCAGCGCCAGTTTGGCGAAGCCCGGGCTCTTGCCCTCGGCGATGTCGTTCAGCTTGCCGGTGGTCTGGCCCAGCTTGCGGCCGAGCCCGACCAGCATCCGCTGGCCCTGTGCGCTCAGATACTCCTGGGCCTCTTCCTTCAGCCGGCCGGCTGCCTCGCTGTGGGCGAGGCCGGCCAACGGGGCCGCTATACCATCCGTGGCCTGTCCGGCCTTGGAGGTCGCTCTTCCGAGGGTCTCGGTCATCGGTCATCGCCGCCCTTCGACTGCCGGGAGACGGCGCTCCGGGCGGCACCGCCGACCGCCGCCGTCTTCTTCGCGGCCGTCTCGCGTGCCGCGTCCGTCTTCTTGGCCGCGGTCTTCTTGGCCGGGGCCTTGTCGGCTGCCGTCCCACCGGGAGCCTTCTTCGCCGGAGCCTTCTTCACCGGCTTCTTGCCCGTCCGCTTCCGGGGCGCCTCGTCCGCGTCACCCCGGTCCTCCCCGTTGGAGGGTGTCTCACCCCGCGTCTCCTCCTGTTCCTCCTGCTCCTCGTCCTCGCTCTCTTCCCGCTCCTCGTCGGAGCCGGTCGGCACGACTCCGGACAGCTGCTCGCGTACCTGCGACGTACGACCGTGCAGCCGGTCGGCGAGCGAGTTCATCTGCCGCTCGACCATCGCACCGGAGGCGGCCTTGCCGACGCCGCGCAGATCCTGGCGCAGCTGGTCGCCGATCTCCTTGAACTGCGGATTGTTCTTCAGCTGCTGGTTCACCAACTCCGCGAGCATCTTCGGGCTGAGATTGAGCTTCTTTCCGGCCACGGCGGAGCCGATCGCGAGCGCCATCTTCAGCTTCTTGGTGCGTCCGAGCAGATATCCGGCCCCTACGGCGAGGCCCAGTGCGGTTCGGTTCATGGTCACGTCCCAGTGCCTGTCGTGTCCCCGTGATGCAGGGCGATCTCCAGCCGGTCGAGCAGTTCGTCCTCGCGCCGGTCGAACTCCTCCTCGGTGATCTCGCCCGCCTGAAGCTGCTCCTCAAGGCGGGCCAGCTCGGCCCGGACGGTGGCCGGGTCGTAGTAGATCCGCTCCGCCTCCCGGAGCACCTGCCGAATCGCCCACGCGCTGCCGCGCGCCGGTGCGAAGGGCAGCAGCAGCACCTCCGAGATCAGTCCCACGGATCTCCTCCTTCCGTCCGGGCCCCGGCCGCTATGACGCTCCGGCGTCTGCGCCGGCCGTGGCGCCCGCGGACGCGGTCGGGCCGGGTTCGACGAAGCTGTACGGCGGCAGCGGGCCGTTGACCCGCAGTTCGAGATGGGCATGGCTCTTGCGCACCCGCTCGGCGGCGGCCAGGAAGTCCTCGGCCGAGTCGCGGGACACCAGGAACGAGACGTTGAGCAGCCAGCCGGTGGACTCGGGGCCCACGCTGACCGCCGCAGCACACGGCTGGAGCAGGCGCTGCACCTCGGCGGCGTCCTCGGCCTCCTTGGCCTTGACGGCGCCGGCGACCATCTCGCCGAGGCGGATCCGGTCGTCGTAGCTGCCGCCGCCCGCCTGCCGGTTGGCCTCCGCGAGGGCGCGGAGCTCCGCGTTCTCGGCCATCACGCGGTGCAGGACGGCCTCCTCGATGTGGGTGGCCTTGACGTTGTACTCGACCTTGCCCTCCAGCTCGCGCAGCCGCTCCAGGTAGTGCTCGGCCCGCTCGGTCAGCACCGACGTGACGGTGTCGTCGTCGGGCGAGACGCTGCCGAAGCGCATGGGCAGCACACAGCCGGCCGCGCCCGCCTCGGCGAGCACGTTCTGGTGCGCGAGGAGGTCCCGGCGCTTGGGGCGCAGGCCCTCCGGGGCGTCGCTGACGACGGCGGCGAGCTCTCCCGCGGTGAGGACCCGGACGGACCGGGGCGGTTCACCCACTCCGGTCATCCCCTCGGGGAGCGCCGGGTGCGAGCGCGCGGTGATGCCGTAGACGTACGTGCTCACTCCTCTTCCTCCTTCCGGCGGGCCGCGGTCTTACGGGGACGCCGGGGCTCGGCCTCGCCTTCCTCCCGCGCCTGCTTGAACGCCTCGGATATGGTCTGGGCGGCGCCGGACAGCGCGCCCTTGGACTTGCCGCGGGCTCCGCTCTCGGTGATCTCGCCGACGAGATCGGGCAGTCCGGGGGCCTTGCGGGGCCCTGCCTCCAGGTCGAGGCGGTTGCAGGCCTCGGCGAAGCGCAGATAGGTGTCGACGCTGGCCACGACGACCCGGACGTCGATCTTCAGGATTTCGATGCCGACCAGGGAGACCCGTACGAACGCGTCGATGACGAGTCCCCGGTCGAGAACCAGCTCCAGGACGTCGTAGAGGCCGCTGCTGCCGCCTCCGCCGCCGGACTGCTGTGCCGGGACAACGGTCATGCCGGCCGCTCCTCCTCGTGAGATTGGTGGATGGTCGGGGCCACGCCGGGTGCGTGGCCGCCGGACGCGGGGGCCTAGCCGCCGGATCGGCGTGCGTCGGCCCGCCCGCGCTCGTATCGGCGAACGCGCCGGTAGCCGGTGAGCTGACCCTCGGGGTCCAGGTCGACCTGGTAGCTCGCCATCAGGCTCATGGTGTCCGGGACCCGTGCGAGTTCCATCACCTCGACCTCCAGCGACCAGCCGTCCTCGGTCTGCACGAAGGAGGACACGGTCTCCGGGACGAGTCCCGTCAGTTCGGCGAGCTGGCTGCGCGCCTCGCGCAGCACCTCCATCAGGGTCGGCCGCCGGTCTTCCGTCTCGTTCTGTGGGGTGTCGTGCGTCTGATCGGTGTTGTCCGACTTCTGGGATTTCTGTGAATTCTGTGACTGTGATGTGCTGTGTGTGTTCGACATGGCCACCTCTTCCTGCGGGTGGCCCCTCATTCCTTGGCCAAACCTTCAGGAACGGATGTCGGCGAGACGGCGCCGGGCGGGGCCCAGGGAGCGCCCGCGGGCCGGCAGCCCGGCCCACGGGTCGGTGCGGGCCTGGTCGACGGCGTCGGCGAGGGTCCAGCGGCGGGCGTCGAGACCGGGGTCGTCGAGCTGCTCCCAGGTGAGGGGGACGGCGACCGGGGCACCGGGGCGGGCGCGGACGCTGAAGGGCGCGACGGCGGTCTGGGCGTACCCGTTGCGCTGCACGTCGAGGTAGAGGCGGTCGCCGCGTTCCTGTTTGCGGGCGGCGGTGGTGAGCCGGTCCGGGTGCCGTGCCGCGGCGAGTTCGGCGACCTCGTGCGCGAACTCCCGTACGCCGTCGAAGTCCTGGCGGCCGTCGAGCGGGACGACGAGGTGCAGTCCGCGCGAGCCCGTGGTCATCGGGGCGGCGGGCAGGCCGAGTTCGTCCAGCAGTCCGCGCAGCCGGCCGGCGGCCTCGCGGACGGCGCCGAAGTCGTCCCCGGGGGGATCGAGGTCGAAGACGAGCCGGTCGGGGTGGTCGAGGCCGCCCGCCCGGTCGGTGCGCGAGAGCCAGCGGTGCAGGGTGAGGCAGGCCTGGTCGGCGAGGTACAGGAGCGTCGCGGTGTCGTCGCAGACGACGTGCGTGACCGTGCCGCCCTCCTTGGCGACCTCGGCCCGGGTGATCCACTCCGGGTAGTGCTCCGGGGTGTTCTTCTGCATGAACCGCTGGCCGTCGAGGCCGTCGGGATAGCGTTCCAGCATCAGCGGACGGCCCCGCAGGTGCGGCAGCAGGTACGGCGCGACGGACCGGTAGTAGTCGGCGAGGTCGCCCTTGGTGTACTCCTTCGCGCCCCCGTCGCCGGGGAAGAGCACCTTCCCCGGCCGCTTGATCTCCACCGTGCGGTGGCCCGCGCGCAGGGTCCGCGCGTCGTCGGGGCTCATCGCACGACCGCCTCCTCGACCAGCATCCTGGCCGCCGCCGTGATGCCCAGGGCGTCGATGCCGGCCGCGTACAACTGCTCGTCGGGCGCGGCCGAGCCCGGCATGGTGCGCACCGCGAGCCGGACCAGACGGGGCACCGGCCTGCCGTCGCCGAACACCTCCGCGACGGCGTCGCCGAGGCCGCCCTCCGGGTGGTGGTCCTCCACCGTGAGCAGGCAGCCGGTCTCCTCGGCGGCCCGGTGCAGGGTCTCGGCGTCGACGGGCTTGACCGAGTACAGGTCGATCACCCTGACCCGGATGCCGTCCGCGGCGAGCCGGTCGGCGGCGGCCAGCGCCTCGGGCACGGTCACCCCGGCGGCCACGACGGTCAGCCGGTCCTCCTCACTGGCGCGCAGCGTCTTGCTGCCGCCGACCGGGAACTCCTCGTCGGGGCCGTAGATCACCGGTGTCTTGCCGCGGGAGGTGCGCAGGTAGCGGATGCCGTCGAGGCCGGCCATGGCCGCGACGAGCCGGGCGGTCTGGTTGGCGTCGCACGGGTACAGCACCGTGGAGCCGTACACGGACCGGAACATCGCCAGGTCCTCCAGGCCCATCTGGGACGGCCCGTCCTGCCCGATCGCGACGCCCGCGTGCGAACCGACCAGGTTGATCCCGGAGCCGCTGATCGACGCCATGCGCACGAAGTCGTGGGCGCGGGTCAGGAACGCCGCGAACGTGGAGGCGTACGGCACCCAGCCGCGCGCGGCCATGCCGACGGCCGTGGCGACGAGCTGCTGCTCGGCGATGTAGCACTCGAAGAACCGGTCGGGGTGCGCCTTGCCGAACTCCTCGGTGCGGGTGGAGTCGCCGACCTCGCCGTCCAGGGCGACGACGTCGCCGCGGGCGGTGCCGAGCGCGGCGAGGGCCTTGCCGAAGGCGTCCCGCGTCGCGGCCTCCTCGCCCAGCTCGAAGCGCGGCAACTGCACCACCTCGGTGGTGAGCGAGCGCAGCGCGGCGGCGGCCTGCGGCTCGGACACGCGGACGTGCAGCGAGCGCGGCCCGCCGAGTTCGGCGATGGCGTCCTCGGCCTCGGGCAGCGGCTTGCCGTGCAGGCCCTCGCGGTCCTCGACGGCGGCCACGCCCTTGCCCTTCAGGGTGCGGGCGAGGATCACGGTGGGCTGCCCGGTGGTGGACAGCGCCTCCCCGTAGGCCCGGTCGATCGCGTCGACGTCATGGCCGTCGATCTCGATGGTGTGCCAGTCGAAGGCCTGGAAGCGTCGGGCGTAGGCGTCCAGGTCGTGGCCGTGCCGGGTGGGGCCGCGCTGGCCGAGCCGGTTGACGTCCACGACGGCGACGAGGTTGTCCAGGTTCTCGTAGCCGGCGTGTTCGGCGGCCTCCCACACCGAGCCCTCCGCCAGTTCGCTGTCGCCGCACAGCACCCACACCCGGTAGTCGGTGCGGTCCAGCCGTTTCCCGGCGAGCGCGATGCCGACCCCGACCGGCAGGCCCTGGCCGAGCGAGCCGGTGGCCGTCTCCACCCAGGGCAGCCGCCGGGGCGTCGGATGGCCCTCCAAGCGGCTGCCGAGCTTGCGGAAGGTCACCAGCTCGCCGTCCTCGATCGCGCCGACCGCCTTGTACGCGGCGTACAGCAGCGGTGAGGCGTGTCCCTTGGACAGCACGAAGCGGTCGTTCGCGGGGTGCTCGGGGCGCTCGAAGTCGTAGCGCATGTGGTTCGCGAGCAGGACGGCCAGCAGATCGGCGGCGGACATCGAGGACGTGGGGTGTCCGGATCCCGCGGCGGCGGACGCCCGCACGCTGTCCACGCGCAACTGCTGTCCCAGTTCGACGAGTTCGTCGGTGTTCATGAGTCTCCTCGGTCTCGTTGCGCCCGGTCGCGGTCGAGGCGGTCGGTCGCGCTCCGGCGCGGTCAGTCGGTTTCGTTCGCGCGGTCCGCGGGATCGGCGGGGTCCGTGCGCTGGACGGGGCCGGGGGCCGGATGGTCCGGCCCGGCACCGGCGGACTCGCCGCCGGGCTGGTTCTTCGCGGGCTCACCACCGGGCTGGTTCCTGGCGGGCTCGCCGCCCGGCTGGTTCCTGGCGGGCTCGCCGCCCGGCTGTGGCTTCACCGGTTCCTCGGGCCTCGGCTTGTGCGTCATGAGTTCCTCTCCTGCCTGTGCGGCCGTCCGCTCCGGGCCGCCCGGTACCCGCGCCAGTTCCGGTGAGGCCGTGTCCAGCGGGACCGACCAGGCTCGTACCAGGCCCAACTGGACTCCCTGGCGCGGGAGTACGGCGTCCAGCAGCCAGTCGGCGGCGACCCGGACGCGGTTGCCGGGCAGCGCCGCCAGGTGGTAGCCGCGGGTGACGGCACCGGCCGCCGGGCCGGACAGCGGGATGCCGAACGGGTTGGCGGCGGCCCTGACCCCGCCGAGGTCGACGGCGAAGCCCAGGTCCCGGTGGCGGTACGGGCGCCGGCGCCGGCCGAGGCCGAGCGAGCCGGCCACGTTCTCCGCGGCCACCCGGCCCTGCCGCCAGGCGTGCTGGGCCGTCATGGGCGTGAACTTCCCCGGACGCTCCAGGTCCGGTACGGCGGCCGCGTCCCCGCAGGCGAACACGTCGGTGCGGCCCGGCAGCTGCAGACAGGGGTCGACGATCAGCCGGCCGCGCTCCAGCGGCTGCCGGACGGACTCCACCAGCGGATCCGGCCGCACGCCCACGCACCACACCAGCGTCCGGGACGCGACGAACTCCCCGTCGGTGAGCAGCACCCCGTCCCGGGTGGCCTCCCGCACCGACGTGCCCATCCGTACGTCGACGCCCCGGGCCCGCAGCACCCGGTCGGCCGTGCGGGACAGCCGCTCGTCCATCTCCGGCAGCACGCGCGGCGCCACGTCCAGCAACATCCAGCGGGGCCGCAGGCCGCCGGGCAGCGGGTGCCGGCGGACCAGGCGGTCGGTGAGCATCTGCAGGTGGGCGGCCACCTCGGTGCCGGTGTAGCCGGCGCCGACCACCACGAACGTGCACCGGGCGGCGCAGCTCTTCGGGTCCTCCTCGGCGGCGGCGAGTTCCACCTGCCGGGTCACGTGGTCGCGCAGGTAGAGCGCCTCGGGCAGTCCGCGGAAGCCGTGCGCGTGCTCGGCGACACCGGGGATCGGCAGCAGCTTGTTGACGCTGCCGACGGCCAGCACCAGCCGGTCGTAGCCGAGGGTGCCCGCGCCGCCCTCGGGGTCGGAGTAGCTCACGGTCCGCGCGTCCAGGTCGACACCGTCCGCCTCGCCGAGCACCAGGCGCACCCCGCGCAGCGTGCCGGGCAGCGACACGGTGACCCGGCGGGCCTCCAGGACCCCGGCGGCGACCTGCGGCAGCAGCGGCAGGTACAGGAAGTAGTCGGTCGGGTTCAGCAGGATGATGTCGGCCCGGTCGCGGGTCAGCCGGGCCAGGGTGCGCGCAGCCCGGTACCCGGCGAAACCGGCGCCGACGATCACGACGCGAGGTCGGCTCACGGTGCGCCTCCGGCGGTGTGGCTCGTCCGAGGTCTTCCGCGTAACCGGGGCCGGGGCACCCAAACGCCGGGCCGGTCACCCGGACGCCGCTCCGAGCACTCGAACGCCCCCGCCGCACACCGCCGGGGCGCACCGCACACCGCCGTGCCGGCGTTTCGCGCTGTCGGCCCCGGTTACCCGGGCCGCGTCCGGATCAGATCACCAGCGTCGCCCGCGCGGAGGTGCCCCCCATGCCCGAGTACGGCTATTTCCTGGCGAGCGAGGAGCACGACCCCGCAGCCCTCGTCGAACAGGCCCGGATGGCCGAGCAGGCCGGTTTCCAGGCGCTGTGGATCTCCGACCACTACCATCCGTGGAACGACGCGCAGGGACAGAGCGCGTTCGTGTGGTCGGTGATCGGCGCGCTGTCGGAGGCGGTGTCGCTGCCCATCGAGACCGCAGTGACCTGTCCGACCGTGCGGATGCACCCGGCGGTCGTGGCGCAGGCCGCGGCGACCAGCGCGGTGATGACGGAGGGCCGCTTCCGGCTCGGCCTCGGCACCGGCGAGGCGCTGAACGAACACATCCTCGGCGACCCGTGGCCGCCGCTGCACGTGCGCCTGGAGATGCTGGAGGAGGCGATCCAGGTGATGCGCCGCCTCTTCACCGGCGAGGAGGTCAACCACCACGGCACGCACTACACCGTGGAGAACGCCCGTCTCTACACCGTCCCGGAGGAACCCGTCCCGATCGACATCTCCGGCTTCGGCCCGAAGGCGACCTCGCTGGCCGCCCGCGTGGGCGACGGCTACATCACGATGATGCCGGAGGAGGAGATGGTCACCCGGTTCCGCAAGGGCGGCGGCGGGGCCAAGCTGGTCAGCGGCGGCACGAAGGTCTGCTACGGCGCCGACCGCGACGAGTGCGTCCGTACGGTACACCGGCTCTGGTACAACGAGCTGCTGCCCGGCGAGATGGGGCAGGTACTGCCCTCGCCGCGGCACTTCGAGCAGTTGCAGGAGCTGGTCACCGAGGACATGGTGCGGGAGAAGTCGGTGTGCGGGGACGACGTGGACGAGCACGTCTCGGCGCTGAAGGCGTTCGCCGACGCCGGGTTCGACCGGGTGTACGTGAACCAGATCGGGCCGGACCAGCGGGGGTTCTTCGACTTCTACCGGACGAAGGTGCTGCCGCAGCTCGGCTGAGGGGCGGGGCGGGGCCGGCGGCCCCGCCCTCGCGCCGTCAGGCCCGGTTGTGGGGTGCGTCCGGCGGTGTCTGTGGCGTCGGGGGAGTCTCCGGCATCGGCGGGTACGGCATCCCCAGACCGCCCGGCGGTGCGGCCGGCGCGGTGCCGCCGACCACGCGGTGCGGGGCTTGGGGTCCGTGCCCCGAGTGGGCGGCGCCGCGCAGGAAGTAGGCCACCGCGCCCAGGAGCGCCGCGGTGATCAGCGCCGCGGCCCAGCCGGGCAGGCCGATCGCCAGGGCCAGGCCCACGGCGAGGGCCACCGCGCCGCCCGCGTACAGGGCGGCGGCACCCGAGGCGGCGTAGAGCACGGCGGTGCGGCGCTGTTTGCGGGACTGCTCGCGCAGCTCGTCGCGTACCGTCTCGCGTGCCACCTGCGCCAGCTCCTCGACGAGGTGCCTGTCCAGATGTTCCAGGTGATCCAAACGGTCCATACCCTGCGGGTACCCGCCGGGCACAGCGGGTAACGCCGGGGGGCCTGCGCGCGCCCGGCGGCCCCAACTAGGCTCGGGCGCATGGAGATTCTGGGCGCCTCGCTGCGCATCTGCGTCGACGACCTCGAAGCCGCGATCCCCTTCTACGAGAGCCTGTCGGGCGGCACGGCCCTGCGCTTCCAGCGCGGCGGCGTCCAGGTCGCCGCGGTCGGTTCCTTCCTGCTCATGAGCGGTCCCGAGTCGGAGCTGGAGATCCTGCGCAAGGTGACGGCGACGATCGCGGTGAAGGACGTGGACGAGGCCCACCGGCTGCTGACCGGGCTGGGCGCCACGATCGTCGCGGGGCCGGTACCGACGCCGGTGGGCCGCAACCTGCTGGCGGTGCACCCGGACGGCTCGGTCTTCGAGTACGTCGACCAGCGGGGCTGAGCCGCTCAGTCGCGCATCTCGGCGGTGAGGGCCCAGCGTTCGTGATCGCGCCAGGCCCCGTCGACGTGGATCATGTCGGGTGAGAAGCCCTCCAGGCGGAACCCGGCGCCCCGGGCGAGGGCGATGGAGGCCGCGTTGCCCGGCTGGACGTTGATCTCCAGCCGGTGCAGGCCGAGCGGCCCGAAGGCGTACCCGATCACCAGCTCCAGCCCTTCGCGCATCAGGCCCCGCCCGGCCGCGTGCGCGAAGGCGCCGTAGCCGAGGGCGCCGCACTGGAAGCCGCCGCGCACGATGTTGTTGATGTTGATGAAGCCGGCGATGGCCCCGCTGTCCTTCTCGCACACCAGGAAGCCGGCCCGGGCCGGATCCTCGATGAGCCGGCCGGCGTAGTCGGCGTACGCCTCCTCGGTGTCCGGCGGGAACAGCCAGGGCCGGTGCAGGTCCTTGCTCTCCCGGGCCCGTGCGGTGAACTCGGGGCCGTCGGCGAGGGTGAAGGGGCGGATGGCGACGCGCGGGCCCTCGGCGAGGGGACGGGACGGCGGGTGCGGCATCCGGCCAGCCTACGGCGTTCGCGCGGCGCCGGCTCGTCCGACCGGCCCTCGCGTCAGCGCCGGTCGGTCCGCGTCCGCGCGCCCGCCCGCACCTCGGTGCGACGCCGGCCCCTGACACTCAGCCTGACCGCCCCCGCGTCAGCGCAGCGCCGGCTCGTCCAGTGTCAGCGTGCCCGTCTCCGCGTTCAGCGTGGCCGCGACTCCGAGCGGGATCGTCAACGCCCCTTCGCCGTGGCCGAATCCGACGTTCTCCGCGACCGGGACCCCGAGTCCGCCGAGCCGGTCGGCCAGCAGGGGCCGCAGCCCGGCGTAGTCCGAGCAGTCCTCCCAGGAGCCGAGCAGCACCCCGTGCACCCCCTCCAGCCAGCCGGAGCGCAGCAACTGGGTGAGGTAGCGGTCCAGCCGGTACGTCTCCTCGCCCACGTCCTCCAGGCAGAGCAGTCCGCCGCGCGCGGAGGGCCGGGCGTGCGGGGTACCGAGTTCGGCGGCGAGCAGGGAGAGGCAGCCGCCGAGGGTGACGCCCCGGGCCCGGCCGGGGACGAGGGCCGTACCGCCGGAGGCGATCGTTTGGACGGTCTCGGGGGCGAACAGCGTGGCCCGCAGGTGCTCCTGGGCCCGCGCGTTCTTGATGAAGTCGATGCCGGCCGCCACCGGCCCGTGCAGGGTGGCGAGGCCCAGGCGGGTCGCGAAGGCCTCGTGCAGGACGGTGATGTCGCTGAACCCGACGAAGACCTTGGGCCCGGCCGCCCGCAGCGCGTCCCAGTCGAGCAGGTCGACCATGCGCTGCGCGCCGTAGCCGCCGCGGGCGCACATCACGGCGTCGACGGAGGGGTCGCACCAGGCGTTCTGGAGGTCGGCGGCGCGGTCGGCGTCCGTGCCGGCCAGGTAGCCGAACTCGGGGTGCCGGTCCAGGACATGCGGTCCGACCACCGGGTCGAGGTCCCAGCCGCGCAGCACGTCCAGGCCCGCCTGGATCCGCTCCTCGGGCACCGGTCCGCTGGTGGCTACGACGGCGACCCGGGCACCGGGGGCCAGCCGGCGTGGTCGCAGGAGTTCCTTCACTGGTTCAGCTCCACCTTCGGCACCGGCGGTGTCGGGTCGAGCCCGAACACCTGGGCGTACAGGGACAGTTCGGCCTCCAGGGCGCGGATCATGGTGTCGGCCCGGCGGAACCCGTGCCCCTCCCCCGCGAAGGTGAGGTAGGCGTGCGGCACGCCCCGGCCCGCGATCCGGGCGAGGAAGCGTTCGCACTGGGCGGGCGGGCAGATGACGTCGTCCAGGCCCTGGAGGAGCAGGAACGGCGCGGTGAGCCGGTCGGCGTGCGTGGTCGGTGAGCGGTCGGCGTACCGGGCGGGCACCTCGGCGCGCGGGCCGATCAGCGACTCCAGGTAGCGGGACTCGAAGTCGTGGGTGTCGCCGGGGCCCCAGGTGGCGAGGTCGAGCACCGGGTAGATGACGGTGCCGCAGGCGTAGACGTCGGTCGTGGTCAGGGAGGCGGCGGCGGTCCAGCCGCCCGCGCTGCCGCCCCGGATCGCCAGCCGGGCGGGGTCGGCGGTGCCCTCCTCGGCGAGGGCCCGGGCGACGGCCGCGCAGTCCTCGACGTCGACCACGCCCCACTGCTCGCGCAGCCGCTCCCGGTAGGCCCGGCCGTACCCGGTGGAGCCGCCGTAGTTCACCTCGGCGACGCCGATGCCCCGCGAGGTGAAGTAGGCGATCTCCAGGTCCAGCACGAGCGGCACCCGGCTGGTGGGGCCGCCGTGCGCCCAGATGACGTACGGCGGCAGCTCGCCGTCGGGCGCGGTGCGGGCGGGGTGGTGCGGCGGGTAGAGCTGGGCGTGCACCTCGCGGCCGCCGGGGCCGGTGAAGGTGCGGGCCCGCGGCTCCGGGTAGTAGGCGGGGTCGACGGGGTCCTGGTGCCGGCAGCCGATCACCCGGGAGCGGCCGGTGGCGGTGTCCAGTTCGACCACTTCGTAGGCGGTGCGGGGGCCGGCCGCGACCGTGACGACGCGTGTGCCGTGGGTCGCGAGGCCGGCGGCGCACTCCGTCCACGGTCCGACGGCGTCCACGATCTCGCCGGACTCCGGGTCGAGTATCCCGAGCGCGGCCGGCCCTCGACCGTGGAGGACGGCCAGGAGACCGTTGTCCAGGGGCGCGAACCAGCGCAGTCCGAGCTGCCACAGCGGCCCGCCGAACTCCTCCTCGCGCGGACACAGCGGGGTGCCGTCGCGGTAGAGGTTCCACCAGCCGCTGCGGTCGCTGACGTACAGCAGGCCGCCGTCCGCCGACCACTCGACCTGGGCGACGGCCTCGTCCGGGCCGCCGGCGACGGTCCGCGCGTCCTTCAGCAGGCCGTCCTCCGTCACCTCGGCGACCAGCAGCTCCGTCCCGTCCCACGGCATCCGCGGGTGGTCCCAGGCCAGCCAGGCGGCCCGCCGGCCGTCCGGGGAGAGCCGGGCACCGGTGACGAACCGGTGCCGGGGCCCGATCAGCTCGCGGACGGCGGCGCGGTCGCCGGCGGCCGAACCGTCCAGCGGTACGGCGGCCTGCACCCGCCGGATGTCGTCGGGGCCGTCCCCGGTGGACTCCTCCAGCACGCACCAGACCTCACCGCGGGCGAGGTCGATCCGCGGCTCCGCCCAGCGCAGGCCGCCGCCCACCGGTGAGACCGGGGTGAGCGGGGCGGGCTCGCCGCCTGGCTCGTACCGGTACAGCCGCTGGTCGGCGAAGTGCACGAAGACGATCAGCGGCCGGCCGTCGTGAACCACCCCGGTCCAGGGCCGGCCGCCGTACTCGATGACCCGGCTGCGCACGTTCCACGGCGCGGGCAGCACGGACTCCTCGCCCCCGTCGGTCCGCCGCCGCACCAGGGCCCGCCGGCCGCCCTCGGCCGGCCGGGGCTCGGTCCACCAGACCTCGTCCCCGACGAAACCCACCCAGTCCGGCCGCCCGTCGTGCGCGGCGGCGAGGGCCGCGTCGATCGGCGAGGGCCACGATCCGTACGGCGCGCTGCGCATTTGCTCCCCCATCGTCTAGGCCGTCCGCAGGAACCGGTCCAGGACGCGGACCCCGAAGTGCAGTGCCTCCACGGGCACCCGCTCGTCCACTCCGTGGAACAGCGCCTGGTAGTCGAGGTCCACGGGCAGCTTCAGCGGGGCGAAGCCGTAGCCGGTGATGCCCAGCCGGGAGAACTGCTTGGCGTCCGTGCCGCCCGACATGCAGTACGGCACCACGTGCCCGCCCGGCGCGAACTCCTCCACCGCTGCCCGCATCCTCGCGAACACCGGCGCGTCCACCGGTGCCTGGAGGGCCACTTCGCGGTGCGCGAACTCCCAGTCGACGTCCTGCCCCGTCAGCTCGTCCAGCGTGGCGGTGAACTCCTCCTCCGCACCGGCCAGATAGCGCCCGTCCACGTGGGCGACCGCCTCGCCCGGGATGACGTTGAGCTTGTAACCGGCGTCCAGCATGGTCGGGTTGGCGCTGTTGCGGACGGTCGACTCGACCAGCTTCGCGGCCGGGCCGAGCTTCTCCAGCAGCCGGTCCACGTCGGTGAAGTCGGGGTCGATGCCGTACAGCCCGGCGAGTTCGGTGAGGGCGGCCCGTACGGTGGGCGTGAGCCGGAGCGGCCACTCGTGCTCGCCGATGCGGGTGACGGCGGCGGCGAGCCGGGTCACCGCGTTCTCTCTGTTCACCTTGGAGCCGTGCCCGGCCCTGCCCCGCGCGGTGAGCTTCAGCCAGGCGGTGCCCCGCTCCCCCGCGGCGACCGGGTAGATCTCCCGCCCGGACCCGTCGTGGAAGGTGAAGGCGCCCGACTCGCTGATGCCCTCCGTGCAGCCCTCGAAGAGTTCGGGGTGCCGGTCGGCGAGGAACCCGGAGCCGTCCTCGGCGCTGGCCTCCTCGTCGGCGGTGAACGCGAGGACGATGTCCCGGCGGGGCCGCACGCCCTGCCGGGCCCAGCACCGGACCACGGCCAGGATCATCGCGTCCATGTTCTTCATGTCGACGGCGCCCCGCCCCCACACCACGCCGTCCCGGACCTCGCCGGAGAACGGGTGCACGGTCCAGTCGGCGGCCTCGGCCGGCACCACGTCCAGGTGCCCGTGCACCAGCAGCGCGTCGGCGGACGGGTCGGTGCCCTCGATGCGGGCCACGACGTTGGTGCGGCCCCGGGTACGCTCCAGCAGCAGCGGGTCCAGGCCCGCCCCCGCCAGCCGTTCGGCCGCGTACTCGGCGGCGGGCCGCTCCCGGCAGTCCCCGCCGCCCCGGTTGGTGGTGTCGATGCGGATCAGGCCGGAGGTGAACTCCACGACCTCGGCCAGGGCCAGTTCGTCGGCCTGCTGGTCAGCCATACTGCTCCTCCACGGCGGCAGAGACGATCGTGGTGACCGCCTTGAACGTCCTGATCCCCTCGTACATCGTGGCGCTGGTGTACGCCACCTTCCGCTCCCCGGTCCGCGCCACGCCCGGCACGACGGTCGCGGCCATCGCGAGATGTTCGGCGTCGAACTCGACGGCGACCGTGAACGGGCCGTCATCGACCGGTGGGTGACGGACCGCCAGCCGGGCGGCCTCCTTGGCCGCCGCGCGGATGTCGGCCGCGGTCCGGGCCGGCGTCCGGCACACGGCCGCGTACCGCGACACATGGTCCTTGACGGCGACCTTCGGGGCCTCGGGCGCGTAGCCGAGGGCGTCCTCGCAGGCCACGTCGTCGCCGGTGACGAGGACGACGGGGACGCCGTACTCGGCGACGACGCGCGCGTTGAGCAGACCCTCGCTGGCGCGGACGTCGTTCAGCCACACCCCGGTGATCTGGTTGGCCAGGTAGGTGTGGGCGAGGACGCCCTCCATGCCGGCGCCCGCGTGGTATCCGACGAACGCGATGCCGTCGACGTCACCGTGCTGGACGCCCTCCACCATGGACAGCGCCTTGTGCCGGCCGGTGAGCATCTCGACCCGCTCGTCGAGCCGCTCCAGGAGGAGGTTGCGCATGGTCCAGTGGGCCTCGTTGACGAGCACCTGGTCGGCGCCGCCGTCGAAGAAGCCCTCGACGGCGGCGTTCACGTCCGAGGTGAACATCGAGCGGCACCGCTCCCACTGCGGCGTCCCCGGCAGCACGTCGGCGGGCCAGGTGACGCCCGTGGCCCCCTCCATGTCGGCACTGATGAGGATCTTCATGGTCGGTCACGTTACGCGTCGAGCGGCGGACAGGCTACGACCTCGCCGGGGGAAGCGATCTCGGGTCCGGTCAGGCCCCGGCGAGGACGAACCAGCGGGCCGGCAGGTCGATGCGGGTGCCGTCCGCGAGGTGCTCGGTCTGCGGCAGTACCGTCTCGCCGTCGGCCAGGACGGTGAGACCGGCCTTGACGAGCAGTCGCGGTATCTCCTCGTCGGGTGCGTCGGCGGGCTTGAGGCCGTGGTGGAAGACGCGCTGGAGCTTGGGGCCCGGGCCGCCCGGCTCGGACGCCGCCCGCCGCAGGACGTCGCGCGAGCCGGAGGTGAGCTCGACCACGAAGGCCCGGCCTTCGGTGCCGATGAGTTCGGCGACGGCGGCGGCCACCGCGGGGCGCGCGGCCGGTTCGCTCTGGTGGATGACGGCCCGCATGTAGACGTGGCTGTCGCCGAGCCGCTGGTGCAGGGCGCGGACGGCGTCCGTGTCGGTGAGGTCGAGCTGCTGGAACTCGACGGGGGCGCCGTTCGCGGCGCGGCGGGCGTGCTCGACGGCGGCGTGCGAGAGGTCGACGCCGACGGCGCGGGTGAAGCGGGTGGCCAGGTAGCGGGTCTGGGTGCCGTTGCCGCAGCCGAGGTCGACGATCGTCCGGCCGTTGTCGGCGTGGGCCAGGAGCAGTTCGCTGTGCGGTGCGGCGCTCAGGGAGGGGTCGGCGTCCCAGATCGCCTCGCCCCGGCCGTCGGAGGTTTCACTCCAGTAACTCTCCCACGCGTTGCGGTAGTTCTCCGAGACGTTCATACGATCTCCCCACGGGTCGGTTCCGTGATCGGGATATCGCGGGGACGGGGAGCAGGGCAAGAGCCGGGCGGTCACCTTCACGAGATGTACGGCCCCTGGTCGCTCGGGGCGCGCGGTCCGCGTGCCCCGTCCTGCTGTCAGTCGCGGGTGGTGACGGCCTGCTCGAACCAGACGGTCTTGCGGTGTCCGCTGCCGCTGGCGCCCCACTCCCGGGCCAGCCGGCTGACCACGCGCAGGCCACGGCCCGACTCGTCGTGGGGGCCGGCGCTCAGCATGGCGGGCAGGGCGGGTTCGTCGTCGGTGACCTCGAACAGCAGCGCGTCCGTGCGGACCACCCGCAACCCGATCCGGTCGCTCTCCGCGTGCCGGACGGCGTTGGTGACCACCTCGCTGACCAGCAGCTCGGCCGTCTCCACGGCCTGCGGCAGGCCCCACTCCAGGAGCCGTTCGCGGACCAGGCGGCGGGCGCGGGCCACCTCGCGCGGGTCGGCGTCGAGCCGCCACTCGGCGACGTGCTCGTCGGGGATGCCGTTGAGACGGGCCATGAGCAGGGCGACGTCGTCCTTGCGTCCGCCGCGGGTGTTCAGGGCGCGGATGATGGTGTCGCAGGCGTCGTCCATGGAGGCCGCGGGGTGGGCGGCGGACTCGCAGAGCGCGGCGAGGCCCTCGCCGATGTCGGAGCCGCGCACCTCGACCAGGCCGTCGGTGCACAGCACCAGCCGGTCTCCGGGCGCGACCTTGACCCGCCTGACCTCGAAGGGGACGCCACCGACGCCGATCGGCGCTCCGGTGGGCAGTTCGAGGAGTTCGCTGCTGCCGTCCTCGGCACGGACCAGCACGGGCGGGATGTGGCCGGCGTTGGCGAGGGTCAGGTCGCCGCGGATCGGGTCGTACACGGCGTACAGGCAGGTGGCGAGGTAGGTGTCGCCGAGCCTGCGGGCCAGGTCGTCCAGGTTGCGCAGCAGTTGGGCGGGCGGGGTCTCCATCGCGGCCATGGTCTGCACGGCGGTGCGCAACTGGCCCATCATCGCGGCCGAGTTGAGGCCGTGTCCCATGACGTCGCCGACCACGAGGGCGGTGCGGGAGCCGGGCAGTTTGATGGTGTCGAACCAGTCGCCGCCGATCCGGCCGAGCCGGGTGCCGGGCAGATAGCGGGTGGCGATGTCGCAGCCGGGCATCCGCGGGGTGACCTGCGGCAGCATGCTGTCCTGGAGGGTGTCGGCGACGTTCTCCTGGTAGGTGTACATACGGGCGTTGTCGAGCACGAGGCCCGCGCGGGCGGCGAGTTCGGCGCCGGTGGTGCGGTCCATGTCGTCGAACTGCGGCCGGTCGGGGCGGCGCATCAGCACCATGAAGCCGAGGACGACGTTGCGCGCCTTGAGCGGCACGATGAGCAGCGACCGGCCGCCGATGAGGGGCCGCAGGTCGCGCTTCTCGAACTCGCCGGAGATGCGCTCGGAGAGCTCCTCGGTGACCCTCGGGACGAGCACCGGCTCGCCGGTGACCATGCACTGGTAGAAGGGGGTGTGCTCGGGGAAGGCGAAGGCCTCGCCGACGGGCACGGTGTCGTCCCAGCGGCCCGGTTCGTCGTTGTGCTCGACCCAGACGCGGAACATCACGGTGCTGGCGTCCGGCGGGCCGTCCGGGAAGCCTTCGCCGGCCAGCACGGCGGCCCGCAGATGGGTGCCGGCGAAGTCCGCGAACCGGGGCACGGCGGCGCTGGTGACCTCGCGGATGGTCTCGCCGAGGTCCAGGGAGGAGCCGATGCGGGAGCTGACCTCGTTGAGGAACTCCAGCCGCTCGCGGACGGCGGCGTACTCCAGGTCCAGTTCGGCGCCGGCCGGGACCACGGCCACGGCCCGCTGCCGCGGTGCGTCGGCTTCCTCGGCGCGGGTGCGCCCGGGGCGGCGGGGCACACCCCAGTACGGGGTCACGGGCACCCGGTCGTACTGGCTGAACTCCAGGACCGGATAGCCGAGTTCGAGGACCTGCGCGACGATGCGGGCGCTGAGTCCCGGACCCATGTTGGGCAGGATCTCGGGCAGCCGCCGTTCGAGTTCGTCGGAGGCGGGCAGTTCGGTGTGGCGGGCGAAGCCGGGCGAGATGCGTTCGGCGGTCTCGTCGTCGTAGCCGCGTTCGTCGCGCAGCCGGGTGGCGTCGGCGGCGAGCACGAGCAGCCGCGCGGGGCCCGGGCCGACCAGCGGGTAGGCCCACCACAGCACGTCCAGCCGCTCCCCGTCGGGCGTCCGCGGGGGCGGGCGGAGACGGGCGCGCCCGGCCGTGGCGTAGCCGGTGTGCCCGCCGAGCGAGTTCTCCAGGTCGGGGCCGGGCCCGTCGTACGTCTCGTACGCGTCCGGCAGCGCGCCGTCCTGGAGGTCCTCCGGCAGGGCACCGGAGACGGGCAGCAGGTCGGCCGCGGGCTGTCCGACGGCGTCCTCACGGCTGACGCCGAACAGGCGCCGCGCGCCGGTGCTCCAGTGGGACACCAGCCCGGCCCGGTCGACGACGACCACGGCCAGCGGAATCCGGCCCGCGGCGGTGTCGCCGATGCCGCGCCCGGGAGCTGTGTCCCGCTCGCTGCCACGGTCCATGGCCCAGGCCCTCTCTCCCCACGGCTGTCCGCAAACGATCTGTGCCGCCCGCCACTACGGTAAGACGACCGCCGGTCGCGATGTGTGGCAATCCTGGAATTGGTTTCAGCGGATCGCTCCGGCGCGGCCGGCGGGCGCCCCGCTCAGTCCTCGTGGCCCAGTTGGAGGTCCCGTTCCGTCCGGCCACCCCCCGCGACCTGCAACACCGTGGCGACCGGCGGGTAACCTGCGGCGATGACGGTGTACTCGCCGGAGGAGAGATCGACGAACCGGAACGTTCCGTCGGCTCCGGTGGTGAGGGTGTCGACGACGTTGCCGGCGGCGTCGAGCAGGGTCACGCGCGCGTCCTCCACGGGCCGTCCGCCGCTCGCCCGGACGGTGCCCCGCAGCACGGCGCCGCCCGCGAGTTCGACGTCCTGCCGGGTCTCCCGGGAGGCCTGCACGCTGACCGGGAGGGCGGCGGGCCGGAAGGCCGGGGCGCTGGCGGCGAGGGTGTACTCGCCCGCGACCAGTTCGGTGATGACGTAGCCGCCCTCGCGCCCGCTGCGGGTGCTCGCGACGACCTCGCCGTGCACGTTGGTGAGGGTGACGGTGGCGTCCCGGACGGGGGTGCCGTCGGCGGTGAGCACGCTGCCGGCGAGGCGGCCGGCGCCGCCGAGGACGACGTCGAGCTCGACGGGGCGTTCGCCGACGGTGACGGAGACGGCCTGCGGCTGGTGCCCGCCGGCGGCGGCGATCAGCACGTACGAGCCGGAGCCGGGCGTGCTGAGCGCGTACCGCCCGTCGTCGCCGCTGGCGCCGCGCCCGATCTGCTGTCCGGCGACGTCGATGAGGGTGAGGGCCGCGCGGGGCACCACGGTGCCGTCGGGGTGCTGCACGGTGCCGCAGACGGGGACCCCGGCGGCGTAGGGCGCCCGGGCACCGGGGATCGAGGCGGTCACGGTCTGCGGCTCCGTTTCGGCGGTGTTGTGGGACACCAGTGGTTTCTCCTTGAGGAAGAAGGCGATGAGCAGGCCGAGGGCGAGCACCGGGACCAGGTAGAGGAAGATCCGGGGCATCGCGTCGGCGTAGGCGCGGATGTAGGCGTCGCGCAGGGCCGGGGGCAGCGCGTGGACGAGCTGCGGGGTGATCGAGTCGGCGGCGGGCAGTGCGCTGCCCGCGCGCGGGGGCAGCTCCTCGCGCAGCGAGGAGGCGAGCCGGTCGGCGAAGAGGGTGCCGAAGACGGCGGCGCCGACGCTGCCGCCGATCTGCCGGAAGTAGTTGTTGGCGCTGGTGGCGGTGCCGAGGTCGGCGGGGCGGACGGAGTTCTGCACGGCGAGGACGAGGACCGGCATGACCAGGCCGATCCCGGCACCGAGCACGGCCATCCAGATGCTGTAGTGCAGCCGGGGGGTGTCGGTCTGGAGCCGGGACAGCAGCCACATGCCCACGGTGGCGACGGCGCAGCCGAGCACGGGGTAGATCTTGTAGCGGCCGGTGTGGCTGATGAGCTGTCCGCCGATGATGGAGGTGCCGACGATCCCGGCCATCATGGGCAGCATCAGCAGCCCGGACTCGGTGGCGCTGGCGCCGTCGACCATCTGGAGGAAGGTCGGCAGATAGCTGGCGGCGCCGAACAGGGCGACGCCGATCACCAGGCCGACCAGGCCGCTGAGGGTGAACACGGAGTCGCGGAACAGTCTCAGCGGGATGAGGGGTTCGGCGGCGAAGTGCTCGGCGACCAGGAAGAGGGCGGTGGCGACGAGGGCGCCGGCGCCGAGGCCGAGGATCTGCCGGGAGCCCCAGGCGTACTCGGTGCCGCCCCAGCTGGTGAGCAGGACCAGGCAGGTCGAGGCGGCGGCGAGCAGCAGGGTGCCGAGGACATCGAGCCGGCCGCGTGTGCGCGGCCTCGGGAGTTTGAGGACGACGGCGATGACGGCCAGGGTGACCAGTCCGAAGGGGACGTTGACGTAGAAGCACCAGCGCCAGGAGAGGTGATCGGTGAAGTATCCGCCGAGCAGCGGTCCGGCGACGGAGGCGAGACCGAAGACGGCGCCGATCAGGCCCATGTACCGGCCGCGCTCCCGGGGCGGCACGATGTCGGCGATGATCGCCTGCACACCGATCATGAGGCCGCCGGCGCCGACGCCCTGGACCGCGCGGAAGGCGATGAGCTGGTCCATGGTCCCGGCCCGGCCCGCGAGGGCGGAGCCGAGGACGAAGACGGCGATGGCGAACTGGAAGACGCCCTTGCGGCCGACCAGGTCGCCGAGTTTGCCGTAGACCGGCAGGCCGATGGTGGAGGTGAGCAGGTAGGAGGTGATCGCCCAGGACATCTTGTCCAGGCCGTGCAGCTCGCCGACGATCTTCGGCAGGGCGGTGGCGACGATCATCTGGTCGAGGGCGGCCAGCAGCAGGGCCAGCATCAGCCCGAAGAACACCAACCGCACCCGGCGGGGCCCGATTCCGGCGGGCGGCGCGGGAGGCGGCGGCGCGGGAGGCGGCGGCGCGGCCGCGGTCTGCTCGCCGGAGACCGGTGCCACGACCGGCTCGCGCTTCACCAGTGTCGTCCCGCCCACGTACCGCTCCCCTCGTCACACCCGTTCACATTTCCCGCGTAAGGCGACAACTGCGAACAACTGCGGCGAGTTACGGCACGATCCGGTATGGACCGGAGATGCACTCGAACCGGTGAAGGGGCCGGCCGGCGGTCAACCCCCCTTCACCGGTGGGTGCTTGGACTACTTCTCGACCTCGGCGGCGAGCCGGGCGAGCAGGGCGTCGTAGATCCGGCCGAGGCCCTTGGGCGCGAAGGTCTTCTCGAAGAAGCCGCCGATGCCGCCGGCGCCCTGCCAGGTGGTGGTGACGACCACGCGGGACCTGCCCTCACCGGCGGGGGTGACGCGCCAGGTGGTGACCATGGAGGAGTTGCGGTCCTTCTCGACCAGCTCGCCGTCCGTGGGCTCGCTGACCTCCAGCAGGCAGTCGCGCACCCGCTTGCTGGTGGCCTGGAGCTTCCAGTGGACGAGGGTGCCCTCGCCGTCGCCGCCCTCGCGCACCTCGTACTCGCTGAACTGCTCGGGCAGCAGCTTCTGCCGCGTGCCGCGGTAGTCGGCGAGGGCGTCGAACACCTTCTCCGCGTCCGCCGCGACGACCCGCTCCGTAGTGGCCTCGACCTGCGCCATTGCGTTCCTCCACGACCTGGTTCCTCGGGGTTGGGGCAAGCCAACCACCCCGGCGCCCGGCCGCCCAAATCGGGGCTCGCACGATCATGGGAACGTATGTTCTATTCTGTGGGCAGTGCGAGCGAGGAGGCGTCATGCGCTGGGAGAACCTCACAGACGAGAGCGAACACGGCCGGGCCGCCGATGCCGTGCTGTTCGGCGCGGACGCCGTCACCACCCGGACGTTCGACACGCCCGAGTTCGCGGGGATCACCTTCCACGAGGTCCGGGCGCGCTCGGTGCTGAACCGGGTGCCGGGTGCCTCCCGCATGCCGTTCGAATGGACGGTCAACCCCTACCGGGGCTGCACGCACGCGTGCGTCTACTGTTTCGCCCGCAAGACGCACGGCTACCTGGACCTGGACACCGGCATCGGCTTCGACACCCAGATCGTGGTCAAGGTGAACGCCCCCGAGGTGCTGCGGCGCCAGCTCGGCTCCCGCCGCTGGCAGGGCGACCACGTGGCGATGGGCACCAACGTCGACTGCTACCAGCGCGCCGAGGGCCGCTACCGGCTGATGCCGGGCATCATCTCCGCGCTCACCGATCACGCGAACCCGTTCTCGATCCTCACCAAGGGCACCCTGATCCTGCGTGACCTGGACCTGCTGGTGCGGGCGGCGGAGGTGACGGACGTGGGCGTCTCGGTCTCCGTCGGGTTCCTGGACGCCGGGCTGTGGCGCACGGTGGAGCCGGGCACGCCCGCGCCCGAGCGCCGGCTGGACGTCATCCGCACCTTCGGGGAGCACGGGATCGGCTGCGGGGTGCTGATGGCGCCGGTGATCCCGTTCCTGAGCGACGACCCGGCGCAGTTGCGGGCCACGGTACGGGCCATCGCGGCGGCCGGGGCCACCTCCGTCACCCCCTTGGTGCTGCATCTGCGCCCCGGCGCCCGGGAGTGGTTCATGGCCTGGCTCGGACAGCACCACCCGCACCTGGTGCGGCGGTACGAACGGCTGTACGCGGAGGGCGCCTACGCGCCCAAGTGGTACCAGCGCCGGATCACCCGCCAGGTGCACGAGCTGGCGCAGGAGTACGGCATCGGGCCCGCGCGCGCCGGGCTGGCCCGCCGGATCCGCCCGGCCGAGCCGGCACCGGCCCCCACCGAGCCGGAGCCGGTCCAGCTCAGCCTCATGTGAGGACGCCCAGGGTCGTTCGAGGGCATCCCGCGGCCCGATCGGGTCACGTGGCCCCGCAACGCGTTCCTCAGGGCCCCGGCTCCGGGACGATCCGGCGAGAACCGTGAACCCCGCGGTTCGCCGAAGACCTCCGTCCCGGGAGGACCCGTATGAGAACACGCGCAGCCCTGCTGTGCGCGGCCGCGGCCGTCACCGTACTGGCGGGCCCGGTCACCGCCGCACCCGCGCGGGCCGCCCGGCCCGCGCAGCTCGGCTGGAAGAAGTGCGGCACCACCGACTTCCCCAGGCTCCAGTGCGCGTCCCTGACGGTGCCGCTGAACCACGCCGACCCGTCGGGGCGGCGGATCACCATCGCGCTGTCCCGCGTCCCGCACACCGCGCGGGCCACGCAGGGTCCGCTGCTGGTCAACCCGGGCGGCCCCGGCGGCAGCGGACTGACGCTCGCCGGGTTCGTCGCCTCGTCGCTGCCGAAGAGCGTGGCGGCCCGGTACGACGTCATCGGCTTCGACCCTCGCGGGGTCGGCCGCAGCCGGCCGGCCCTGGACTGCGTGCCCGGCCACTTCAAGCCGGTGCGCCCCGACTCCGTACCGGCCACGCCCGCGCTGGAGCGGGCCAATCTCGACCGCGCCAGGTCCTTCGCCGCGGCCTGCGGCCGCAAGTACGGCGACCTGCTGCCGTACCTGGACACGGTCAGCTCGGCCCGGGACCTGGAAGCCGTCCGCCGGGCGCTCGGCGCGAAGAAGATCAGCTACTTCGGCTACTCCTACGGCACCTATCTGGGAGCGGTGTACGCGAAGCTGTTCCCGGGGCGGGTGCACCGCCTGGTGCTGGACTCGATCGTCGACCCGAAGGGCGTCTGGTACGAGGACAACCTCGGCCAGGACTACGCCTTCGACGACCGCCACCGGGCGCTGACGGCCTGGATCGCCAGGTACGACTCCAGGTACGGGCTGGGCAAGGACCCCGCGAGGATCGAGGCCCGCTGGTACGCGATGCGGGCGGCGCTGGCGAAGAAGCCGGCCGGGGGCCGGGTCGGCGCCGCCGAGCTGGAGGACACCTTCACGCCCGGCGCCTACTACAACGGCTACTGGCCCCGTCTCGCCGAGGCGTTCGCGGCCTGGGTCCACCACGGGGACACCGGGCCGCTGGTGGAGGCGTACCGGAAGTTCGGTGCCGTGGACGCCGCGGGGGACAACGGCTACAGCGTCTACGCGGCGGTGCAGTGCCGGGACGCGGCCTGGCCGCGCGGCTGGAACAGGTGGCGTGCGGACGCCTGGGACGTGTACGCGAAGGCACCCCTGATGGCCTGGAGCAACGCCTGGTACAACGCGCCGTGCGCCTTCTGGCCCACGGCCCCGCTGCGGCCGGTGGACGTCACCAACGGCACGCTCCCGCCGGCGCTGCTCTTCCAGGCGACCGACGACGCGGCGACCCCCTACTCCGGCGGCGCCACGGCCCACCGGCTGCTGGCCCGCTCCAGCCTCGTGGTCGAGGAGGGCGGCGGCAACCACGGCGTCACGCTGAGCGGCAACGCGTGTCTGGACCAGCACCTGGCCGCGTACCTCGGCGACGGCAGGGTCCCGCGCGGCGGCGGCGCGGTGGACGCGGTCTGCCCGAAGACCCCCGACCCCACGCCGCCGAAGGGCAAGGCGGCGCCGCCGACGTCCAGCGGCTCGACCCTGCACGGCCTGCTGGGCTTCCACGGGTAGCCGGCACACCAGTCTCCCGGCAACGCGCGCGACCCGCCGGAACCTCGGCTTCCGCCGGCAGACGACGCATCAGGTGCCCGGTACCTCACCCGGCCGTGTCGGGCAACCTGCCCGGTCCGTCGGGGCGTTGTCAGTGGGGTGGGTCATCATGGGGGCCATGAGCGAACCCACCCGGGCCGGTCGTGGACCGACCCGCATCCCCGCACCGGCCGGGGTGTTCCCCGCCTCCCAGTACACCCATGTGGTGACCGCGACGGGGCGCCTCGTCGCGGTCTCCGGCCAGCTTCCCCTCGACGAGGACGGCGAGCTGGTCGGCGCGGGCGATCCGGCGGCCCAGGCGCGGCAGGTCTTCGCGAATCTCCGGCGCTGCCTGGCCGCAGCGGGAGCCGGTTTCGAGGACGTGGTGAAGCTGACGTACTTCGTCACGGACATGGCCCACATGCCGGTGATCCGCGCGGCCCGCGCCGCCCACATACCCGACGACCGCCTGCCCGCCTCCTCGGCGGTCCAGGTGGCCGGGCTGGTGGCGCCGGAGTTCCTGCTGGAGGTCGAGGCTCTCGCCGTGGTGGCCCCGTGAGTGCCCTGACGGTCCGGGAGATGACCCTCGCCGACTGCGACCGCGTCTCCGAGATACGGATCCGCGGCTGGCAGCACGCCTACCGGGGGCTCATGCCGCAGCCGTACCTCGACGGGCTCAGCGTCACCGCGGACGCCGAGCGGCGGCGGGCCCGGTTCGCCGAGGGGAACGGCTCCGTGGTGAACCTGGTCGCCGAGCGGGCCGGCACGGTGGTCGGGTGGGCGGCGCACGGGCCGTACCGGGACGGCGGGACGCGCACTCGCGACGCCGAGCTGTACGCGATCTACGTCGACCCGGCCCGGCTGGGCGGCGGGATCGGGCGGGCGCTGCTGGCCGCGTCGGCCGAGCGGTGCCGGGCGTATCCCCGCATGCTCCTGTGGGTCCTCAAGGACAACGCGTCCGCCCGCCGCTTCTACGAGCGCGCCGGGTTCCGCCCCGACGGGGCCGAGGAGCCCTTCGACGTGGACGGCGTACCGGTGCCCGAGGTGCGGTACGTGAAGACGCTGGGCGGCTGACCGGGCGTCAGCTCGGCTGCTGCTCCGGTATCCGCGCGAGCGCGTGCACCGCGGCCTCGGCGAGCGCGGGGTGCGCGAGGGCCTCGGTGAGGACCCGCCGGGCGCGGGCGTCGCCGAGCGCGCCCAGGCCCTCGACACAGGCGAGGGCCACCCGCCGGTAGGGGTCGTGCGGGCGCAGCCGCCGCTCCAGCGTGGTGATCAGCGCGGGCACGGACTCCGGGGCGCGCAGCGCGACCAGGAGCCGTACCGGGTGCAGGGCGTAGGCGACGCGGAGTTCGTTGGTGGCGAGGGCCGCGGCGGCCCGGGCCGTGCGCGGGTCGCCGAGCCGGGCGAGGGCGTGCGCGGCGGAGGCGCAGCGCGGCGGGTCGCGGTGGTTGAGCAGCAGCACCAGGGACTCGAAGGAGCGCCGGTCACCGGCCCGGCCGAGGCAGAACGCGGCCAGCTCCCTGGCCCAGAGCGGCTGTCCGGGCGCGGTGAGCACCTCCGCCAGTTCGTCGTGGTCCCCGGTGGCCAGCAGGTGCTCGAACGCGGCCGAGCCGCCCGACTCCTGCCGTAAGCGCTCCGTGAGCGATCGCAACTCTTCGTCCACGAGGTCCAGCGTAGGCGGGTCGTGGCGGCCGGGGGAGGTACATCACAAAGTCGGTTCTCCTCCGGGGACTGGCGCGCTCGTTACCCGCCGGTTAAGCTCATACGAGCGAGTAACCCTCTCGCACTTCCGCTGGCGACGGTCTGGTGACGCGGCCGTCGCGAGCGAGCAGGTCGGTTCGGTACGCCATGTGTACCGCAGTACGACCCGGCTTCGGGACAGAGCCGGTCGGACGTTCCGCCGTTCCCGGGCGTGTGCATGCCCGTGGCACCGGCGCCCCCGGGCGTGTGCGCTCGCAGCCCGGCAACACCCGCACCCTCTCGCCCCGTGGTGCGCCCTCCGGCGCACCCGGCGCGCCCCTCGTCGTCACCTCATTCCTGGAGTCCCGCGATGGCCACTCCCCTGTCCGACTCAGCTCTGTCCCCGTCCCCGCTCAAGACGATCGCCGTGGTCGGCCTCGGCACCATGGGCACCGGCATCGCCGAGGTCCTCGCGAAGGCCGGCCGCGAGGTGATCGGCATCGACATCAGCGAGGCGCGGACCGCGCAGGCGCTCGCCACCCTGGAGGCCGCCACCGCCCGCGCCGTGGCACGCGGCCGGCTCACCGAGGACGAGCGCGCCCGGGCACTGGCCCGGGTCCGTACCGCCACCGACCTCACCGCGGCGGCCGACGCCGACCTCGTCATCGAGGTGGCCCCGGAGTCGTACGAGATCAAGCACCAGATCTTCCGCGAACTGGACGGCATCGTCCGCCCGGAGACGATCCTGGCGACCGGCACCAACGCGCTGTCGGTGACCCGGCTGGCGGCCGACTCGGCCCGTCCCGAGCGCGTGCTCGGCCTGCACTTCTTCAACCCGGCACCGGCGATGCGGCTGGTGGAGGTCGTCTCCTCGGTGCTGACCGCGCCGCAGGCCGTGGCGGCCGTCACCGACCTCGCGATCGAGCTGGGCAAGGAGCCGGTCGCGGTCGGCGACCGCCCCGGCTTCGTCGCGGACGGGCTGCTCTTCGGCTACCTCAACCAGGCCGCCGCCATGTACGAGGCCAAGTACGCCTCCCGCGAGGACATCGACGCGGCGATGCGGCTCGGCTGCGGCCTGCCCATGGGCCCGCTCGCCCTGCTGGACCTGATCGGCGTGGACACCGCGCGGACGGTCCTGGAGGCGATGTACGCCGAGTCCCGGGACCGGCTGCACGCCCCCGCCCCGATCCTCAAGCAGCTCAGCGAGGCGGGCCTGACCGGCCGCAAGTCGGGGCGCGGTTTCTACACCTACGAGGCGCCGGGCAGCGGGACGGTCGTGCCGGACGCGCTGACCCCGGCGGCGGGCACCTCCCCGGTCGCGGGCCGCGAGGTGCGCTCGGTGGGCGTGGCCGGCTCGGGCACCATGGCCTCCGGCATCGCCGAGGTGTTCGCCAAGGCGGGCTACGACGTCGTCCTGGCCGCCCGCAGCGAGGAGAAGGCGCAGGCCGCCAAGGCCCGTGTCGGCAAGTCGCTCTCCCGCTCCGTCGACAAGGGCCGGCTGACCGCCGAGGCCGCGGCCCTGGTCCTGGACCGGATCACGCCGGCGGCCTCCTACGACGCCTTCGCCGAGGTCGACCTGGCGGTCGAGGCGGTCGCCGAGGACCTGGAGATCAAGCGGCAGCTGTTCGCCACGCTGGACAAGGTGTGCAAGCCGGGCGCGGTCCTGGCCACCACGACCTCGTCGCTGCCCGTCGTCGCCTGTGCCCGCGCCACCTCGCGCCCGCAGGACGTGATCGGCATGCACTTCTTCAACCCGGCACCGGCGATGAAGCTGGTGGAGATCGTGCGGACGGTGCTGACGGCGGACGACGTCCACGCGACCGTGCGCGAGGTCTGCGCGAAGATCAGGAAGCACGCGGTGGACTGCGGCGACCGCGCCGGATTCATCGTGAACGCGCTGCTGTTCCCGTACCTCAACAACGCGATCAAGATGGTGCAGGAGCACTACGCGTCCCTCGACGACATCGACGCGGCGATGAAGCTGGGCGGCGGCTACCCGATGGGCCCCTTCGAGCTGCTGGACGTGGTCGGGCTGGACGTCTCGCTGGCCATCGAGAAGGTGCTGCACCGCGAGTTCCGCGACCCCGGTCTCGCCCCGGCTCCGCTGCTGGAGCACCTGGTGGCCGCGGGCTGCCTCGGCCGCAAGACCGGCCGCGGCTTCCGCGAGTATGCCCGCCGCTGACGGCGTCGGCGACTGGTCCCGGACGGAGCCGGACTGGGGCGGACTGCTCGACCCGGGCGGCTCTCCCCCGCCCGCCCGGCCCGGTGGTCCCCCGCCCTCCGGGGGCGGGGGACACCCCGGACCTGCGCATCGAGCTGCGCGCATGCAGTACGTTCGGGTCATGTCCCAGCCCGCCAAGTCCTCACGTACACCAGCTACGCCCGACGCGCCGGAAAGTGCCGCAGGCAGCCGCGCGGCCGCCCAGCGGCTCAAGATGCGCCGGGAACTGGCGGCAGCAGCCATGGAGCTGTTCGCGACCAAGGGGTACGAGGCCACCACCGTCGACGAGATCGCCGCCGCCGCCGGCGTCGCCCGGCGCACCTTCTTCCGCCACTTCCGCTCCAAGGAAGAGGCGATCTTCCCGGACCACGACGACACGCTGATCCGCGCGGAGGCGGTCCTCAACGCCGCGCCCGCGCACGAGCATCCGCTCGACACCGTGTGCCGGGGCATCAAGGAGGTCATGAAGATGTACGCGGCGCGGCCGGACATCTCGGTCGCCCGCTACAAGCTCACGCGTGAGGTGCCCACCCTGCGCGAGGCCGAGATCGCCTCCGTGGCCCGCTACGAGCGCCTGTTCACGCGGTATCTGCTCGGCCATTTCGACGAGCACGCGCACGCCGACGACGCCAACGACGATCCGCTGCTGGCGGAGGTCGCCGCCTCCGCCGTGGTCACCGCGCACAACCACGTGCTCAGGCGCTGGCTGCGGGCGGGCGGCCAGGGGGACGTGGAGGCCCAGCTGGACCACGCCTTCGCCATCGTGCGCAAGACCTTCGGTACGGGGATCGGGGCCGGCCGCGGCACGGCCTCCCGCTCGGCCGCCCCCGCGCCGGCGGCAGCCTCCGTCGAGGGCGAGGTACTGGTGACCGTCGCCCGCACCGACGCACCTCTGGAAGAGGTCATGCGCACCATCGAACAGGCCCTCAAGGAGCGCTGACCCACCCTCTCCCCCTGTGACAACGGCCACCCTCCGGGTGGCCGTTTTTGCATGTCAGCGCCCTTTTTGACCCGCCCGGACAGGCCCATTCGATCGATCATCGCTCATCTGTCAAGTAAAGATTTCATTTGAGAGGAAGTTCTGGCACTCAGTGCCTTGCGGGGTGACACGCGGTGTCATACGTTGAAGGTGTCCGGGCTGTCCCCGCAGACCATCACCTGCGCGCCCGAACGCCTGCGTCACAGGCAACCTCCCGCGCCACAAAGCGCTGCCGAAGCACCACCGAGCCGAACCGACGGCACACCCTCACCACCCTCAGCAGCACTGACAGCACCGACGAACCCACAGGCGCCCCTCCCTCAGGGCGCTCACCCGCCGGAGGCAACACCGTGACCGTGAAGGACATCCTGGACGCGATCCAGTCGAAGGACGCCACGTCCGCCGACTTCGCCGCCCTGCCGCTCCCCGAGTCGTACCGTGCGATCACCGTCCACAAGGACGAGACGGAGATGTTCGCGGGCCTGGAGACCCGCGACAAGGACCCGCGCAAGTCGATCCACCTGGACGAGGTCCCCGTGCCCGAGCTGGGCCCGGGCGAGGCCCTGGTGGCCGTCATGGCCTCCTCGGTGAACTACAACTCGGTGTGGACCTCGATCTTCGAGCCGGTGTCGACGTTCGCCTTCCTGGAGCGCTACGGCAAGCTGTCGCCGCTGACCAAGCGCCACGACCTGCCGTACCACATCATCGGCTCCGACCTCGCGGGCGTCGTCCTGCGCACCGGCCCCGGCGTCAACGCCTGGCGGCCCGGTGACGAGGTCGTCGCGCACTGCCTCAGCGTCGAGCTGGAGTCGCCCGACGGCCACGACGACACCATGCTCGACCCCGAGCAGCGCATCTGGGGCTTCGAGACCAACTTCGGCGGCCTCGCGGAGATAGCGCTGGTCAAGACGAACCAGCTGATGCCGAAGCCGAAGCACCTCACCTGGGAGGAGGCCGCGGCCCCGGGCCTGGTGAACTCCACCGCCTACCGCCAGCTGGTCTCCCGCAACGGCGCCGCCATGAAGCAGGGCGACAACGTCCTGATCTGGGGCGCGAGCGGCGGGCTCGGCTCGTACGCCACGCAGTTCGCGCTCGCGGGCGGCGCCAACCCGATCTGTGTCGTCTCCTCGCCCCAGAAGGCGGAGATCTGCCGCTCGATGGGCGCCACGGCGATCATCGACCGCAACGCCGAGGGCTACAAGTTCTGGAAGGACGAGCACACCCAGGACCCCAAGGAGTGGAAGCGCTTCGGCAAGCGCATCCGCGAACTCACCGGCGGCGAGGACATCGACATCGTCTTCGAGCACCCCGGCCGCGAGACCTTCGGCGCCTCCGTCTACGTCACCCGCAAGGGCGGCACCATCACCACCTGTGCCTCGACCTCGGGCTACATGCACGAGTACGACAACCGGTACCTGTGGATGTCCCTGAAGCGGATCATCGGCTCGCACTTCGCCAACTACCGCGAGGCGTACGAGGCCAACCGCCTGATCGCCAAGGGCAAGATCCACCCGACGCTGTCGAAGACGTACTCCCTGGAGGAGACCGGCCAGGCGGCGTACGACGTCCACCGCAACCTGCACCAGGGCAAGGTCGGCGTGCTCTGCCTCGCCCCCGAGGAGGGCCTGGGCGTGCGTGACGAGGAGATGCGCGCGAAGCACATCGACGCCATCAACCGCTTCCGGAACGTCTGAGAGCCGGGAGGTCATAGATGACAGAGCGTCAGACAGCGCCTGCGGCGCGAAAGGAAAGGGACCGGCCGTGGCTCATGCGGACGTACGCCGGTCACTCCACGGCCGAGGCGTCCAACGAGCTGTACCGGCGCAACCTCGCCAAGGGCCAGACCGGTCTGTCGGTGGCGTTCGACCTGCCGACGCAGACCGGCTACGACCCCGACCACATCCTCGCGCGCGGCGAGGTCGGCCGGGTGGGCGTGCCCGTCGCGCACCTCGGTGACATGCGCCGGCTGTTCCAGGACATCCCCCTGGAGCAGATGAACACCTCGATGACGATCAACGCCACCGCCATGTGGCTGCTGGCGCTCTACCAGGTCGTCGCGGAGGAGCAGGGCGCGGACATCACCAAGCTCCAGGGCACGACCCAGAACGACATCGTCAAGGAGTACCTGTCCCGCGGGACGCACGTCTTCCCGCCGGAGCCCTCGCTCCGCCTGACGACGGACATGATCGCGTACACGGTCTCCCACATCCCGAAGTGGAACCCGATCAACATCTGCAGCTACCACCTGCAGGAGGCCGGGGCCACACCGGTGCAGGAGATCGCGTACGCGATGTCCACCGCGATCGCCGTCCTCGACGCCGTGCGCGACTCCGGCCAGGTGCCGCGGGAGCGCATGGGTGACGTGGTCGCCCGTATCTCCTTCTTCGTGAACGCGGGCGTCCGCTTCATCGAGGAGATGTGCAAGATGCGCGCCTTCGGCCGCATCTGGGACAAGGTCACCCGTGAGCGGTACGGCATCGAGGACCCCAAGCAGCGCCGGTTCCGGTACGGGGTCCAGGTCAACTCGCTCGGCCTGACCGAGGCGCAGCCGGAGAACAACGTCCAGCGGATCGTGCTGGAGATGCTGGCGGTCACCCTCTCCAAGGACGCACGCGCGCGTGCCGTGCAGCTCCCCGCCTGGAACGAGGCGCTGGGCCTGCCCCGGCCCTGGGACCAGCAGTGGAGCCTGCGCATCCAGCAGGTGCTCGCCTACGAGAGCGACCTGCTGGAGTACGACGACATCTTCGAGGGCTCGAAGGTGATCGAGGCGAAGGTGGACCGGCTGGTCGAGGACACCCTCGCGGAGATCGACCGCATCCAGGAGATGGGCGGCGCGCTGGCCGCCGTGGAGTCCGGCTACCTCAAGTCGCAGCTGGTCGCCTCGCACGCCGAGCGCCGGGCCCGGATCGAGTCCGGCGAGGAGAAGATCGTCGGCGTCAACATCTTCGAGGGCACCGAGCCGAACCCGCTCACGGCCGACCTGGACACGGCCATCATGACGGTCGACCCGGCGGTCGAGGCCCGCGTCATCGACTCGCTCCAGCGCTGGCGGGACACCCGCTACCAGCCGCCCTTCAATCACCCGCGCCCCTGCAAGGCGCTGGAGCGGCTGAAGGAGGCCGCCAAGGGCACCGACAACCTGATGGAGGCGACGCTGGAGTGCGCCCGCGCCGGGGTCACCACCGGCGAGTGGGCGGGCGCCCTGCGCGAGGTCTTCGGCGAGTACCGGGCGCCCACCGGGGTCTCCTCCGCGCCGGTGGCCGTCGCCGCCGAGGCCGGCTCGGCGCTCGCCGAGGTCCGCGCCAGGGTGGACGCCACCGCCCGTGAGCTGGGCGTCGGCAAACTGCGCTTCCTGGTCGGCAAGCCCGGCCTGGACGGGCACTCCAACGGCGCCGAGCAGATCGCCGTCCGCGCCCGGGACGCCGGCTTCGAGGTGGTGTACCAGGGCATCCGGCTCACCCCCGAGCAGATAGTGGACGCGGCCCTGGCCGAGGACGTGCACGCCGTGGGCCTGTCGATCCTGTCCGGCTCGCACGCCCGACTGGTCCCCGATGTGCTCCAGCGGCTGCGTGTGGCCGGTGCCACAGATATACCGGTGATCGCCGGTGGCATCATCCCCAACGGTGACGCGGAGCAGCTGAGGGAAGCCGGAGTGGCCGCCGTCTTCACCCCGAAGGACTTCGACATCACCGGGATCATCGGCCGCATCGTCGACGAGATCCGGAAAGCGAACAAGCTCGACCCCCTGGAGGTCCCCGCATGACCACGCCTGTCAACCGCCTTCGCCCGCGGCGTTCCTGCCTGGCCGTGCCGGGCTCGAACCCGCGCTTCCTGGAGAAGGCGCAGGGCCTCCCCGCGGACCAGGTCTTCCTGGACCTGGAGGACGCGTGCGCGCCGCTCGCCAAGCCCGAGGCCCGGCACACCATCGTCAAGTTCCTCAACGAGGGTGACTGGACGGGCAAGACGCGCGTGGTCCGGGTCAACGACTGGACGACCGAATGGACGTACCGGGACGTCGTCACGGTGGTGGAGGGCGCGGGCCCGAACCTGGACTGCATCATGCTGCCGAAGGTGCAGAACGCCCAGCAGGTCGTCGCCCTGGACCTGCTGCTGACGCAGATCGAGAAGACGATGGGCTTCGAGGTCGGCCGGATCGGCATCGAGGCCCAGATCGAGAACGCGCAGGGCCTGAACAACGTCAACGAGATCGCGCAGGCCTCCCCGCGCGTCGAGACCATCATCTTCGGCCCGGCCGACTTCATGGCCTCCATCAACATGAAGTCACTGGTCGTGGGCGAGCAGCCGCCCGGCTACCCGGCGGACGCCTACCACTACATCCTGATGAAGATCCTGATGGCCGCCCGCGCCAACGACCTCCAGGCGATCGACGGCCCCTACCTGCAGATCCGCAACGTCGACGGCTTCCGCGAGGTCGCCGGCCGCGCCGCCGCGCTGGGCTTCGACGGCAAGTGGGTGCTGCACCCGGGCCAGGTCGACGCCGCGAACGAGGTGTTCTCGCCCTCGCAGGAGGACTACGACCACGCCGAGCTGATCCTGGACGCGTACGACTACTACACGTCCGAGGCGGGCGGCAAGAAGGGCTCCGCGATGCTCGGCGACGAGATGATCGACGAGGCCAGCCGCAAGATGGCCCTGGTCATCGCCGGCAAGGGCCGTGCCGCCGGCATGCGGCGCACCAGCACGTTCGAGATCCCGGAGGCGTGACGGCGATGCAGTTCGGACGCACGTACGAGGAGTTCGAGGTCGGGGCGACGTACAAGCACTGGCCGGGCAAGACGGTCACGGAGTACGACGACCACCTGTTCTGTCTCCTCACCATGAACCACCACCCGCTCCACATGGACACCAACTACGCCGAGAAGACGACCGACTTCGGCAAGAACGTGGTGGTCGGGAACTACGTCTACTCCCTCCTGCTCGGCATGTCCGTCCCGGACATCTCCGGAAAGGCGATCGCCAACCTGGAGATCGAGTCGCTCAGGCACGTGGCACCGACCTTCCACGGCGACACGGTCTACGGCGAGACGACCGTGCTGGACAAGTGGCCGTCGAAGTCGAAGAACGACCGCGGGATCGTCTACGTCGAGACCAAGGGCTACAAGCAGGACGGCACCCTGGTGTGCGTCTTCCGCCGCAAGGTGATGGTGCCCACCGAGACGTACATCAAGGAGCGCGGCGGCGAGCAGCCGGGCCGCCCCGAGCTCAAGGAGCAGGAGAAGTAGCCATGGCCCGTCTCGCCCAGACCGCCGGTCTGACCGACGTCCAGCAGGAGATCCTCTCCACCGTCCGGGACTTCGTCGACAAGGAGATCATTCCGGTCGCGACCGAGCTGGAGCACCGCGACGAGTACCCGCAACAGATCGTGGACGGCCTGAAGGAACTCGGCCTCTTCGGCCTGATGATCCCCGAGGAGTACGGGGGCCTGGGCGAGTCGCTGCTCACCTACGCGCTGTGCGTGGAGGAGATCGCCCGCGGCTGGATGTCGGTGTCCGGCATCATCAACACCCACTTCATCGTCGCGTACATGCTCAAGCAGCACGGCACGCAGGAGCAGAAGGACCACTTCCTGCCGAGGATGGCGGCCGGTGACATCCGGGGCGCCTTCTCGATGTCGGAGCCGGGCCTGGGTTCCGACGTGTCGGCGATCACGTCGAAGGCGGTCAGGGACGGCGACGAGTACGTCCTGAACGGTCAGAAGATGTGGCTGACGAACGGCGGCACGTCGTCCCTCGTGGCCGTGCTGGTCCGGAGTGACGAAGGACACCCCGAGGGCACGGCGCCGCACAAGTCGATGACGACCTTCCTGATCGAGAAGGAGCCGGGCTTCGGCGAGGTCCGCCCGGGCCTCACCATCCCCGGCAAGATCGACAAGATGGGCTACAAGGGCGTCGACACGACCGAGCTGATCATGGACGGACTGCGCGTTCCGGCCGATCGGGTGCTCGGCGGGGTCACCGGCCGAGGTTTTTACCAAATGATGGACGGCGTCGAGGTCGGCCGGGTCAACGTGGCCGCGCGTGGCTGTGGCGTCGCTCAGCGCGCCTTCGAGCTGGGGGTCCGGTACGCCCAGCAGAGGCACACGTTCGGCAAGCCGATCGCCCAGCACCAGGCCATCCAGTTCAAGCTGGCGGAGATGGCGACCAAGGTCGAGGCCGCGCATGCGATGATGGTCAACGCGGCACGCAAAAAGGACTCCGGGGAGCGAAACGACCTGGAAGCGGGGATGGCGAAGTACCTCGCCTCCGAGTACTGCAAGGAGGTCGTGGAGGATGCCTTCCGGATCCACGGCGGCTACGGCTTCTCCAAGGAGTACGAGATCGAGCGCCTCTACCGCGAGGCCCCGATGCTGCTCATCGGTGAAGGTACCGCCGAGATCCAGAAAATGATCATCGGGCGCAGGCTGCTCGAAGAGTATCGATTCCAGGGCTGATTGTCCGGGTACGGGGTGTTTTCTTCGAGAAGAAGATCACACCCCGTAGACACTCTTCGGCCGCCGACTCGGCTTCCTGGCTTGCCCAGTTGTGGCCCGCGACCGGTACGATCCCGGGAAAGCCGCCGTCCCCCGTCAGAGCGCGGCATCATCCGCTACGAAGGTCATCCATGCCCCACAGCCAAACCTCTGCACCTCGCGACAGCCGAGCCGGCGTACGCCTCGCGCGCGGAGCATCGCCGTGGCTTCTCCCGACCGTCGCCACCGCAGCCCTCAGCCTGGCCCGCGCTCGCCGCTCGGGCGTCGCCAAGGCCGTCGCCGTGCCCGCCACCGCGCTCGCGGCGGGCATGCTGTGGTTCTTCCGCGACCCCGAGCGCGAGATCGCCCCGGGCCGGGTCATCTCGCCCGCCGACGGTGTGGTGCAGAGCATCATGCCGTGGAAGGACGGGCGTACCCGCGTCGCCATCTTCATGAGCCCGCTCAACGTCCACGTCAACCGGGCGCCCCTCGCGGGCACCGTGACGTCCGTCGAGCACATCCCCGGCGGCTTTGTTCCGGCTTTCAACAAGGAGAGCGAGAACAACGAGCGCGTAGTCTGGCATTTCGACACCGAACTCGGCGACATCGAGATGATCCAGATCGCCGGCGCGGTGGCCCGCCGCATCGTGCCCTACATCCCTGAGGGCACGAAGGTCGAGCAGGGCGACCGTATCGGTCTGATCCGCTTCGGCTCGCGTGTCGACCTCTACCTGCCCGAGGGCGTGGAGGTCGCGGTCGAGGTCGGCCAGAAGACCGTGGCTGGGGTGACTCGCATTGACCGTGATTGATCCGGAGACCCAGGCGGGCTGGGTGCCCGAGGCCGACGAGGTGGACGACGAGGAGGAGATGCCTCTTTCTCTCCGCCTGTCGATAGCGGACACCCTGACGCTGGGCAACGCCACGTGCGGGTTCATGGCGGTGTACTTCACCACCACCGGCATCCTGATCCCGCACCTCACCGGCAGCCAGGAGTCCGGCATGGCCCGCCACAGCGCGGCCACGGCGGTCATCCTGATGCTCTGCGCGGCGGTCTTCGACCTGTTCGACGGGCTGGTGGCCCGCAAGCTGCGCTCGTCGCCGATGGGCGCGGAGCTGGACAACCTCTCCGACCTGATCAGCTTCGGGCTGGCCCCCGCGTACTTCGTCCTCGTCTACGGCATGGTCGCGGACGACGCGCACCAGCGGGTGGCGGCGGTGGGCGCGATCGTGGTGCTGCTGGCCGTGGTGCTGAGACTGGCCCGCTTCAGCTGCGTGACCATGAAGGACGGCATGTTCCAGGGCATGCCCTCGCCGTTCGGCGCGCTGACGGTCGTCTCGATCGTGCTGCTGGAGCTGCCGTTCGTGGCGACCCTGCTGGCGATCCTCGGGACCGCGTGGCTGATGGTGAGCCGGGTGGAGTACCCGAAGCCGCGCGGCCGTCTCGCCGGCGCGATGCTCTCCTGGATCGTGCTGTCGATGGGGCTGCTGGCGGCGTGGGCCTTCGACGCGCCCAGCGGACAGCTGCTCCTCCAGACCGGCTGTGCGCTGCAGCTGGTGATGGGCGCGGTGATTCCGCTGTTCGCCACGGCGCGGCGGGTGAACAACTTCCGCGACAACCGCCGTGAGGCCCGGGCGGCACAGTTGCCGTAGCCCGGCGTACGACGAGGGCCCCCTACCCGGTGCGGGTAGGGGGCCCTTTGCTCGTGCGGACCTGGGTTCGTCAGCTCAGGTGGTCCTCGGCGATCCGGGCGGCGACCCGCTCCAGGATCGGTCCGGCGTCCGCGATGCACCTGGCCACGTCCGGCTCGACGGAGGTCAAAGGGTAGGCCTGGGAGATCCCGGCCGCCAGCAGTGCCTCCGTCGGCAGGGCCAGCCGCCCGCACACCGCCACGACCTCCTTGCCGGCCGCCCGTGCCGCCGCGGCGACCCCCGCCGGTGCCTTGCCGTGCAGCGTCTGCTCGTCCAGCGACCCCTCCCCGGTGATCACCAGCGAGGCCCGCTCCAGGGCGGGCGCGAAGCCCAGCACGTCCAGCATCACCTCGATGCCGGGCCGGAACCGCGCACCGAGCAACAGGGCCCCGTAGCCGATGCCTCCGGCGGCCCCCGCCCCCGGCGCCGCCGCGTACTCGGCGGCCCGCGACCCGGCCTCGGCCTCGGCCTCCAGCACCTTCGCGAAGTGCGTCAGCGCGGCGTCCAGCGTCTCCACGTCGTCCGGCGAGGCCCCCTTCTGCGGGCCGTACACCGCCGACGCGCCCTTCGGCCCGGTCAACGGGTTGTCGACGTCGCTGGCCAGCACCAGCACGACCGAGGACAGCCGCGGGTCGAGGCCGGACAGGTCCGCCCGGGCGAGGTCGGCGAGTCCGCCGCCGCCCGGCGACACCGGCTCGCCCTCCTCGGTCAGGAACCGCGCGCCCAGCGCGGACAGCATGCCGGCGCCGCCGTCCGTCGTGGCGCTGCCGCCGACGCCGAACACGATCGTCCGCGCGCCCGCGTCCAGCGCGGCGCGCAGCAGCTCCCCGGAGCCGTACGTCGAGGCGGTCAGCGGCGCGAAGACCCCGGCCGGCAGCCGCTGCAAGCCGCTCGCCTCGGCCATCTCCACCACCGCGGTGCCGTCGCGCAGCGCGAACGCCGCCGTGACCTCCGCGCCGAGCGGCCCGGCGACCCGTACCTGCCGACGCTCGAAACCGGCCGCGACCGCCGCGTCCACGGTTCCGTCGCCGCCGTCGGCCACGGGCAGCGCCTCCACCCGGAGGTCCGGCACGACCCGGCGCAGCCCGGCCGTCACCCGCTCGGCGACCTGCACGGCCGTCAGCGAGCCCTTGAACTTGTCCGCGGCGATGAGCACCCGACGGGTCTCGTTCACTGCAGCGTCCGCCACCTTGTCTTCCCCTTGCTCTCCGGGCCCCGCGCACGTCGGGGCCAGTCGCGCCGCTGTGACCATAACCGCAGGACACCCCCGCCGTCATGCCCCGCCCGAACCCTGGTCAGGACCGGGCCAGGCCGCTGGGAGCCGGGCGGGCAAAGTGGGTACACCCCTGCCATGAGCACCCAGCGCACCGGTCCGGACCTCGCCGACCGCGTCCACGGCGGCTGGCTCGGCCGGATCGCGGGCAACATGCTCGGCAAGCCGGTCGAGCAGGGCGAGGTGTGGACGCGCGACCGCATCGACCGCTATCTGCGCCGGGCCGCCGCCCTGCCGCTGACCGACTACATGCCCGAGCCGGCCGACGCCGAGGAGGCCGCCGTACTGCGTCCGGAATGGCGCTGTTGCGTACGCGGCCGGATCCACGGCAGCTGCCGGGACGACGACGTCGACTACGCGATCCTCGGCCTGCACCTGCTGGAGATCCACGGCTTCGGCTTCAGCACCGAGCAGGTCGGCGACCTGTGGCTGCTCAGACTGCCGTACCTGCAGACGTTCACGGCGGAACGGGCCGCGTACCGGAACCTCGCGAACGGGCTGAAACCGCCGCTGACGGCGACGTACGACAACCCGTACCAGGAGTGGATCGGGGCGTTGATCCGCGCCGACGTCTACGGCTGGACCTGCCCCGGGGACCCCGCCCGGGCCGCCGGGCTGGCCCGCCGGGACGCGGTGCTCTCGCACACCGGCAACGGCGTGTACGGCGCCATGTGGGCCGCCGCGCTGATCTCGGCGGCCTTCACCGCCGCGACCGTCCGGGACGCTCTGGACACCGCGCTCTCGGTCGTCCCGGCGAGCAGCCGCCTGGCCCGGACCGTGCGGCGGGTGACGAGCCTGCACGAGGCACGGCTGCCGTGGGAGGAGACCCTGGCCACGGTGTCCACGGAGACCGCGGGGCTCGGCTGGATCCACACGGTCCCGAACGTCGCCGTCCTCGCCGCCGGACTGCTGTACGGCGACGGCGACTTCACCCGGACCATCGCCCTGACCGTGCGCGGCGGCCTGGACACCGACTCCAACGGGGCGACGGCCGGTTCGGTGGCCGGGGTCCTCACCGGGGCGCAGGCCATTCCGGCGAGCTGGCGGGACCCGCTGGAGGACACGGTGCGCAGCGCGGTGTTCGGCTTCGACGGCGTACGGATCAGCGCGCTGGCCGAACGCACCCTGCGGCTGGCGACGAGCGGGACGTAGCCGGCGGCCGGCTGGTTACCCTTCCTCAATGACCACGACCCAGGATTTCGCCGCGTACATCGCGAGCCTGCCCCGCGTCCTCGCCGGGGCCGCCGCCCTCTTCCGGGACGCCGAGGGGCGGGTGCTGCTCGTCGAACCCAACTACCGTGACGGCTGGGCCCTTCCGGGTGGGACCATCGAGTCCGACGACGGGGAGACACCGCGCCAGGGCGCCCGCCGGGAGACGCTGGAGGAGATCGGGCTCGACCGGGAACCCGGCCGGCTGCTGGCCGTGGACTGGGTGCACGGCACGGGCAGGCCGCCGCTGGTGGCGTACCTGTACGACGGCGGTGTCCTGACCGAGGGCGAGCTGAAGGCCATCCGTCTCCAGGAGGAGGAACTGCTCTCCTGGCGCCTGGTCGCCCGCGACGACCTCACCGCCCATCTGCCCGGGGCGCTGGGCCGCCGAGTGCTGGCCGCGCTGGACGTCCTCGCGGCCGGCTCCGGGACGGCGGAACTGGAGAACGGCCACCGGGTGGCCTGACCGCCCGGCCCGTCGCGTGGCCGCTCAGCCCTCCTGATCGCGCGGCTTGGCGTCGACCTCGCGCAGCGCGTCGTCCCTGGCGGCGACGCGTGCCTCGGTGCGGTGCCCGCGCTCGATGTAGTCCCGGACGACGAGCTCGACGGCGTCCTGCGGATTCCCCACCCCCGCGAGCACCATGACCTCCACGACGAGCTGGGCATCGAGCGAGACAGTCACCTTGGCCATGCGGGGACGCTAGCACCGGGGGCCGCGCCGCGGGACTGTCCCGCCGCCGGATCCGTCCCAGCGGTTATCCGCATGCGGCGGCCACGCCGCTCGCCCTACCCTCGATGCCATGGCCAAGCCTCTCGTCGCCCTGCTCAGCGGGGCCGGTATCTCCACCGACTCCGGCATCCCGGACTACCGCGGGCCGAACGGCCTGTGGCGACGGGACCCTGAGGCCGAGAAGCTCGTGACGTACGAGTACTACATGACGGACCCGGAGATCCGCCGGCGGTCCTGGCAGATGCGCCGCGAGAACCGGACGCTCCAGGCCGAACCGAACGCGGCGCACCGCGCCGTCGCCGAGCTGGAGAGGTCCGGCGTCCCGGTCCGGGTCATCACCCAGAACGTGGACGGCCTGCACCAGCTCGCCGGCATGCCCGCCCGCAAGGTGCTGGAACTGCACGGCAGCGCCCGCAGCGTGGTGTGCACCGGGTGCGGGGCCCGCGGACCGATGGAGGACGCCCTCGCCCGGGTGGACGCCGGAGAGGCGGACCCGCCGTGCCTGGAGTGCGGCGGCATCCTGAAGTCGGCGACCGTGATGTTCGGCGAGCGGCTGGATCCGGTGGTCCTCGGACAGGCCGTGGCCGTCACCAAGGCCTGCCAGGTGTTCATCGCCGTGGGCAGCAGCCTCCAGGTGCAGCCCGCGGCCGGCCTCGCCGGCGTGGCCGCCGACCACGGCGCACGCCTCGTCATCGTGAACGCCGAACCCACGCCCTACGACGACCTGGCGGACGAGATCGTCCGGGAGCCGATCGGCACCGCGCTGCCCGCGCTCCTGCGCACCCTGAGCGGCTGACCGCCCGTCCGGCGTCGGTCAGCGGGGTCAGAACAGCGCGGTTCCCTGTTCGAAGTCCAGCAGGCGTCGTTTGCGGTCGAGGCCGCCGCCGTAGCCGGTGAGGCTGCCGTCGGAGCCGATCACGCGGTGGCAGGGGACGATGATGCCCACGGGATTGCGGCCGTTGGCGAGGCCGACGGCGCGGGAGGCCCGGGGGTTGCCGAGGGCGTCGGCCAGTTCGCCGTAGGTGCGGGTCTCGCCGTACGGGATGGCGGTCAGCTGCTGCCAGACGCTGCGCTGGAACGGTGTGCCGTGCAGGCCGAGCCGGACGGTGAACTCCTTGGTCTCGCCCGAGAAGTACGCCGTCAGCTGCTCGGCCGTCTCGGCGAAGACGGGCAGGGTGTCGTCGCGCGGGCCGAACCTCTCGTCGCCGGGGCGGTGCCGCTGGTCCACCGTGTACAGGCCGCACAGGGCGTCGTCGGCGTCGGCGACGAGGGTGAGCGGCCCGTAGGGGCTGTCGATCACGGTGTGGTGGTTCATCGGGGTCCTTCAGGCCGGGAGGAAGTTGATCGGGTGGCTGTCCGTCGCCCACAGGTACTGCACGGCGTACGACCGCCAGGGCCGCCACAGCTCCGCGCGGGCGGTGAGCGCGGCCGGGGTGGCCGGCAGGCCCAGCTCCTTCGCCGCGCGCCGGATGCCGAGGTCGGTGGGGAGGAAGGCGTCGGGCTCACCGAGGGCGCGCATGGCGATGACGTCAACCGTCCAGGGCCCGAAGCCGGGCAGCGCGAGGAGCCGGGCCCGCGCCTTCGCCCAGTCGGCCTCCACGCCCAGGTGCAGGCCGCCGTCGGCGAGTTCGCGGACGAGGGTGGTGAAGGTGGTGCGCCGGGTCCGGGGCATTGCCAGGGTCTCCGGGTCGATGCCGGCCAGCGCCTCGGGTGAGGGGAAGAGGTGCGTGAGGCCGCCTTCGGGGTCGTCCAGGGGCTTGCCGTGCGCGGTGACCAGGCGGGCCGCGTGGGTGCGGGCGGCGGCCGTGGAGACCTGCTGCCCGAGCACGGCCCGGACGGCGAACTCGGCCTCGTCGACCGTGCGCGGCACCCGGCGGCCCGGGGCGCGGTCGACCAGGGGCGCGAGGGACGGGTCGGTGCGCAGATGGCCGTCGACCGCCACCGGGTCGGCGTCCAGGTCGAGCAGGCGGCGGCAGCGGCTGATGGCCACGGTCAGATCGCGCAGGTCGCTCAGGGTGAGGCGGCAGGCGATGTGGTCGGGGCGGGGCGCGAGCGCGGCGATGCCGTGGCCGTACGGCAGCCGCAGGGTGCGGCGGTAGGCTCCGTCGCGCCACTCCTCGACCCCGGGGACGGCGGTGGCGGCGAGGTGGCCGAAGAGGTTGGACGGGTTGAGCGGGGCGCGGAACGGCAGCCGCAGGGTCACCACGCCGGGGGTGCCCGCGCCGCTCTTCGGCGCCCGGGCGCGCAGCTCGCTCGGGGACAGGGCGAAGACCTCGCGGACGGTGTCGTTGAAGGCGCGGACGGAGGCGAAACCGGCCGCGAACGCGATCTCCGCCATCGGCAGGGCCGTGGTCTCGATGAGCAGCCGCGCGGTCTGGGCCCGCTGCGCGCGGGCGAGCGCGAGGGGGCCGGCGCCCAGCTCGGCGAGCAGCTGGCGCTCCACCTGCCGGGTGCTGTAGCCGAGCCGGGCGGCGAGTCCGGGCACGCCCTCGCGGTCCACGACCCCGTCGGCGATCAGCCGCATGGCCCGCGCCACGAGGTCGGCGCGCGCGTTCCACTCCGGGGAGCCGGGGCTGGTGTCGGGGCGGCAGCGCTTGCAGGCCCGGAACCCGGCCTGCTGGCAGGCGGCGGCACTCGGGTAGAACGTCATGTTCTCCGGCTTGGGCGGCACGACCGGGCAGCTCGGCCGGCAGTAGATCCGGGTTGTCAGGACGGCCGTGAAGAACCATCCGTCGAACCGCGCGTCCTTGGACTGCACGGCGCGTACGCAGTGCTCCCGGTCGTGGTGCATCCCTGTCTGCATGCGCCCAGCATGGCCCACCGCACGCCCCGGCCGCTGGCGAAAATCCGACATCTACGTGGGCCTGGCCAGGGCTCCCGACCGCCTCTTCTCATGATCGAGCGGTCTGCCGCTCCTCGCTGATCCGTTCGGATCCGTGGCGGAAGCGGGTGATCCAGTCGGCGGTGGTCCGCAGGCCGCCGAACGTGTAGAAGTGCACCTTCACCGTGCCGTGCCGGGCCGGGTCGTACCGGTCGGCCAGTGCGTGCAGGAAGCGGTCCGGGCCGGCCGTACCCACCAGGTTGGTCAGTGAGAAGCCGTACTTGCGGGCCACGGAGGCGCTGGTGCCGACGCCGAACCGGCCGGCGTAGCGCAGCAGTCGGCGCACCCCCGCGGGTCCGGGGACGCCGACGCGGACGGGCAGGTGCACGCCCCGCGCGCGGAGGGCCTCCAGCCAGGCGAGCACCGGGTCGGCGTCGAAGCCGAACTGGGTGATGACGTCGCCGGTGAACCGGCCGGCCCCGATGGCCGCCGCCTTGTCCGTGAGCGCCGACCACAGAGCCGGGTCGGCTATGCCGGGGTGGCCCTCGGGGTAGCCGGCGATGCCGATGTGCCGGACGCCGTGGCGCCGCAGCAGCCCGGTGCGCAGCACGGCGAGGGCGTCCTCGTAGGGCCCCTCGGGCCGGGCCGGGTCGCCGCCGACGAGGAACACGTTCTCCGCGGTGCCGTCGGCCGCCAGCCCGGCGAGGAACTCCTCCAGGGCTGTGCGGGAGGGCAGGCGGCGCGCGGAGATGTGCGGTACGGGGACGAAACCGAGCCGCTTGACCGCGCGGGCGGCGGTCAGCCGCGTAGCGGTGTCCTCTCCGGCGAGGAACGTGATGTTGATCCGGGTGCCGGGCGGGACACTGTCCCGCGCCTCCTCCAGTCCGGGCACGTCCTTGCCGGTCATCTCCAGCGAGAAGTCGTCCAGCAGCGCGGGGTCCATCGTGCTCCTCGTACTCCTCGTACTCCTCGTGCTGTCACACGGCTCACCGCGGCCGCCACAACTGTGGTCGGGCCGGGCCGATGATGTCACGCGGCGGAGGTGGGGTCCGCGGGCAGGGGCCGGGGGCAAGCGGTGGGGGGCGACCGGCGGGCGGCGCCCGGGGCGCGGCCGGTGGGTGGCGCCGGGGCGCGGCCAGCGGGCCGGCACCGGGACGCGGCCAGCGGGCCGGCACCGGGACGCGGCCAGCGGGCCGGCACCGGGACGTGGCCCAGGGCTGGGGTCCTGGTTCGCGTCGACGGGCTGGGGTCCTGGTTCGCGTCGACGGGCTGGGGTCCTGGTTCGCGTCGACGGGCTGGGGTCCTGGTTTGCGTCGGGGGGGCCGGGGTCCTGGTTTGCGGGCCGGGGCTGGGTGCCGGGCGCGTTACTTCAGGGCTTCGGGCGCGGAGTTCGGGGTCCGGGCGCGGAGTCCGGGGTTCGGGGCGGCGAGTTATGGACCGGTGATCCGGGCCTTGTTTGGTCCTGGCCGCCGGGCCAAGGGGCGGGCAGGGTGGTGCTCCCGATCATCGAGGAGGTCCCGTTGAGCGTTCCGTCGAACCCGGCTGCCCGAGCGGTGGTGGCGTGACCGTGCGATTCCGGCATGCCGACCCGGTCCGGGCCGCCTTCCCCGACCTGTCCGCCGGTGCGCTGTACGCCGCCGGCGTCGACGCCCCCGTGGACACCGGGCCACGCGCCGCCGCGTACACCGTCCGGGCCGCCGCACGGCTGGCGGGGGCCACCGAGGGCGAGTTCCCCGAGGTGCTGGCCTGGCGGCGGGCCTTCGCCCGGATGGGGCTGAAGCCGACGCAGTACCGGTCCGCCTCCGAGTCGCTGCTGCGCCGGCTACGGAAGGAGGGCGCGCTGCCGCGCATCCATCCGCTGGTGGACCTGTGCAACGCGATCTCGGTGGCGTACGCGGTTCCGGTGGCGGTCCTGGACGTCGACCGGATCACCGGGCCGCTGCTGGAGGTGCGCCCGGCCCTCGGGGACGAGACGTACACGGCGTTCGGCGGCGCCGTCGAGCATCCGGCGCCCGGCGAGGTGACCTTCGTCGACTCCGCGGGCCGGGCCCACGCCCGCCGCTGGACCCACCGGCAGAGCGGCCACTCCGCGGTCGGCGCGCACACCGGGCGCGTGCTGGTGGTGACGGAGGCGATGCATGAGGGCGGCGCGGAGAGCGTGGCCGAGGTGCTGAAGACGGTTCGAGGAGGAGGTGGCGGAGCACTGGGGAGCCCCCACGGCGACGGCCGTGCTCACCCCGGCCGCTCCGGAGTTCGTCTTCGGCGGCTGACCGGCTGAGGGCAGTATGGGCAGGGTGGACGAGGGGCGGGACACGGTGGAGGTGCCGGCGCGCGGCTCGGACTTCCTGCAACTGGCGGTCGCCGACGTGCCCGCCGGCGGGAAGGTGGAGTGGCTGGCCGGACGGCTCCGGCAGGCCATAGCCGACGGCCGGCTGACGGTGGGCAGCAGACTGCCGCCGACCCGGGTGCTCGCCGCGGAACTGCGCGTGTCGCGGGGCGTGGTGACAGAGGCGTACCGGCGCCTCGCCGAGGACGGCCAGGTGGCGGGCCGCCGACGAGGGGGCACGGTGGTGCTGGCGGCGCCCTTCACCACCATGCCACCGCCGGCTCCGGCTGACCGGGGCGGGGACGGGGACGCGCCGGGCACGGGGGACGCACCGGGCACGGGGGACGCGCCGGGCACGGGGGGCTTGTCAGGCACGGGAGACGTGGGTGTGCGCGGGGCGCATGGCGGGGGTGCGGCCGGCGACACCTCCCGCTCCCCTGAGCCCTCCCCCGGCCAAGGCGCCGATCAGGGCGGCGGCCCGCAGTACTCCCGTCGGGTCGTCAACGGCTCCGCCGGGTCCTACTCCCGCCCAGACATCCCCGGATCCGCCGGGTCATACCCCGGTCCAGACACCCCCGACGGTCCCAGACCACACCCCGGTTCACACAACCCTGACTCCCCCCGACCACACCCCGGCCCACACACCCCCGGCTCCCCCGAGCCCTCCGCCGGTCCAGACCCCGGTGGGCGCGGTCCGTCGTATGGCTGTGGGCCCGGTGGGTTGTTCGGTGGGGAACCCGGTGCGGCGGTGTTCGACGCGTTGCGGACCGCGCCGGCCGCTGTCGACCTCACGCCTGGCCGGCCCGACCTCACCACCTTTCCCCGTGCCGCCTGGCTGCGGGCCGAGCGGGCCGTGCTCGCCGAGTTGTCCGCCGAGGAGCTCGGCTACGGCGACCCGCGCGGCGCGCCCCGGCTGCGGCGGGCCGTCGCCGACTGGCTCGCGCGTGTGCGGGGCGTGCGGGTGGAACCGGACGCGGTGCTGATCGTCGCGGGCACCGCGCAGGCGCTGACCCTGCTGCACCCGGTGCTGCGGGCGGACGGCGTCCACGCGGTCGCGGTGGAGGACCCCGGCTCGCTGGGGGCCCGCCAGCACCTGCGGAACGGGGGCCTGGCCACCCCGCCGGTGCCGGTCGACGAGGAGGGCGTACGGGTCGACGCGCTGCGGGCCACCGGTGCCCGGGCCGTCCTGCTCACGCCCGCCCACCAGTTCCCGACCGGCGTGGTGACCAGCGGTGAGCGCCGGCGGGAGTTGCTGGAGTGGGCGCGGGACGGCGGGCTGATCCTGGAGGACGACTACGACGCGGAGCACCGCTACGACCGGCCCCCGGTCCCCGCGCTGCGCGCCCTGCTGGCCGACCGGGTCTGCTACCTGGGCAGTGTGTCGAAGCTGCTCGCGCCGGCGCTGCGGATCGGCTGGCTGGTGGCCCCGGCCCGGTACCGCACGGCACTGGTCGACGCCAAGCGCTTCAACGACCTGGGCAACGCGGTGCTGCCGCAGCTCGTGCTCGCCCGGCTGATGGAGTCCGGTGAACTGGAGCGGCACCTGCGGCTGGTGCGCGGGCGCCACCGCAGGCGCCGGGACGCGATGATCGCCGCGCTCGCCGAGCATCTGCCGGGGGCTCGGGTGCACGGGGCCGCGGCGGGCCTGCACCTGACGGTGACGTACGCCTCCGACGTGCCCGACACCGAGTTCGCGGCGGCGGCGCTCGCACGCGGTGTGAAGTGCCAGCCGCTGTCCTGGCACCGGCAGTCGCCCGGCCCGCCCGGTCTGGTCCTCGGTTACGCGGCCACCCCGCCGGGTGTCGTGGCGCAGGGCGTGGCACTGCTCGGCAGGACCCTGCGGGAGCTGGCGTGACGGACTGACGTGCCGGCCTGGCATGGACGGCCTGGCGTGCCTGGGGTGCGCCCGGCGCCTGCGGGGTCTCAGGCCGGCGCTTCGCGGTGCGACGCCAGCGCCCAGAGCACGAAGACGTCGATCGCCAGCAGGACCAGTGACCAGACGGGCGCGTACGGCAGGAACAGGAACTGCGTGACGAGGCTGAACGCCACGAGGACCATACCGACGATGCGCGCCCAGGCCATACCCATGAGCAGGCCGACGCCCGTCGCCAGGACCAGGGCGCCGATGACGATGTGGATCGTGCCCCAGCCGGTGAGGTTCATCTTGTAGATGTAGCTGCCGATGCGGTAGTAGACGGCGTCCCCGGCGACCGCGGCGATCCCCTGGAAGAGGGCGAGGAGACCGCTGCACATCATCAGGACTCCGGCGAACGTGACGCCGCCGGTCGCCCAGGCACCGCCGCGGGCGCCGGGTTGCCGCGGCGGCCACGAGCCGCCCGAGCTGGTCGGTCCGGTGGGCTGTGCTGCCTGGCTCATGAGCGTGTCCTCTCTGCCTCCCCGTTCGTCCGGATCCCCCGCGTGTTCGCGGGGAGCACGTGGGGCACTCCGAGCGTTGGCCAGACAGCCGCGCGGCGCATCGAGGGATACGCCGTTCGGGTGACCCCCCGGCGATCGGCCGGGTCGGTCGGCGGCGGTGTCCGTCAGCCGGCCTGCCGGGCGAACGCCTCGTACGCCCGTGCGTCGAAGAGCACGAACCGAGCCTCCTCCACGGCCGTCGGCGTGTCGCGTACGGTCTCCAGCGCGATGCGGGCCGCGTCGTCCATCGGCCACCGGTAGACGCCGGTGGAGACGGCCGGGAAGGCGACGGTCCGGGCGCCGAGTTCGTCGGCGACGCGCAGTGACTCGCGGTAGCAGGAGGCGAGCAGGTCGGAGCGGTCCTCGGTGGGGGACCAGACGGGTCCCACGGTGTGGATCACCCAGCGGGCGTCCAGTTCGCCCGCCGTGGTGGCGACCGCCCGGCCCGTGGGGAGGCCCTTTCCGTACCGGGAGGCGCGCAGGGCGCGGCACTCCTCCAGGATGGCGGGGCCGCCCCGGCGGTGGATCGCGCCGTCCACGCCTCCGCCGCCGAGCAGGGAGGAGTTCGCCGCGTTGACGATGGCGTCGGCGTGCTGCCGGGTGATGTCGCCCTGGACGAGGGTGATGGCGGTCATGTCTTCCTCGGCTGAGGGGTCGTCATGTCTGTCTCAGTCTCCGCCAGACGGCCTTGGCCGCGTTGTGTCCGGACATTCCGTGGACGCCGGGCCCGGGCGGGGTGGCCGAGGAGCAGATGAAGACGGCCGGGTGGGGGGTGTGGTACGGGAACAGGGTCGGCTTGGGGCGCAGCAGCAACTGGAGTCCGGAGGCCGCGCCGCAGGCGATGTCGCCGCCGACGTAGTTGGCGTTGCGGGCGGCCATCTCGGCGGGTCCGGCGGTGGCGCGGGCGAGCACGCGGTCGCGGAAGCCGGGGGCGAAGCGCTCCAGCTGGCGTTCTATGGCGTCGGTGAGGTCGCCGGACCAGCCGTTCGGCACATGGCCGTAGGCCCAGAAGACGTGCTTGCCCTCGGGGGCGCGGGTCGGGTCGACCAGGCTGGGCTGCACGGTGATCATGAACGGTCTGTCGGGGGCGCGGCCCTCGCGGGAGGCGGCGCGCAGGGCGGTGCCGATCTCGGCCTGGCTCGCGCCGATCTGGACGGTGCCGGCGGTGCGGGCCTCGGGCGCGGTCCAGGGCACGGGGCCGTCCAGCGCGTAGTCGATCTTGAAGACGCCGGGGCCGTAGCGGTAGCGCGCGTAGTGGTCGCCGAAGCCGGCGATCCGGGCGAGCGCGGCGGGCGAGGTGTCGAAGACGTACGCGCGCGCGGGGGGCAGGTCGTCGAGGCGCTTGACCTCGTAGTCGGTGTGCACGGCGCCGCCGAGGTCGGTGAGGTAGGCGGCGAGGGCGTCGGAGATGGCCTGGGAGCCGCCGCGGGGCACCGGCCAGCCGCGGGCGTGGGCGGACAGGGCGAAGACCAGTCCGACGGCGCCCGTGGCCAGGCCGTTCAGCGGCGCCATGACGTGGGCGACCAGGCCCGCGAAGAGGGCCTTGACCCGCTCGTCCTTGAAGCGGCGCATCAGCCAGGTGGACGGCGGGAGCCCGGCCAGGCCGAAGCGGGCCAGGGTGACGGGGTCCCGGGGCAGCGCCGTCAGCGGCAGGGACATGAAGTCGCGGACCAGGGTGTCCCAGTGGGCGAGGAGCGGCTCGACCAGTCTGCGGTACGCGCCCGCGTCGCGCGGTCCGAAGGAGGCGGCGGTCTCGGCGACCGAGCGGGAGAGCACGGCCGCGGTGCCGTCCGGGAACGGGTGGGCCATGGGCAGCGGGGCGTGCAGCCATTCGAGGCCGTACCGGTCGAGCGGCAGGGCGCGGAACGCCGGGGAGTTGATGCCGAGGGGGTGCGCGGCCGAGCACGGGTCGTGCCGGAAGCCGGGCAGGGTCAGCTCCTCGGTGCGGGCACCGCCGCCGACGGTGGGCTTCGCCTCGAACAGGGCCACGGAGAAGCCGCGGCGGGCCAGCTCCACGGCTGCGGTCAGTCCGTTCGGTCCCGCACCCACCACGACCGCATCGAGCATCGACGGCACCTTCGGACCCCTTCGTCAGCCGATGGCCATTCGCGACCAGGATATGCCGGGGGTCTGACACCGCCCCGGCCCGGGTGGCCCCGGGGCTCAGGACGCGGTGCGCAGCAGGTCCGCCACCCGGCGGGCGGTGGCGGCGTCCCGGGCGGCGGTGAACGGCAGTGCGTTGCCGCCGGTGACGCGGAACGGCTCGCCGGTCAGGGTGAGGTGCGTGCCGCCCGCCTCCTCGACCAGGAGCAGACCGGCCGCGTGGTCCCAGGCGGCCTCCCAGGAGAACGCGACGGCGTCCAGCTCGCCCCGGGCCACGGCGAGGTACTCCAGGCCCGCCGAGCCGCACGCGCGCGGGGCGATGCCGTCGGTCCACAGGGGCCGCAGGGCGCGCTTCTGCCCGTCGGTGGTGTAGTCCGGGTGGGAGGTCGCGACGACGAGGTCCCGGCCCGGGGCGGGCGGGCCCGCGAACAGCCGCTCGCCGTCGAGGAAGGCGCCCCGGCCGCGGACGGCGGTGGCGAACTGGTCGCGCGCCGCCGCGTAGGTCCAGGAGGCGATCACGACGCCCCGCTGGACGAGCGCGACCAGGGTGCAGAAGCCGTCGTCGCCGTGCACGAACTGGCGGGTGCCGTCGACCGGGTCGACGATCCACACCGGTACGTCGTCCTGGAGCGCCCGGTACACCGCCGGGTCGGCGTGCACCGCCTCCTCGCCGACGACCACCGAGCCGGGCAGCAGGGCGCCGAGGTCCTCGGTGAGCCGCAGCTCGGCGAGGCGGTCGGCGTCCGTCACCAGGTCGTGCGGGCCGCTCTTCTGGTCGACCTCGTGCGCGGCGAGGCGGCGGAAGCGGGGCAGGATCTCGGCCGCGGCGGCCTTGCGGACCGCTTCCTCCACGTCGGCCGAGCAGCGGGCGAGAAACTCGTCGATGGTTTCCGTCTCTTCGATCATGCCTCCCATGAGAGCACGTCCCACTGACAATCCCGGCCCGCATTCGGTGTACTCGGGGTGGAATCAGGGTGAACAGCGGGGATCGGCACCGCCCGCCGGGCCCGGGCACGGCCGTCAGCGGCCGACGGCGTACCCCTGCATGCCGCGCGGATTGGCCGCCGCCGACAGCACACCGGTCTCCGGGTCCCGGGCCACCGCGCACAGCCGCCCCTCTGACCAGGCGGGACCGACGGTGACGTCGTGGCCGCGCCGCCGCAGCTCGTCGATCACCCCGGCGTCCATGCGGGACTCCACGGTCACGCCGCCGGCGTGCCGGCCACGCGGGTGGAAGGAGCTGGGGTGGTTGTCGTTGTGCCAGTTGGGGGCGTCGACGGCGCCCTGGAGGTCGAGGCCGCCGCGGACGGGGGCGCGCAGGGCGGCGGCCAGGAAGAAGTGCAGCTGCCACTGGTCCTGCTGGTCGCCGCCTGGCGTGCCGAACGCCATGACCGGTACGCCGTCGCGCAGCGCGAGGGACGGGGTGAGGGTGGTGCGGGGGCGGCGGCCGGGGGTGAGGGAGCCCGGCAGGCCCTCCTCCAGCCAGGTCATCTGCAGGCGGGTGCCGAGCGGGAAGCCCAGCTCGGGGACGACGGGGTTGGACTGGAGCCAGCCGCCGCTGGGCGTGGCCGCGATCATGTTGCCCCAGCGGTCGACGACGTCCAGGTGGCAGGTGTCGCCGCGGGTCGTGCCGTCGGCGGCGACCTCGGGCTCGCCGGGCAGGCTCGCGACGGTCGGTTCGCCGGCGCCCATCGGGTCGAAGCCGTGCTCCGCACCGGCCCGCACGCGCGCGTGTGCCCGTGCGGGCAGCCGCGGGGTACGGCCGCCGGGGCTGCCGGGTCGCAGCCCGTGGTCCGCCTTCTCGCCGACGAGGGCCCGCCGGGCCGCGTTGTACTCGTCCGACAGCAGGTCGGCGAGGGGAACCTCGGCGGCGTCCCCGTACCAGGCCTCGCGGTCGGCCATGGCGAGCTTGCAGCCCTCGATCAGCAGGTGGACGTAGTCGGCGGAGCCGTGGGCGGGCAGTTCGTCCGGGAGCAGGGCGAGCTGCTGGAGCAGCACCGGTCCCTGGCTCCAGGGGCCGGCCTTGCACACCGTCCAGCCGTTCCAGTCGTACGTCACCGGTGTCTCGTAGGTCGCCGACCAGCCGGCGAGGTCGGCCTCGGTGAGGGTGCCGGTGTGCCGCTCGCCGCTGGTGTCCAGGGTGGGCCGGCGGGACTGCCGTGCCAGGGCCTCGGCGATGAAGCCGGAGCGCCACACCTCACGCGCGGCGTCGATCCGGGCCTCCCGGCCGCCCGCACGGGAGGTCTCGGCCAGCAGCCGCTTCCAGGTGGCGGCCAGGGCGGGGTTGCGCAGCAGCGTGCCGGGGCGCGGTGCCCGGCCGCCGGGCAGGTACAGCTCCGCCGACGAGGTCCACTCCGTCTCGAACAGCCGCCGTACGCTCTCGACGGTCAGGCCGACGTTCTCCACGGGCGCGTGTCCGTGTTCGGCGTAGCCGATGGCGTACTTCAGGACGTCGTCCAGGGACTTGGTGCCGTGGTCGCGCAGGAGCAGCAGCCAGGCGTCGAAGGCACCGGGCACGGCGGCGGCGAGCGGTCCGGTGCCCGGTACGAGATCCAGCCCGAGCCCCCGGTAGTGGGCGGCCGTCGCGCCCGCCGGGGCCACGCCCTGCCCGCACAATACGCGCACCGCGCCGCCCGCCGGGGCGAGCAGGATCGGCACCTCGCCGGCCGGCCCGTTGAGGTGCGGCTCCACGACATGCAGCACGAACGCCCCGGCCACCGCCGCGTCGAACGCGTTGCCCCCGTCCTCCAGCACCGCCATCGCCGACTGGGAGGCGAGCCAGTGGGTGGAGGACACCATGCCGAAGGTGCCCTGGAGGGTGGGGCGGGTCGTGAACGTCATCTCTCACCTCGGTGTGCGGGGGCGTCGGTCGGCCTGCCCACCCTCACACAGTCCGCGGGGAGATTCCGGGGTTCCGGACACGGAGCCCCCGGAGCGCGGGAGCGCGGTGCGGTCATTTTGCCGACGCGTGGAGAAATCCGCCCTGGACGCACCGCGAACAGCCGTGGAAACATCCGGAGTTGTTTTTCTCCTCCCGCCGGTCCGGGAATACGACGGCGGTCCTCCGCGCGGCCCGGGCCGTTCCGTTCCGCGAGCGCCGGCCACGGGCTCGTCATTCGCAGAAGGAGCAGCATTGTCCCGATCAGCCGATCGCTTCTTACCGGTGGACGGATACGTGCCGGTCATCGATCTGTCCGCCACCCGGACCAAGGCCGGGGAATTGCTCGTCGCCCAGGCGATCACCGGCGCCTGCGAGACGTCCGGGTTCTTCACCCTCGTCGGCCACGGTGTGGACCAGGATCTGATCGACCGCATGTACGCCGTCTCCGGCGCGTTCTTCGAACGGCCCGCCGGGGAGAAGGCCGAGGTGGCCGTCTCGCCGGGCACGCACGGCCTGTACGCCGACGCCGGCAGCGCCGCGAAGAGCCTGGGGAACAACGCGCCCCCGGACCTGAACGAGGTCTTCATCGCCGGTGTCCGGGGCGACCTCCCCGTGGAGTCGCGGGCCCCGGACGGGAACACGGCGTCGCCGTGGGGAGCCGTGAACCGCTGGCCCGGGACGCCCCCGGAGTTCCGGGCGGTGTGGCACGCGTACATGGCGGCCATGGAGCGGCTCGCGACGGACGTGATCCGCCTGTTCGCCCTCGCCCTGGGCCTGGACCGGCACTTCTTCGACGACAAGATCGACGACGGCATGTCGACGCTCGCGGCGAACTACTACTATCCGCTGACCGAGCCGCCGCTGCCCGGGCAGTTGCGCAAAAGCGCCCACACGGACTGGGGGACGCTGACGATCCTCCACCAGGACGGGACCGGCGGGCTGGAGATCGAGCAGAGGCGGCGCGGCTGGCGCGAGGTGCCCTTCACCGAGGGCGGCTTCGTCGTCAACATCGGTGACCTGATGGCGTTCTGGACCGCCGGGCGGTGGGTGTCGACGCTGCACCGGGTGCGCAATCCCGCCGAGGGGCACACCGGGGCGCGGATCAGCATCCCGTTCTTCCACATGCCCCGCCACGACGCCCCGGTCGAACCGCTCTTCCCCTTCTCCGACGCCACCACCGAGACACGGTTCCGCACCGCCACGACGCCGGGCGAGTGGTACCGGGAACGGCTGGCGGCGATGGTCGGCTGACCACGTACCGCGCCGTTCCGGTCCGTGTGCGTACGGCGTCCCGCTGGCGAGTGCGTAGAGCGTCCCTCTAGCGCGGAGCGGCACCGTGATCCGGAGCGCACCCTGTAGGCGTCCGGAAGGGTTCACGATGTCGAGCAGCAGGTCCTCGCAGGACGGGCGGGAGCGGCCATGAGGGCGGCGGTGCTGCACGCGGTGGGAGAACCACCGCGCTGCGAGGAGGTGCCGGAACCGCGGGCGGCGGAGGGCGAGGAGGTCGTCCGGGTGACGGCCTGCCCACTGACCAACCTGGACCGGGCCCGGGCCGCGGGCACGCACTTCTCGTCGCCCACCACTCTGCCGGCGGTGTGCGGCGCCTCCCTGGCCGCCGGCCGTCTGGAGGACGGCAGCCGGGTCCTGTTCCGGTCGTCGGGCGGCACCATGGCCGAACGGGCGGTGACCCGGCGCGCCTGGTGCTCGCCCATTCCCGACGCCGTGGAGGACGCGTTGGCGGCGGCGGTGCAGAATCCCGGGGTGTCGGCGTGGAACGCGCTGGAGTGGCGGGCGAAGCTGCGGCCGGGCGAGTCCGTGCTGGTGCTGGGTGCGACCGGTGTGGCCGGACAGCTCGCGGTGCAGATCGCCAAGCACCTCGGCGCGGGCCGGGTGGTGGCCGCAGGACGCAATCCGCGGGTGCTGGCCGGGCTGCCCACGCTGGGCGCGGACGCCGTCGTCCGGCTCGACCAGCCCGACGACGCGCTGCGCGGCGCACTGCGCGAGGCCGCCGGCGGCACGGACTACGGCGTGGTGCTCGACTACCTGTGGGGGCACCCCACCGAGGTCTTCATCAGCACGCTCGGCTCCGCCGACATGGAGCTGCGGTTCTCCCGCACCCGCCTCGTCCAGATCGGTGTGATGGCCGCGCCCACGCTCAGCCTGCCCGCCGAGGTGCTGCGCAGCAGCGGGCTGGAGATCGTCGGCAGCGGTACGGGCAACGCTCCCCCCGCCGAGGTGCTGGCCCGCGAACTCGGCCGGGTGCTGGACCTGCTGGCCGGCGGCGAACTGCGCCTGGAGATCAGCCGGGTCCCGCTCGCCCGGGTGCGGGACGTCTGGGATCTCGACCAGCGGGGCCGCCGGACCGTACTCGTGCCCTGACCCCCGCCTACCGGCCCGCTCCGCCGTTGCCGGGTGCTTGAGCGGATTTTGAGCAGGCGGGTGAAGTGTGGTGCCAGCGACGGATCATGTGAGGAGAAGATTCATGACGGAGTCAGCACGGACCCCCTCCCTCTACGAGCGCCTGGGCGGGACCATGGGTATCGCCGCGGTGATGGACGTCCTCACGGACAGGCTCTACGACAATGTCTCCGCCAACCGGAATCCGTATGTGCAGAAACTGCACGAGACGAATTCCCGGGCGGGGTTCAAGTTCATGGTGACGGCGTGGTCCATTCAGGAGACCGGCGGGCCGAAGTGCTATCCGGGGCGTGATATGCGGGAAGCCCACGCCGACATGGTCGCGACGGAAGAGGACTTCGACATCGTGGCCCTGGAGATAGCCGCCACGCTGAGCTACTGCGGGGTGCCGCAGCAGGAGGCCAAGGAATACCTGGACATCATCGAGAGCTACCGGCACGACGTGCTGACTGCCTCGCACGGCAAATCGCCGGCCGCTTCCCCGCTCAGCGCGTGACGCGCGACAGGGCCGTGCCGCTCCGGCAGGAGGATCGGGGGTCCATGCCCAGCCTGATGATCGTCGTCGGCTCGACCCGCCCCGGCCGGGCCGGACTTCCCATCACCCGGTGGTTCGCCGAGCGGACCCGGGCCCACGGTGGGTTCGACACGACCGTGGCGGACCTCGCGGAGCTCGACCTGCCGCTCCTCGACGAACCGAACATCCCCCGGCTCCGGCAGTACACCCAGCGGCACACCAAGGAATGGAGCGCGACCGTGGAGGCGGCGGACGCGGTCGTCTTCGTCACCCCGGAGTACAACTTCGGCTACCCGGCCACCGTCAAGAACGCGATCGACTACCTCCACCAGGAGTGGCACCACAAGCCGGTCGGGTTCGTCTCGTACGGCGGAGTGGCCGCCGGCACCCGGGCGGTGCAGCAGCTCAAGCAGGTCGTGACGACGCTGCGGATGCTGCCGGTGTTCGAAGGGGTCCACATCCCCTGGCACCCGCGGTACATCGCGGACGGGCAGTTCCGGGGCACCACGGAGATGGAGCAGGCGGCGGCCGCCATGCTGGACGAACTGCTGCGCGTGGAAGCTGCGCTGCGCCCCCTGCGGCTGAGGTCCGAGGGCGCCGGATCCCCCACCACCGGGCCCGGCGACGGCCCTTCCCCCCAGGGCGGTTGACCGCGCGCGGGCCGCCGACGGGTTCCGCGGGCTCGCGCCGCTCCGCGGCCCCGCAGCCCTGCCGCCGTCCGCCGCGGGCAAGCACCGGCACCCCGACCGGCCCCCGTACCGCTGGCGTCCGCCACGCGGTGCGGGGGCCGGTGGCATGGAACCGTCCGGGCGAAGGGTCGGACCGGCGGACGGACGGGCGGACGGGCGGACGGGCGGACGGGCGGACGGGCGGACGGGGACGAGCGTGGTTCGCGCACGGCGCTCCGGGCAGGACGGCGCCCCGCCACCGAACCGCCGCCGGCGTGGGCCCTCTTCCGGGGCGGGCCGGCGATGCATGGCCGCCCGGCACGGTGGCGCGGCGGCGCTGTCGTCCAGCGCCGCGTGCCCCGGCGCCCGCCCCTCCGGGCGACGCTCGCTCCTCCGGCCCACGCCCGCCCCTCCGGGCAACGCTCGCTCCTCCGGCCGCGTCCGCCCCTCTGGCCGGCGCTCGCTCCTCCGGCCTTCGCCCTCCTCGGCCGCGCCCGCCCCTCCGACCGGCGCCCGCTCCTCCGGCCTTCGCCCTCCTCCTCCCCACGCCCGCCCCTCGGACCGCGCCCGCCCCTCCGGCCTTCGCCCTCCTCCGATCGTGCCCGCCCCTCCGGACGACGCTCGCTCCTCCGGCCCACGCCCGCCCCTCCGGCCGGCGCCCGCCCCTCCGGCCGGCGCCCGCTCCTACTGACCGGCTCCCCTGCCACAGGCACCGCGGCACCGTTTTCGAAACGCACCGCCGGGGAGGCGCGCGGTGCCGGGTTCGTGCACCGCGTGCCTCCCCGCCCGGTTCCTCGCGCGGGTGGTCAGCGGCGGCCCGCCGGCTGGGGAGCCGCGCCCCGGTCCACCTCCTCGAAGAGGGCCGCCGCCCGGGCGGCGGTCTCCTTGGCCCAGGTGCCGGTGCTGAGCAGCGCCAGGGCGACGATGCCGAGGCCGAGGCCGACCAGCAGCCACCAGACGCTGTGTTCGGCGTGGGTGTACGCGGTGCCGCCGTGGGCCACCGAGCTGCCCACGATCGTGCCCGCGATGGCGACGCCCAGGGTGGTGCCGGTCTGCCGGCCGGCGGAGGCGAGGGAGGTGGCCACGCCCGCCATGGACCGGGGCATGCCGGAGACGGCGGTGTTGGTGATCGGCGGGTTGATGGTGCCCTGGAAGACGCCGATCAGCAGGTAGATCGCGAGCAGGGCCGCCAGCGGGGTGGACGGCCCGATGAACAGCGACACGGCGCCGCCGGCCGCCAGCGCGGTCCCGGACACCAGCAGGGGCAGCCTGGGGCCGTGCGCGCCGACGTACTTGCCGGTGCGCGGGGAGAGCAGCACGATCAGCAGGCCGACCGGCAGCACGCACAGCCCGGCCTTGAGCGCCGACATGCCGCGGATCTCCTGGAGGTACAGGGTGGTGACGAAGAGGAACGCGCCGAAGGCGCACAGGGCCCCGAAGGCCATGAGGATCGCCGAGCTGAAGGGCACGCTGCGGAAGAGCCGGAGCTCCAGCAGCGGGTCCGCGCGACGCAGTTCGTAGCCGACCGTGGCGAGCGCGGCGACCACGGTGACGGCGAGCAGCGCGACGATGGTCGGCGAGCCCCAGCCCAGCTTGTTCGACTCGATGATCGCGTAGACCAGGCTCCCCAGCATGAGGATCACCAGGAGCTGCCCGACGGGGTCGGGGCGGCGGGCCCGCGGGGCGCGGGACTCGGGGACGTACAGGGCGGTCATCACGATCGCGACCGCCACGATCGGCACGTTGATCCAGAAGATGGAGCGCCAGTCGAACGCGTCGACCAGGGCGCCGCCGAGGATCGGGCCCAGTGCGAGCGACAGGCCGGACATCGAGCCGAACACGCCGATGGCCTTGGCCCGTTCCTTGGGCTCCGGGAAGGTGGTGGCGATGATCGCCATCGCCACCGGGTTGAGCATGGTGCCGCCGACGGCCTGCACCGCGCGGGCACCGATGAGCCAGCCGATGCCCGGCGCCAGGCCGCACAGGAGCGAGCCGAGCCCGAACGCGGCGAGACCGAGCAGGAAGACGCGCTTGCGGCCGATCCGGTCGGCGGTGGAACCGGCCAGCAGCAGGAAGCTCGCCAGCACCAGGGTGTACGCGTCGACCGTCCACTGGAGGCTGGACACCGAGGCGTTCAGGTCGTCACGGATGTTCGGCAGCGCGACGTTGACGATGGAGATGTCCATGACGACGACGATCATGCTGGCGCAGCAGATAGCCAGCACCAACGACCGTCGCTGGGGACTGAGTTCGGTCATGTGGGTCCAATCCACTCGGAGGCCACCGCAGACCAGCGCGGGTGACGTGGGTCAAGGGCCGTGCCGGTGCGCGTCGGACGGGGACGGGGGATGAACCCGGTCCGATGACGCACCGGCACGACGGTCAGGCCGGCGGAACTGCCGTACCGCCGGGATTTCCTGGACACTTCGCAGGGACGGCGGGCCCGCCGGAGCGGGTGCTGCCGCGGGACACCGAACCCGGGCGCTGTCAGTCCGCCCCTGCTCGCAGCCCCGCTCCGGGCCTTCCCGGGACGGCCTCCGGCCGCGTTGAAGCGCTCATGTCCCCGACGGTACAATTTAGAGCGTGCTCGAAATCAAGCCGCTCACGCGATCACAGTCCGTTCGCCCGCAGGCCGAGCCCGACCCAGGTCTGACCATCGCCGAGGCCGCGCGCCGCACCGGCGTCAGTGTCCACACGCTGCGCTACTACGAGCGTGTCGGTCTGGTCATCACCGACGTCGACCGAACGCCCGGCGGTCGGCGCCGCTACCACCAGCGGGACCTGACCTGGATCACCCTGTGCACCAAGCTCCGGGCGACCGGGATGCCCATCAAGACCATCCGGCGGTACGCCGAACTCGTCGCCGCCGGGTACGGCAACGAGGAGGAGCGCCTGGCCCTCATGGAGGCACACCGCGCCGAAGTCGCCGCGAAGATAACGGAGTTGCAGGAGAACCTGGCGCTCCTCGACCACAAGATCGACGTCTACCGGGGCCGGCTCGCCGCCGGTGACGCCGACCAGCTGTGGGTGCCGCTCCCGGAGACCCGGGCCGGCTGAGGAGGTCCCGCACCGCCCGCCGTACACCGAAAGAGCGGGGCGGGGGCCCGGGCCGGGCCCCCCCCCCCCCCCCGGGGGCGGGGGGGGCCCCCCCCCCCGCCCCCCCCCCCCCGGGGGGGGGGGGGGGGGCGGGCCGGCCCCCCCCCCCGCTCCCGTGTCCGGTGCGGCTCACCGCTCCTCTACGATCGCGACCACCCGTGTCCATCCCGCGCCGAGCCCGGTGAGCTTGACGGGGAAGCAGGCCACGGTGAACCCGGTGGCCGCGGGCAGCTCGTCCAGGTGCGCGAGCTTTTCGAGCTGGCAGTACGCGTGTTCACGTCCGTACAGGTGGGCCGGCCAGAGGAAGGCGTTGTCCCCGGTCTCCCGGTAGTCGCCGATCATGGCACCGAAGGGCCGGTCGAAGCCCCAGCTGTCGATGCCGATCACCTTGACCCCGCGCTCGACCAGCCAGGCCGTGGACTCCCGTGTCATACCGGGGTGGTGGGCCCGGTAGGCGTCGGTGCCCCACAGCCGGTCGGCACCGGTCCAGATCAACACGATGTCCCCGGGGCGGAGTTCGTGCGGGATCTTCGCGAGCGCGTCCTGGACGTCGGCGGCCGTGATGCCGGCGCCGGGCGGGACGTGCCGCAGGTCGAGCCGGACCCCCGGCGCGTAGCACCAGTCCAGCGGAACCTCGTCGATGGCCGCGGCCGGACGTCCCCCGCTGGTGACCCCGTAGTGCAGCGGCGCGTCCATGTGGGTGCCGGTGTGCGTGGTCAGCGTGACGGTCTCGTTCGTGATCGCCTCGCCCTCGGGGAAGTCCTCGGGGGTCAGGCCGAGGGCGGCCGGCGCGGAGGCGTGGTCGATGAGGTCCACCTCGACCGGTGTCGCCTCGCTGGGGCCGTCCAGCACCGGCACGCTCAGGTCGATCAGGCGCCTGCTCACGCGGGCGCTCCGACGGACTGGGCGCGCCGCTCGGCCTCCTTGCGGACCGCGTCGAGGTCGGCGTGGCTGTTGCGGTCGACGGCGGCCCGCAGCAGCCGGGACGCCTCCTCCTGGCTGGGCACGGCGTCGGTGGGGCGGGCGGCGAAGTCGTGCGTGATGACGAGCTGGGTGCGGTTCTCGTCCAGCGGCAGGGCGCGCCACTCACCGCCCATGAACTCGATCATCGGGGCGTTCTCCAACTGCCGGTAGGCGATGGTGCGGCGCTCGCGGTCGAGGTCGCGGCGGGTCACCCAGCTCTGCCGCTGCCCGCTGACGTCGACCACCAGCCTGGCGATCTGGTAAGTGTCGGTCTCCTCCAGCATGGTGGAGGACTCGGTGGGCGGGAACAGCTCGGAGTAGCGCTCGATGTCCGCCAGCACGGCGTAGACGACGTCCGCGTGCGCCTCGACGGTCACGGTGTGCTCGGTGTGGAACATGGAAGGTCCGTTTCCGATGCTCGACGGCAGCATCTGCTCGTGGTTCGCGTACGCGGCCTCGTAGTTGAGCTTTCCGCGCCATTTCCCGATGAACTCGTGCACGGCGGGCCGCTCGGAGAACTCCTTCAGGGTCGCCACGTCGGCGCAGGAGAACTGCGCGATGTGGGTCGCGGTCATCCCCTTGCTCTTCTCGTCGACGGGCAGCAGGACGTGCGGCTTCCAGCCGAAGCCCGTGACCAGGCCGGAGCCGGTCGCGAGATCGCGCAGCCCGTCGAAGAACTGCCGGATGCCGTCCGTGTCGGCCTCCGGCGGGAACCGGTAGATGAGGGTGTGCACGATCATGCTGTCCTCCGGGTAGTGGGCTGCACGGCGGGCGCGCTGAAGGCGGTGGACCGGCGGAACGGGGTGTCGTGCCCCGGCCGGACGGCCGGCCCCCCGCGATCACGTGAGCCGCGGCCCGGCGCCCACCGGCGTCCCGCGGCACGAAGGAAGCGGTGGCCGGCCGTGGCCGGGCCGGCACCGCCGGAAGGGGGACGCCCTCCGCCGCCTCCGTCCGACCGCGGGCCGCGGGGCGGCGTCCCTCATGGGGAACGACGCTAGGCAGCGGGCCTAGAGGAATCCTCAACCGGCTCTGCACGCCGGCGGAGCCGGTCAGCCGGCCCGCACGGCGGGGGCCAGAACCTCCTCGCACCAGCTCCGGAAACCGGTGGGCGTGGCGGACCGCGCGGTGCGCGGCTCGACGGTGTCGAGGCCCTCGTCCTTGGCGAGCAGCATGTCGACCATGCCCTGCGCCATGGCGTCGGACATCCCGCCCGCGAGCATGGCCGCCTTGAACTCCTCCGGCGCCAGGCGCTGGTAGCGCACGGGCCTGCCGAGGACCTGGGACATGATGCGGGCGATGTCGTGGAAGGACAGGTCCCGCGGGCCGAGGACGGGCACCTCGTCCCGGCCGGTCCAGGTGCGGTCGAGCAGCAGCCGGACGGCGACGGCCGCGATGTCGCGGGAGGCGACGGTGGGCAGGATGCGGTCGCCGTCGATCAGCGAGAAGAACCTGCCCTCCGCCCTGATCAGCGGGGCCTGGGCGAGCAGGTTCTCCATGAACGCGGGCATGGTCAGCGCACGGTAGCCGACGCCGGTGCCGGCGATGAGGTCGTCCATGGCCAGGGAGGCGGTGGCGAGGCCCGCCTTCCCGGGGAAGCCGCGCCCCAGCGCGGAGATGCCGACCACCCGCCGGACCCCATGGCGGATCAGGGCGTCGCAGGCGGGGCGGGTGAAGCCGGTGAAGGCGGACTCGACGCTCTCGGCCCGCGGGTCGGGCGGCACCACCCAGAAGACGGTGTCGGCGGAGGCGAACGCCCGGTCGACGACGGCGGGGTCGCCGTGCGAGCCGGCCACCACCTCGACGCGGGCCCGGACGAGGGCCGGAAGGCGGGAGGGGTCGCGGACGATCACGCGGACGCGTGCGCCGGCCCCGAGGAGGGCGGCGAGGACCTGGCTCCCGAGATTTCCGGTGGGTGTGGTGACGACGATCATGCGGTGCTCCTCGGTGGCTGCCGGTGATGTGGAGGCGTACCGTGCCACCCGCGGTCGGAATTCCGTCCCACTGTAATAACGTCACCGCACACGTGATTAACGCTCTTTGAGTGGTTTTTTAGCCCATCGCGCCAGTGTGGCTTGATCGCCCCGGTCGGTCAGGGGCCGGGATTCGGATTGACAGCCCGGCGCACCAGCCGTGTTTCCCGGTGCGGGCGTCGGGCTCGTCCAGGTGCAGGGAGCACGCATGCTGTCCGAAAAGGATCTCATAGGAGTCTGGCGACTGGTGTCCCACTTCTACCTGGAAGACGACGGCTCCGCGAGCGAAGGCCCGCTGGGCAACGAAGCGGACGGACTGCTGATTTATCACGCGGATGGGTACATGGCGGCCAGCCTGATGCGGAACGAGCCACTGGCCGGAATCGACGGTGTGCCACCGGCGACCTACCTCGGCTCCGCCGACGACTATCTCGGGTATTCAGGGCGCTGGCGGCTGCGCGGCGACGCGGTCGTCCACGACGTGGTCATCGGGTCGCACCGGCGGGTGGTGAACACCGAGCAGGTCAGGGAGGCCCTCCTGCACGACGGCGTGCTGCGGTTGCAGCGCCGTCTCGGGGGTCCGCACGCCTATGTGGTGATGGACTGGCGACGCGTCTGACCCCCACCCCCGTCGACCAACTCTTTGCGAAGCCATGGGAATGCAAACACCATTCCAGGGGTAGGCGACAACCCCGGTTGTATTTCAAAATCTTTACAGAGTCCGCGACGGCGGCATGGAACGCTCGTTGACACGGCTGCTCAGACGGTCCTAGGCTCCAGCCGAAAACGAATACTTGAGCGAGCAGTCAGCCGTTGATGAATTCAATGGTGGATCAGAATTCTCGGTTCGTGTCCGTTCCGTATTTTGCGTTTGGCCGGTCGGCCATAACACCGAAATGGACGACCGTACGTACGCCGAGGTCTAGGGGGAAATCCACAGTGCTCGGGGAGCTGATATGGGTCAATCTGCTCGGCCCGCTTGAAGTGAGCCACGCCCTGGGAACCGACGACACCCGCTTGCCCGTCAGAATCACCGCGACCAAGCTCCGGCAGGTCCTCGCACTCCTGGCCGTCAACGCCGGCTCGACGGTGAGCGTGGAGCGCGTGATCGACGAGCTGTGGCCCGACGGTCCGCCCAACACGGTCAAGACGATCGTGCAGACGTACGTCCACCAGCTTCGCAAGCTCTTCGACAAGAACTTCCACTCCGCCCGCGGCGCGGAGCTGCTGGTCACCCGGCCCGACGGGTACATGCTGGCCATGCCGACCGACCACGTCGACGTCTTCCAGTTCCAGAGCCTCCTGGAGCGCAGCAGGAACGAGCTGCGCCGCAAGCAGCCCACCCGGGCCGCGGAACTGCTCCGCGAGGCCCTGAACCTGTACCGCGGCACGATACCCGCCGACATCACCTCCGGACCGGCGCTGTACGGCCTCTCCGTCCTCCTGGAGGAACTCAGGCTGGAGGCGGTGTCGCTGCGGATCGAGGCCGACCTGGCGAACAACCGGCACCGGGAGATCGTCGGTGAACTCCGGTCGCTGGTCGCCACCCACCGCCTGCACGAGGCGTTCTACATCAAACTCATGGAGGCGTTACACCGGTCGGGCCGCCGGGGGGACGCGCTGACCGTCTACCGCGATCTGCGCTGCGTGCTCGACGCCGAACTCGGCCTGAAACCCTCGCCGGAGGCGAGGAGGCTCCAGCACGAGATCCTGGTCAGCACATAGCGGACGGCACAGCACGTCGCGTCTGCCGTCTCCCCGGGGGCATCACCGGGAGACGGCAGTTCGCGTGCCCGCCCCGGGGGCCGGTGCGATCAGCGGACGCCGGTCAGACGGGGCCCGATCGCGCGCGCCTCGGCAGTACCGTAGGCGGCTTCGACCCGGCCGATCAGGTCGGCGGCCACCAGCTCGTACTCCTGGGTGCCCGTCGACTCCAGGACGACCGCGGCGACCGCACAGCCGAGGCGGGCGGCCCGCTCCTGCGGCCACTGCCAGGCGAGCCCGGCCAGGAAGCCGGCCCGGAAGGCGTCACCGGCCCCGGTCGGGTCGGCGATCCGCCGGACGGGGACCGCGGCAACGGCCGTCGGGCGCCGTCCGCTGCGGGCGACGGACACCCCGCCCGCGCCGAGCGTCACCACCCACCGCCCGACCCGCTCCAGGACCTCCCGCTCGGTCCAGCCGGTGCGCTCCCGCAGCAGCGCGGCCTCGTACTCGTTGGTGAACAGCAGCCAGGCACCGTCGACCAGCCGGCGGACCTGCTCCCGGTCCAGCCGGGCGAGCTGCTGCGAGGGGTCGGCCGCGACGGCGACGCCCAGGCGGTGCGCGGTGCGGGTGTGACGGAGCATCGCCTCGGGGTCGTCCGCACCGACGAGCACCACGTCCAGGCCAGGGGCTGCCCGCCCGGCGACGGCGGCGAGGTCGATGTGGCGGGCTTCGGCCATGGCGCCGGCGTAGAACGTGGCGATCTGGTTCTGGTCGGCGTCGGTGGTGCAGATGAAACGCGCGGTGTGCAGCGCGGCGCTGAGCCGCACCGGCGTGGTGTCCACCCCGGCCGCCCGCAGCCAGGCGCCGTACTCGGCGAAGTCGGTGCCCGCGGCGCCCACGAGCAGCGGGGTCAGCCCCAGCCGGGCCAGGCCGTAGGCGATGTTCGCGCCCACGCCGCCGCGCCGTACCTCCAACCGGTCGGCGAGGAAGGAGAGCGAGACCTTGTCCAGCCGGTCGGCGAGCAACTGGTCGGGGAAACGGCCGGGGAAGGTCATGAGGTGGTCGGTCGCGATGGACCCTGCTACGGCGATCCGCACGGGATGCTCCTGTCGGTGAGGGGGCGGGCCGCGGCACCGGCGTCCGGCCGGAACTTCGTTGAGTCCGGGGAGGTGACGGTGGAGCGGCCGGTCAGGCTCCGGCGGCGGCCCGCGGGGCGCCGACGCGGTCGGCGCGTTCCACGACGCCGCCGGCCGGTCCGCGGCCGAGGTGGCGGCCGCACGCCGCGGTCCGTTCCGTGGACGGGTCGCAGCACGTTCCGGTCGCTGTCCGGATGGGGGCGGATACCGGCCTCTCCGGTGATGCGCACCCGGCCGGTGTGAACAGGCGGCGGGGCACGGGGCGTCTCGGGGACGGGTGAGCGGTGGGGGCGTCAGGAGACGCTTCGCACCGCGTCGGGGCGGTCGGGGCGTGCGCGGCCGGGCAGGTGAGCGGTGGCGGGGCAGTCGTGGGCGTGCGCGGCCGGGCAGGTGAGCGGTGGCGGGGCAGTCGGGGGCGTGCGCGGCCGGGCGGGTGAGGGGTGGCGGGGTGTCAGGTGACGCCTCGCACCGCGTCGGGGCGGCCGGGGGCGTGCGCGGCGCGTCAGACGACGGTCTGCCAGCTGTGGGGGGCGGCGAACGTCCGGACGGGGTTCCACCGGGCGGCGGCCGGCAGCGCGACGGTCTCGACCGGCCGGGCACCGGCGGGGTGGGCCAGGGCCAGCAGGGCCACGACGACCGCGGCCAGTTCGCCGGGCTCGGCGTGGCCCCGCTCGACGCGCAGCAGCGGCTGCCCGGCGGCGGGGGCGAGGGCGGGGGGTCCCCCTTCGGCCACCGCGGAGGCGGTGCCGGGTCCCGCGTCCGCGGGCGCCTCCCGCCCCTCGGGCGACGGGGACGACGCATGTGCTTGGGACGTGTGCGAGGAGGGCATGGCGGCTTCCTGGGAGGAGGTCACTGGGGCGGGTTGCCGTGTTTGCGGGAGGGCAGGTCCGCGTGTTTGGTGCGGAGCGCGGCCAGCGCGGACGCCAGCACGGCACGCGTCCGCGCCGGGTCGATCACGTCGTCGACCAGGCCGCGCTCGGCGGCGTAGTAGGGGTGCATCAGCTCGGCCTTGTACTCCTTGACCAGCCGGGCCCGCATCACCTCCGGGTCGTCCGCCTCCGCGATCTGCCGCCGGAAGATCACGTTCGCCGCGCCCTCGGCGCCCATGACCGCGATCTCGTTGGTCGGCCACGCGAAGGTCAGGTCCGCGCCGATCGACTGGGAGTCCATCACGATGTACGCGCCGCCGTACGCCTTGCGCAGGACCACCGAGACGCGCGGCACGGTCGCGTCACAGTACGCGTAGAGCAGCTTGGCGCCGTGCCGGATGATCCCGCCGTGCTCCTGCTCCACCCCCGGCAGAAACCCGGGAACGTCCAGCAGGGTGATGATCGGAACGTTGAAGGCGTCACACGTCCGCACGAATCGCGCCGCCTTCTCGGACGCCTCGATGTCCAGCACGCCCGCCAGCGAAGCGGGCTGGTTGGCGACCAGCCCGACCACCTGCCCGCCGAGCCGGGCGAGTGCGCAGATGATGTTGGTGGCCCATCGCTCGTGGACCTCCAGGTACTCCCCCTCGTCGACGATCTCCTCGATCACCCGGCGCATGTCGTAGGAGCGGTTGCCGTCTGCGGGCACCAGGTCCAGCAGCGCCTCGGCGCGCCGGTCCACCGGGTCCGCCGGGTCCGCGGCCGGAGGGTTCTCCCGGTTGTTGGCCGGCAGCAGCGACAGCAGGTACCGCACCTCCTCCAGGCACGTCGGCTCGTCGTCATGGACGAAGTGCGCCACACCCGACACCTGGGCGTGCACGTCCGCACCGCCCAGTCCGTTGTGGCTGATCCGCTCCCCGGTCACGGCCTGCACCACGTCGGGGCCGGTGATGAACATCTGCGCGGTGTCGCGGACCATGAACACGAAGTCCGTCAGCGCCGGCGCGTACGCCGCCCCGCCCGCACACGGGCCCAGCATCACCGAGATCTGCGGGATCACGCCGGACGCCCGGGTGTTCCGCCGGAAGATGCCTCCGTAGCCGGCCAGCGCGGACACGCCCTCCTGGATGCGGGCCCCGGCACCGTCGTTCAGCGACACCAGTGGCGCACCGGCCGCGACGGCCATGTCCATGATCTTGTGGATCTTCGCCGCGTGGGCCTCGCCCAGCGCACCGCCGAAGATCCGGAAGTCGTGCGCGTACACGAACACCGTGCGGCCGTGCACCGTCCCCCACCCCGTGATCACCCCGTCGGTGTAGGGACGCTTCGCCTCCAGTCCGAACCCGGTCGCCCGGTGCCGGCGCAACTGCTCCACCTCGTGGAAGGAGCCCTCGTCCAGCAGCAGGCCGATGCGCTCACGCGCCGTCAGCTTCCCCTTGGCCCGTTGCGCCTCGGTCGCCTTGTCACTGGGACCGCGCTCCGCCTCCGCGCGCAGGAGGCCCAGTTCGGCCACCCGGCCGCGCGTGCTGCCGACGTCCGGCGTCACGTGTGCCACCTCTCGTCCTCTCTCCCCGGGCGCGCGCCCGGGCGTCAGGCCGTGTCGCGTATCTGGCGTTCCCAGGCCCTCTCGGCCCGGCTCAGGGGGATGTCGGGGCGTACCCGTTCCGGATGGCGCTCCCCGGGCGCCGCGCCCGCGGGCCCGGCCTCGGAAACCTCCGGAACGGCGATCCACATTTTTCCGTAGGCCACCACATTCCCCCAGACGGAGCGCAGACAGGCGAGAGCAATGGATTTCAGTGGGCGCAGCACGTCGGGCCCCTTTTCGACGGAACGACGGAACGACGCTAACGGGTCCCGCTAGAGCAGGGCTCAGAAAGCGGTTCAGCGGTCTGTCGGGGATGGAAGCGCAGGTGAGCGGCGGTTCTGGAGGATGGCTCCAGTGAAAATACTGCCGTCCTGCAGCGGCGCTTTAATGCGTCCACCGGCCGTACGGCTAGCATCTCGGACATGGAATATCGACAGCTCGGTAATTCCGGTCTCCGGGTTTCTGTCCTGACCCTGGGCACGATGACATTCGGCGGGCGCGGTGTTTTCGCGAAGGTGGGCCGGGCCGACCTCACCGAGGCGAGCCGGCAGATCGACCGCGCGCTGGACGCGGGCGTCAACCTGATCGACACGGCCGACTCCTACTCCGGCGGTCTGTCGGAGGAGATCGTCGGCCGGGCGATGAAGGGGCGCCTGGACCGCGCGCTGATCGCCACGAAGGCCCGCATGCCGACCGGGACCGGCCCCAACGACGCGGGCCTGTCCCGCCACCACCTGATCCAGGCGTGCGAGGCGAGCCTGCGCCGGCTGGGCACCGACCACATCGACCTCTACCAGGTGCACGCGTGGGACGGCCTGACCCCGCTGGAGGAGACGCTCTCCGCCCTGGACGCCCTGGTGCGCGCCGGCAAGATCCGGTACGTCGGCTGCTCCAACTACTCCGGCTGGCACCTGATGAAGGCGCTCGGGGTCTCCGACCGGACCGGCACGGCGCGGTTCGTCAGCCAGCAGATCCACTACTCGCTCCAGGCCCGGGAAGCCGAGTACGAACTGCTCCCGATCGCCGTCGACCAGGGCCTCGGCGTCCTGGCGTGGAGCCCGCTGGCCGGCGGGCTGCTGTCCGGCAAGTACCGCCGGGGCGTGGAGCCGCCCGCGGGTTCCCGGCGCCTGAGCGGCTGGGACGAGCCGCCGGTGCGCGACGAGGACCGGCTGTACGCCGTCGTGGACGCGCTGGTCTCCCTCGCGCGGGACCGGGACGCGACCCCGGCGCAGGTGGCGCTCGCCTGGCTGCTGTCCCGGCCGGCCGTGACCTCGCTGGTGATCGGTGTGCGCAGCGAGGAGCAGCTCGACCAGAACCTGCGCGCCGCCGACCTGGTCCTGGAGCCTGCCGAGCTGGGGCGGCTGGACGAGGTGAGCGCCCCGCCGCTGCCGTACCCGTACTGGCACCAGGCGAAGATCGCCTCCGACCGGCTGGGCCCGGCCGACCTGACACTGCTCGGCCCGTATCTGCGCCGGTAGTACCAGTGTGGTGACAGCGGAGCGCCGCCGGCCCGGTGCCGGCGGCGCTCCGCTGTCCTGAGCGGGGGCCGGGGGCTCAGGTGACGGAGTCCCGCCAGCTCACCATGTCCTTCAGCAACGACAGGTCGTACCCGGCGTCCGTCGGCTTGACCTCCGTGACGAAGAGGGTGACGCCTTCGGCCCGCAGCGCGTCGGCCTGGGCGGGGCCGCTCCAGTTGGCGGCCCGCTCGATCGCGTCGGCGTCCCGGCCGGCCGCCGCGGCGTGCTGCTTGACGAGGTCGTTCTTGCGGCGGAAGGTCTCCAGGTCCAGTCCGCAGTGCCAGATGTCGGCGTACCGCCCGACGACCGGCAGGGTACGGCGTTCACCTCCGCCGCCGATGAGGAGCGGGATCTTCCGCAGGGGTGGCGGGGTCAGGTGCCCCAGCCGGTGCTCGATGCGCCGGACGCCCTCGGTGAACAGGTCCATCCGGGACCCGAGGGTCCCGTAGGCGTAGCCGTAGGCCGTGTAGTCCTTCTCGTACCAGCCCGCGCCGACGCCGAGGACGAGCCGGCCGCCGCTGATGTGGTCGACGGTACGGGCCATGTCGGCGAGCAGGTCGGGGTTGCGGTAACCGATGCCGGTGACGAGCAGGCCGATCTCCACCCGGCTGGTGATCTCCGCCCACGACGCGAGCGAGGTCCAGCCCTCGAAGTTGGTGACATCGGGCTGCACCGGGTCGATCTCGATGCCCTCCGGGCCGCGGCGCACCCACGGCTTGTGGAAGTGGTCGTAGCCGAAGACGGCGTCGGCGCCCATCTCCTCGGCCCGCAGCACCGCCGCGCGCCAGGTCGCGTAGTCGGGGGCGCCGCCGGGCCACAGGTGGGCGGCGACGCGGACGGGACGGGTCATGCGGTCTTGGTGGCGGACAGGATGCCGTGGACGACGAACGTGCCGGGCGGCATCGTGGCGCGGTCCTGGGTGAGGGTCCGGGTCACCTCGAAGCCGCACTCCTCCAGCCAGGCGCGGTAGGTGGACATCTTCTGCGGGCCGCCCTGGCCCATGGTGCAGCCGAGGAAGAAGGCGGGGAAGAAGTCGATGTCGACGTTGTCGTCGCCCTTGACGTCCTCCGGGTAGACCGGGACCAGGATGTGGATCTGCCCGCCGGCCGGCAGCGCCCCGTGCACCCCGCGCAGGATCTCGAACACCTGGTCCTTGTCGAACATGTCCAGGAAGTGCTTGACCAGAGCGACGTCGAAGCCCGTGGGGACGGACTCGAAGACGTCACCGCCGATGAAGGAGCAGTGCTCGGCGACGCCGTGCGCCCGGAAGTTCTCCAGGCACTCGCTCTCCTTCTCGGGCAGGTCGAAGGTGGTCACGTGCAGTCCGGGCGACTGCTTGCGACGGTACGTCAGGATGGCTCCCAGGCCGGTGTTGCCGGCGACGTCGAGCACCTGGGAGCCGGCCGGGATGTCGACGTTGGCGAAGAACCAGGTGTCGATGTACTCGGTGACGTTGTCCATCAGCGTCGCCCACGACTCGCGCAGGTCCTTGTGCTCGGCGACGGCTCCGTACAGGTTGCCCTGGTATCCGTAGAGCTTCTCCAGGCCGACGACCGTGCCGGTCTGCACGCTCTCGGTGAGGTAGAAGACCTGCCGGAGCATGACCACCTTGATCATGTTCATCAGGGTCAGCAGGCGCTGCACGTCCGTCTGGTCCACGCGGGCGAGCGAGTCGAGGGAGTACTGGCCCGACGCCTCGTCGTGCGCGACGAAGCCCTCCTTGACCGGCAGGAGCAGCAGTTGTTCCACGGCGTCGGGGCGGGTCCCGGCGGCGGCGCCGAGCTGGGCCGCGGTCAGGGCGCCGTGTTCCCGGAGTTCGTCGATGAGGCCGAGTTCGAAGACGCTCAGCAGGTTCATGAACCTGGCCGGGCCCACCATGTAGTCGCGAAAGCGCTCGAACGTGAGGTCCGCGGTCATTGCAGTGATCCCTTCGGCTGGGGTTGGCTCGGTCGTGCCGTTCACTCGGGCTGCTCGGGCGCGCCCTCGGCGCGGACGGGGGGTCCGAGCCGCTCCACCTCGAACCGGAACGCGGGGCGGGGCACGTCGGGGTCGCTCGACGCGGCGGCGAAGACGTTCTCCAGGCCGCCGGGGGTGGACACGGTCAGTCCGGCAGCGGGCTCGCCACCGGCGTTGGAGAAGGAGTGCGGGGTGTTCCGGGGCATCCAGGCCAGCTGCCGCGGGCCGAGGACGTGGCGCTCCTCCCCCACCTGGAAGACCACGTGGCCCTCCAGCACGTAGAAGGCCTCGTCGAAGTTGTGCTGGTGCAGCCCCGGGCCGGTCTGCCAGGGGTCGAGGTGCCATTCGAGGAGGCTGAACCGGGCGTCGGTGTCGCTGGCGATGAGCTTGAAGGCCGTCCTGAAGGCGGTGCCGGCCGCGTCCTCGGGGCTGGGGGCCCCGGGCCGGGCCTCGGACGGCTTCAGCACGAAGGGTTTCGAGATGTGCACGATGACCTCATCAGCATCGGGGATTTCGCTGGTCGGACGCCTGTGTTCCGGCGTCGCTCGTGTCGATGGTCCGGGGCCGCCGTAAATCCCGGCTCAAGCCTGGCTAACCGGCGGGGCCGCTCGGACCGGGCCTCACGCGCTCAGCGTCACCAGGCACAGTGCCGTGACGGAGCCGAGCAGGATGGCGGCGGACAGTCCGGCGCGGCGCGGGTGCCCGACCCGGAGGTGCGACCCGACGGCGCCGAGGAAGTACAGCACGAGGCCCGTGGCGGCGGCGATGGCCAGCGGCGACCAGTACAGGCCCGCGATCAGGCCGACGGCGCCGGCGCACTGGGCCAGGCCCAGGAACCACAGGAGGGATGCCGGGAAACCCACCTCGACGATGCCCCGGCGGACGGCCTCCTTGCCGGTGAAGGTCGCGTAGGAGGTGAAGAGGAGCACCGCGGCGAGCATGACCGAGACGGTGGTGGCGGCGGCGGACATGAGCACTCCAGGGCAGCGGTGAGGACGGCTGGGCGGATCGGGTGCCGGGTCGGGACGGACGGGTCAGGACAGGCCGGTGCCGGGGCCGTCCCCGAGCAGGGTGCGCGGGTCGAGGGGGGCACCGTAGGTGTAGTGCCGCTCGCCGCCCCACGGTTCGGTGTGGGAGCGGCCGCGGGCGTCGACGGTGGTGTGCCGGGACGTGAGCGGTTCTCCCGCCGCCCGTTCGGCGAGCCAGTCGGCGACGGCGACGAAGACGGCGGGGCCGAGGCGGCCCGCGGTGCGGGTGACCGGGGCGTGGTGCTCGCCGACGTAGAACAGCAGTTCCTTGGGGCCGGGCACGTCGTTGAGGTGCCGGTAGGTGTCCGCGGGGTCGCACAGCGGGTCGTCCTCGCCCATGACCGCCAGGTAGGGCATGTGGATCTGCTTGCTGAGCCCGGCGACGGTCATGGTGGCGACCTTGGCCTCCAGCTCCTCGACACCGGACGTGCCGGTCATGTACATGAAGCGCTGGCGGAAGGTCGGCGAGGCGGAGCCGAACATGACGGCGTTGCCGGGGTCGAAACAGGTGAACAGCGTGGCGCAGGCGGCGTACCGGGGCTCGGCCGCGGCCATCTGGGTGACCCAGAACGACCCCTGGCTCACCCCGCAGAGCATGACCCGCTCCGGGTCGACCTCCGGGCGGGCCGCGACCGCCTCGTAGGCCGCGGTGCCGACCTGTCCGTAGCGGTCGGGGTCGTACCAGATCTCCCGGACCAGGGACGTGCCCTGGCCGGGACCGTCCAGGGTGAGCACGGCCATGCCGCGGCGCAGATGGCGGTCGGCGCTCGCGAAGACGTTCATCTCCTTGAAGCCGTCCATCCCGGAGAGCAGCACCACGCACGGCAGCGGGCCGGTGGTGTCCCTGTGCCCCGGGGGCAGGTGGAACCAGCCGGCCAGCGTCCGGCCCTCGTACGGCACCTCGACGGGTTCCACGAGGTGGTCCGCGCCGGCGGCGTAGGCGGTGTAGCAGTCGGTCTTCTTCTGTTCCAGTACGACGTTGAGCTCGGTGTTGGCGAAGATCGGCCACTGGGCGCCGCCGTAGAGGACGGCGGCCGCGAAGTGGTCGTCGCTCGCGGAGGCGGTGTGCCCGGCCCGCCGCTGCGCCGCACCGCGGAGTTCGAAGTGCCGGGCGAGGTTGACCATCTCACGGGTGAAGTCGTCCAGTTTGCGGATCGAGCGCCCCAGCCCCAGGATCGCGCCCTTGTGATCGGCGCTGACCGGAGCCGACAGGTAGTGCAGGCGGTCCTGGTCCCATTCCGGCCCGAACTGCTCGATGGCCAGATCCAGCAGCCAGCGCTGATCGGCGAAGCGGGGATCGCGGTTGCCCAGGGCATGAGGATTGACCGGCATGGTCTGACGCTCCGGTGGGTGAGGGGGACGGACGGCACGACGGGAGTTCGACGACGGGGCCTACTCCTCGGTGTTCACCGAGACCGCCTGGTAGGGGAACCTGGACTGCCAGTGGCGGACGAACTCCAGCAGTGGCGGGTGGGCGAAGAGTTCGCGCATCGTGCCGAGGTCGCGGCAGGTGATCCGGGCCATCGCGGAGGGGACGAAGACCGGGGCGACCTCGGCACCGACGTCGTCGTGCAGCGGCACGTGCGGCCAGTGCCGGTAGGAGTCCGCGAACCCGGAGGCGAGGACCAGCGCGGAGCCCTCCCGGAAGAACCGCGCGCGGTCCGCTTCGGACATCTCGTCGCTGAAGTGGAAGACGAGCGTGTGCGTCACCATGACGTCTTCGCCCACAGGTCGGCCACGAACTGGTGGTAGTAGCCGGACTGGAGCACCAGCATCAGCTCCAGCAGCTTCGCCTTGTCGCCGGTCACCCGGAACTGCCCGGTGACGAAGGCGGTAGCGGCGTGCAGCTCCCCGGCCTGGAAGTCGACCAGGTCGCGGTAGGTCCCGGTGATCGCCAGGTCGCTGTCGCCGATCACCCCGCGGCCGGCCTTGACGATGACGCCCCGTCGGATCAGCAGGTGGTAGTCGACCTGGCCCTCGGGCGTGTCCGTGACGTGGAACTGCACCCGGACGTTCACGTGCGGTATCTCCGGCTGCTTGGCCGGAGCCAGCGCCTCCAGCTCCGCCAGGTACTCCTCCGACAGGAACCGCACGGTCGAGCCGGACGGCGCGGGACGCTCCGCCGGGTGCTCGTGGAACCGGATCCGCAGCGACTCCAGCTGCGGGAAGGCGACCCGCGCCCGGTGGCGCAGCGGTTCGGTGATCTCCAGCCGGGAGAAGCGGGTGAGCAGCGACGAGAAGACGACCTGCGCCTGGAGGTTCGCCAGCCGCCAGCCGAGGCAGAAGTGCGTGCCCAGCCCGTAGGCCAGCGGCGCGGGCTGCCCCTCACGCAGGATGTCGAACCTGTCCGGGTCCGGATAGCGCTCCGGGTCGCGGTTGGCCGCCGCGATCCACACCATGACCCGCGCGCCGGCCGGGATCTCCACGCCGCCGACCCGCACCGGCGCGGTCGTCGTCCGGGGGATCATGTGCGCCGACGGCATGTAGCGCAGCACCTCCTCCCGCGCCCGGTCGAGGAGCGACGGGTCCGCGCGCACCAGGTCCGCCTGGTCCGGGTGCTCGGCGAAGAGCCGGATGCCGTTGGTCATGAAGAAGGTGGTGGTCTCGCTGCCCGCGGCGATGATCATGTGGCACATCTGCACGAGCTCGTCGAAACCGAGCCGTTCACCCTCGTCCTCGGTGTCGATCAGTGCCGAGACCAGGTCGTCGCCCGGCCGGCGCTGCTTGCCGCGGACGTGGTCGGCGAAGTAGTCGTCCAGGAACTTCGCCGCCTCGTCGGCCTTGCGCAGCTCGGTGGCGGTCATGCCCGGCTCGAAGGTGCGCTGGAAGTCACGGATCTTGTCGCGCAGCAGCGGGGCCTCCTCCTGCGGGACTCCGATGAGGTTCGCCACGACGCTGAGGGCGAGCGGGAAGCAGACGTCGTTGCAGATGTCGCCGCCGCCCGCCGCGGCGAGCGGCTCGATCAGCTCGTCGAACCTGCGCTCTATGAAGGCCCGGTGCTCGTTCACCCGCTTCTCGGTGAACGCCCGGTTGGCGATCCGGCGCAGCCGGGTGTGCTCGGGCGGGTTGGTCCACAGCATGTTGGCGGCGAGCTTGCGCAGCGCCTGGTGCTGTTCCCAGTCGCCGCTGAACCGTCCGGCCATGTAGACCTGGATGTCCTTGTTGACCAGCTTGCTGCGCAGGAACTCGTCCACGTCGTCGTAGCGGGTCAGCACCCAGGTGCCCATCGAGGTGCGGTGGACCGGCGCGGCCTCACGCAGTCGGTGGTACCGGGAGAACGGGTCCGCGAGTCCCTCGGGGGAGAACAGCAGCTCGGCGAACGCCTCGTCGGCGGTGTGCTCGGCCGTGGCGTCCGGCCGGGCGATGTCAGTGGTCATCGTGGCACCTCGATCGGTGGGAGGGGTCGGATCTGGTCGCTCGCGCCGCGCGGGTCACTCGGGGACGGACGTCTCGACCACGTGCAGGAGCCGGCCCACCGGGGCGATGCCCTCCAGCCGCAGTCCGGCCCGGTCCACGAGTCCGGCCACGCCCTCCCGGGTGTGCCGCCTGCCGTTGGTGTTGAGCAGGAACAGCAGGTCGATGCCGGTGGCATAGCGGATCTCCGGGCTGTCGTCGACGAGGTTGGTGACGACGAGGACGCGGCTGCCGGGCCGGCCCGCCCGCCGGGCGTTGCGCAGCGCGGTCACGGTCCGCTCGTCGTCCCATTCGAGGATGCTCTTGAACTGGTAGACGTCCGCCTCCACCGGGATCTCCCGCAGGCAGTCGCCGGCCACCACACTGGAGCGTCCGGCGAGCGCGCCTCCGGGGCGCAGCCGCGGATCGGGGTGGGCGACCGCGGCCGGCAGGTCGACGAGTGTGCCGTGCAGGTGCGGGTTCGCCTCCAGCAGCTCCGCGAGCGTGAAACCGCGCCCGCCGCCGACGTCGGCGAAGGTCTTCACCTCGCTCAGGTCCAGCGACTCGGCGATGGCCGCGGAGGTCAGCCTGGACAGCTCCGTCTGCGACTTGTTGAAGATCTCGGTGGACTCCTGCCACCGGCTGTGCAGGTGGGCGAAGAACTCCTCGCCGTAGCGGTCCTCGAAGTGACCCCGGCCGTCGCGCACCGCCGCCTCCAGGTCGGGCCACAGCTCCCACACCCACGGCTCGGTGACCCACTGGACCCAGTACTTCAGCCGCTGCGGGTCGTCCTCGCGCAGCAGCCGGGAGGTGGCCGTGTGCACGATGCCGTCGGCGGTCTCGTCGAAGACGCCGTAGCAGCGCAGGTTGCGCAGCAGGCGCAGCAGCACCGCGGTGTCGACCTTCAGTGCCGCCGCGAGGTCGCCGACCGGCACGGGGGTGTCGCCGAGCGCGTCGGCGACCCCGATCCGGACGGCGGCCCGCAGCGCCGCCGGCGCGGCGGAGGCGAGCGACAGATCACGCAGTGCGGTGACGGGCGAGGGACCCTGGTCACCGGCCGCGGCGGACGGTGTGCTCCTGATGACGGGCATCTGTTTTCCTCTTCGGCCACTCGGTTCTGCCGGAACGGGACATGACGGCGAGCGGGCCCGGGAACGCGACGGCCGGAAACAACGGCCAGGAATTCCGAAGGCCGCGCGACGGGTAATTGTCGCCCGGCTGGAAAGAGGTCGGTCCACGCATCCGGAAAATCGACCCTCGCCACATCGGTCACATGGTGGATCAGTCCGTTAAAGCGGGGCTCAATTATGGCTAACCAGTCGGCGCGTGGGTATTCGACCTTGCCCCGCCTCAATAATTCCGTTATAGATTCCGGGAAAACATTTTCTCGTGCGCTGGAGGCGTGCCGTGGAATCCGTACTGCTGCGCAACGGGCTCGTGATCGACACGGAGCCCGAGCCGGTCGCCCATCCCGGCTGGGACCTGCTGATCGAGGACGGCCGCATCGCCGCGGTCGGCCCGCACCTGTCCGCCCCCGAGGGGGCGACCGTCATCGACGCCACCGACCGGATCGTGCTGCCCGGTTTCGTGGACACCCACCGCCACGTCTGGCAGGCCGTGCTGCGCTCCATCGCGGTCGACGTGGACCTGCCCGAGTACTTCCAGCTGGTGCGCCAGCAGATCGGTCCCCGGTTCCGGCCCGAGGACGTGCGGGTGGCCAACCTGATCGGCGCCTTGGAGTGCGTCGACTCGGGCGTCACCACCGTGCAGGACTTCGCCTACGCCCGTGCCGACCGCATCAAGCCCGACGGCTTCGTGCCCGGCTTCGATCTCGACTACGCCGAGGCCGCGCTGGACGGTCTGCGCGCGGCCGGCGTCCGCGCCGTCTTCGGTTACCTCCTCACCCCGCAGTACCAGGCCGAGGTCCGCCGGGCCCGTGAGCTCATCCGGCCCGGCGAGACGCTGCTGCGCATGGCGGCGGCCTCGCTCGGCCCGTCGAACCAGAAGCTGGACGCGGTCGAGGCGGACTGGAAGCTCGCCGACGAACTGGGCCTGCCGATCGTCACGCACGTGGCCAGCGGACCGGTCAACGAGCGGCCGATCGAGCTGCTGCGCGACAACGGGCTGCTGCGCGAGGACACCCTCTACGTGCACGGCAACTCGCTGGCCGACGACGAACTGGCGATGATCGCGGACTCCGGCGGCGCCGTCTCCATCACCCCGGCGGTGGAGGCCCGGCTGGGCCACGGCGGCCCGCTGATCGGCCGGCTGCGTGCGGCCGGTACGACCACCGGCCTGGGCGTGGACGTCGTCACCACGGTGGGCGGCGACTTCTTCTCCGTCATCCGCGCCGGCCTGCTGACCAGCTACCTGACGCCGGGTCCGCACCTGACCCCGGCGGATCTGCTCCGGATCGCCACCCTGGACGGGGCCCGGGCGCTCGGCCTCGGCGACGAGGTCGGTTCGCTACGGGTCGGCAAGCAGGCGGACATCGTGCTGCTGCGGGCCGACGACGTGAACCTGGCCGGCGCGCACGACCCGATCGGCGCGGTGGTCAGCTCCGCGCACCCCGGCAACGTCGACACGGTGCTGGTGGCCGGCCGGGCCGTGAAGCGCAACGGCGTCCTGCTCCACCACGACCTGGCGGCCGTGCGCGCGCAGGCCCGGGCGGCGGCGGAGTACGTCACCGGCGGCGAGGCCGTCACCTCCTGACGCTCTCGCGGAGCGCGTCCCGCCGGCCCCCGCGGACTCTTGGTGCCGCCCTCGCCGGGCCGCGGGCCCGGGTGACCCGACCGGCGTCACCCGGGTGGCGAGGGCGCGCACCCGAGGTGCGGCCACGGCCGGATTCCTCGTGCCCGGAACCCGTCTCACCCGGCGCATTCCACGGCTCCCTGCTTTAGAGCACGGATTGAGCGAGCGTTGAGCTGCGAACTTTATCTTTCGGAGCGACGCGAATTCGTACGGAGACCACATCACAGCGCGGAGGCCACGCAAATGAACGGCATAAACGTGCCCGGTGGCACCTCATGAATCGTCGAGTCGTCATCACCGGGATGGGAGTGCGGGCACCGGGATCACGAGGCAAGGGCGCCTTCTGGGATTTGCTGTCCTCCGGCCGTACGGCGACCCGCCGTATTTCGTTCTTCGATCCCTCGCCCTACCGGTCCCAGGTCGCGGCCGAGGTGGACTTCGACGCGGCGCAGGAGGGGCTCACCCCCCGTGAGGTACGGCGGATGGACCGGGCCACGCAGCTCGCGGTGGTCGCCGCCCGAGAGGCGGTTGCCGACAGCGGCATCGACCTGGACGCGCTGTCGCCGTACCGGACGGGGGTCAGCCTGGGCAGCGCGGTCGCCGCGGCGACCAGCCTGGAGCAGGAGTACCTGGTGCTGTCCGACGCGGGCAGGAGCTGGGAGATGTCGCCCGACCACCTCTCGCCGCACATGTTCGACCACATGGTGCCGAGCATCATGCCGGCCGAGATCGCCTGGGCGTTCGGCGCCGAGGGGCCGGTCACGATGGTCTCGGACGGCTGCACCTCCGGGCTCGACTCCGTCGGGCACGCCGTCTCGCTGATCCGCGAGGGCAGCGCCGACGTCATGATCGCGGGGGCCACCGACACCCCCATCACCCCGATCGTGGTCGCCTGTTTCGACGCGATCAAGGCGACCACCACCTACAACGACGACCCCGCCCACGCGTCCAAGCCGTTCGACGGCACCCGCAACGGCTTCGTGCTCGCGGAGGGCGCGGCCTTCTTCGTACTGGAGGAGCTGACCGCCGCCCGGCGGCGCGGCGCACGGGCGTACGCGGAGGTCGGCGGCTTCGCCACCCGCTGCAACGCCTACCACATGACCGGCCTCAAGGCCGACGGCCGGGAGATGGCGGAGGCGATCCGCGCCGCGCTCGGCCAGGCGCGGGTGCACCCGTCCGAGGTGGACTACATCAACGCGCACGGCTCGGGGACGAAGCAGAACGACCGGCACGAGACGGCGGCGTTCAAGCGGAGCCTCGGCGAGTACGCGTACAAGACGCCGATCAGCTCGATCAAGTCGATGGTGGGGCACTCGCTCGGCGCCGTCGGCTCGGTCGAGATCGCGGCCTCGCTGCTGGCGATGGCGCACCACACGGTGCCGCCGACGGCGAACCTGCACGTGAGCGATCCGCTGTGCGACCTGGACTACGTGCCGAACGTGGCCCGCGAGCACCGCACCGACACCGTGCTGACGGTCGGCAGCGGCTTCGGCGGTTTCCAGAGCGCGATGGTCCTGACCCGGCCGGACCGGGAGGCGTCATGACCGTGATCACCGGTGTGGGTGTGGTCGCACCGAACGGTGTCGGCCTCAAGGAGTTCTGGGCGGCGACCCTGTCCGGCCGCACCGGCATCAGGGAGCTGGACCGGTTCGACACCTCCGGCTATCCGGCGCGGCTGGCCGGCCTGGTGGACGGGCTGGACCCGGCGCAGCACCTGCCCAGCACACTGATGGCGCAGACCGATGTCTCCACCCGCCTGGCGCTGATCGCCGCCCAGGACGCCATCGAGGACGCGGGAGTGGACACGTCCGCCCTGAGGGACTACGACATGGGCGTCGTCACGGCCAACGCCTCCGGGGGGTTCGACTTCACCCACCGGGAGTTCAGGAAGCTCTGGAGCCTCGGGCCGGAACACGTCAGCGTGTACGAGTCGTTCGCCTGGTTCTACGCGGTGAACACCGGCCAGATCTCCATCAGGCACAAGATGCGCGGCCCGTCCATCGCGCTGGTCGCCGAACAGGCGGGCGGGCTCGACGCGCTGGGACAGGCCCGGCGGGTGGTCCGCACCGGTGTGCCGCTCGTGGTGTGCGGCGGGGTCGACTCCGCCTTCGACCCGTGGGGCTGGGCCTCGCACCTGGCGGGCGGGCGGGTCAGCCTCGACCCCGACCCGGCCACCGCGTACCGGCCGTTCGACCGGCACGCGGCCGGTTACGTGCCCGGCGAGGGCGGCGCGATCTGCGTCCTGGAGGACCCGGCGGCGGCCCGCGCCCGAGGGGCCCGTGTCTACGGCGAGATCGCGGGCCACGCGGCCACGTTCGACCCGGCCCCCGGCACCGGACGCCCACCGGGCCTCGGCCGGGCCGCGCGGCTCGCCCTGGCGGACGCCGGGATCGGCCCGGACGCGGTGGACGTCGTGTTCGCCGACGCGGCGGGCCTGCCGACGCTGGACCGGGCCGAGGCGGAGGCCCTGCGGGACCTCTTCGGGGCCGGCGGCGTTCCCGTCACCGCACCCAAGTCCCTGACCGGCAGGCTCTTCTCCGGCGGCGGGGTCCTCGATGTCGTCGCGGCCCTGATGAGCATCCGGGAGGGGGTGATCCCACCGACCTCCGGGGCCGTTTCGCCGCCCGACGACTACGGCCTCGACCTCGTCGTCGGTGAGCCCCGCCCGGCGGCGGTCGAGACCGCGCTGGTCCTGGCCCGGGGCCGCTGGGGGTTCAACGCCGCCGTCGTCATCCACCTCGCCTAGAACGGAATCCGACCATGCCCGAACCGATGACCATCGACGAACTGCACGGCATCCTCGTCTCCTGCGCCGGCGGCGGGGAGTTCACCGAGGTGCCCGACGACCTCGCCGACATCCCGCTGGACGACCTCGGCTACGACTCGCTGGCGCTCATCGAGACGGCGACCCGGCTCAAGGTGGAGCACGGGGTGGTCGTGCCGGACGAGCAGATCACCGAGGTGGTCACCCTCGGTGAACTGCTCCGCCTGGTCAACGACCGCATCGCCGCCTAGGCGCGGGGCCCCCAGCGTCGTCGCCGGTTGCCGGCTCCCCCAGCGCGACCGCACAGCGGGCCCCGGCCGGACGACAGGGACCGGCGGCTTCGTTCCGTCCGGGGCCGGCGGGCCGGGCCCCGCGCCCTCCCGGCCCGGCGGCCGGCGGACGCTCCTGCCGGTCGCCGGTCCGTCTCGTGGCCGGCCGCCTCTCCCGGCTGACCGTACGGACGTGACCGGCGCCCGGGGGAACACCGCGGCCGGCCCCCGCGTTGGTCTCGTGCGGGAGGAACGGAGGCCCAGGCAGTGCACGGTGAGTACAAGGTGCCCGGCGGCAAGCTCGTCGTCGTGGACGTGGACGTGGAGGACGGCGTGCTGCGGCACGTCCGTGTGGCGGGTGACTTCTTCCTGGAGCCGGACGAGGCGCTGGAGGCGGTGAACCGCGCGCTGGAGGGGGCCCCGGTGGACACGGACGCGGCGGGGCTGGCCGCGCGGATCGAGGCGGCGCTGCCGGCGGGGACGGTGATGTACGGGCTGACGTCGGAGGGCGTCGGCACGGCGGTCCGCCGCGCGCTCGCGCACGCGACGGACTGGACGGACTACGACTGGCAGCTGATCCACGAGGCCCCGCAGTCGCCCGCCCTGCACATGGCGCTGGACGAGGTGCTGACCGCCGAGGTGGCCGCGGGCCGGCGGCCGCCGACGCTGCGGGTGTGGGAGTGGAGCGCCCCGGCGGTGATCATCGGCAGCTTCCAGTCGCTGCGCAACGAGGTGGACCCGGAGGGTGCCGCCCGGCACGGCATCGAGGTCGTGCGGCGGATCTCCGGCGGCGGCGCGATGTTCGTGGAGCCCGGCAACACGATCACCTACTCGCTGTCGGTGCCCGAGTCCCTCGTGCAGGGCCTGTCCTTCCAGGACAGCTACGCCTATCTGGACGACTGGGTGCTGGGCGCCCTCGGCGACATGGGCATCCGGGCCTGGTACCAGCCGCTGAACGACATCGCGACCGACCAGGGCAAGATCGCGGGCGCGGCGCAGAAGCGGATCGTCGGCCCCGGCGGCGGCCCGGGTGCCGTACTGCACCACGTGACGATGTCGTACGACATCGACGCGGACAAGATGGTCGAGGTGCTGCGGATCGGGCGGGAGAAGCTGTCCGACAAGGGGACGAGGAGCGCGAAGAAGCGGGTCGACCCGCTGCGGCGGCAGACGGGGCTGGCGCGCGAGGCCGTCATCGACCGGATGATCGCCTCCTTCCGCGCGCGCTACGGCCTGGCGCAGGGCAAGGTCACCGACGAGGAGCTGGCGCGGGCCGAGGAACTGGCGCGCACCAAGTTCTCGTCGCCGGAGTGGACGGCGCGAGTGCCGTAGCCGCACCCCGTGCCGTGCCGGCGGCCGTCGGCGACTCGTGGTCTCCGCGTGCCGGCCTGGGGGCATAACGGGCAGAGCAGTACGTCATGAACGCGCGGCCGTGATCGGGCGGGTACGCAGCGAGTTGGCACTTCCGCCCCACCGGGAGTCGTGTGACACTGTCGTCCCCGTCCACCATGCGGACCCCTTCCGCACCCCCTCCCCCACGAGAAGTGCGCCGTGCGTTCCCTTCCTCTGCCGCTCGCTCTCACCGCGCGCCTGACGCCGGTCGCGGTGCTCGCCTGCGCCGGCTGGGCGCTGTCGTCCGGCCCTGCCGCGCCGTCGGCCTCCGCCGGGCACCAGACGGCCCAGAAGACGCCCGCCGGGTCCTCCGCCGCCGCGCCGTCGTCCACCGCGGCGGCGAAGACGTACACCACCGCGCCCGCCCCCTGCTCCGCCGTGCCCGCCGGCACCGTCAAGTCCCTGGTTCCCGGGGCGAAGACGGCCGGCAAGGAGATCCCGTCCACGGACACCGCACTGCGCCGCACCTGCTCCTGGAACGCGCTCCAGGGCTACGACTACCGCTGGCTCGACGTGTCCTTCGAGATCAGCGAGTCGGACCAGCAGGCGAAGAAGGAGTACGAGCAGCGGGTCGCCGAGAAGAGCGGCGGCGGGGTCGTCCCCGGGCTCGGGGACAGCGCCTACTCCGTCGTGAACCTCACCACGGAGGACGGCCAGCAGACCCGTGAGGGCGTGGTGCTGGTCCGCGCCGCCAACGCCCTCGTCGTCGTCACCTACAACGGAAGCGACTTCGAGAGCAAGAAGGCCCCCGGTACGGACGAGATCAACAAGGGTGCCATCAAGGGGGCGAAGTCCGCGGTGGCCGCGCTGGGCGCCGACCGGGGCTGATCCGCACGCCGTCCGGAACGGCCCGGCCGGTGGCCGGTGGTGGGGGCCGAGCCCGTGCGCGGTGCGCCGGTGGTCGAGTCCTGGCCCGAGGCCGAGCCCGTGCGCGGTGCGCCGGCGGGCGAGCGTGAGCCCGCGCGCCGTGCGCCCGTGGTCCGCCGAGCCCGTGCGCCGGTGTCGAGGCGGAGCCCGGGCCCGTGGACCGTACGCCGGTGGTCAGGTCGGCGGGTCCGTGGGCTCGTTCTCGACGCCGCGGACCACGAAGCCGACCCGGGGGCCGAGTTCGACGCGGTCGCCGTTGCGCAGGCGGACGGCCCGGTCCGGTACCAGGACGCGGTCGTTGACGCGCGTGCCGTTGGTGGCGCCCCGCGCGACCTCGGTCACCCACGCCGCCCCGTCCGCGGTGTGCACGACGGTGGCGTGCCGGGCCGAGACCGTCTCCTCGTCGGCCAGGATCGCCGCCGCCTCGGGCGCCCAGCTGCTGCTGCGCCCCAGCCGGAGTTCCCCGCCGCGCGGCACGTCGAGGTGCCGGCCGCCGGCGCGGAAGACGAGCCGGAGCACACCGCCCGCCAGCCGCTCCGGCCGGGGACCCGCACCGCTCTCCCAGCCGGGCGCGCCGAGCGGGGACAGGCACACGGGGCACACCGCCGTACCGGCGGGGACGACCCTGCGGCACCCCGGGCACCGCTCACCGGTGCGCGGCGGGGTGGGGCGGGGGGCGGCCACCGGGGAGGCGACGCCGGCGCCCACCTCCCACTCGTCGTCGTCATCCCAGTCGTGCACCTCCGCCACCGGCGTCCCCCTTCTTCAGCACGACGGTCGTGTCCACCCGGCCGCTGTCGGTCTCCCGTACGTCCGTCACCACGACCGTGGTGCCCGGTCCGAGGTCGGAGGCGGCGAACAGTTCCCGGGCGAGCGGGTTGATGAGATGGGTCTCCAGGACCATGCCGATGCCGCGGCCGCCGTTCCACTTGTCCCGGGTGCAGTGGTCGAGGAGTCGGCGCCGGGCCGTGTCCTCGATCCGCAGGACGAGTTGGTGGCCCTGGGCGAGCTGGCGCTGGATGTTGCGGACCTGGAGGTCGAAGATCTGCTCGGCGACCTCGTCGGAGATGAAGTCGAAGACGACGACGTTGCCGCCGATCCGGTTCATCAGCTCCGGCCGGCCGATGACCTGTTCGAAGTGCTTCTTGACGTTGTCCCGGACGGTGGCCTCCAACTCCTTGTACGGCGTGCCGGGTTCCACGATCCACTCGCGTTCACCGGTCTCCGGGTCCGTGCGCTGCACGCCGAGGTTGGAGGTGAAGATGAGCACGCACTCGCTGAAGTAGGTGGTGACGCCCTGCCCGTCGGTGAGCCTGCCGTCCTCCAGCACCTGGAGGAACTTGTCCAGGATGCCCTTGTCGGCCTTCTCGATCTCGTCGAAGAGGATGACCCGGAAGGGGTTCTCCCGTACGGCGGAGGTCAGCTCGCCGCCCGCCTCGTAGCCGACGTAGCCCGGGGGCGCGCCGACGAGCCGGTCGGCGGAGTGCGCGGCGGAGAACTCGCTCATGTCGAAGCGGAGATATGCCTGGTCGCTGTCGAAGAGGACGGAGGCCACGGCCTTCGCCAGTTCCGTCTTGCCGGTTCCGGTCGGGCCGGCGAAGAACAGCACACCGCGCGGCCGGTGTCCGGGACTGGTGGCCTGTGCCCCTGACAGTCCGAGCGCGGCGCGCTTGAGGATGTCCAGGGTCATCGCCACGGCGGCCTCCTGCCCCAGGACGCGGCTGGGGATGGACCGCTCGTTGCGGGGGTCCTCGCCGCGCAGGATGCGCTGCCGGATCTCGTCGCGGCTCCAGGGGTTCTTCTCCACCCCGAGCCGGTAGATCCGTACGGCGTCCGGCATGGCGGCGAACGGCAGGCCGCGGGAGCGGGCGAGCTTCACGCTCTCCTCCATGGCCCGCAGGCTCAGTCCGGAGGCCGCCCGGGCGAACGCGCCGACCGCCCGCGCCGTCTCCTCGGCGTCCGTACCGCCCGTGGTGGCACCGCCGTCGCGTGCCCCGTGTCCGGGGTACCGCTCGTAGCGCTCATGCAGGAGGCGGGCCATGGTGGTGCGCTCGTCCGCGTCCGGCTCCGGTACGGCGACGGCGCGGATCCGCTCGCTGCCGGAGACCAGCCACGCGGGCACGTCCCGCTCCCCCTCGGCGAGCCAGACGACGGGGTTGAACAGCCCCGGCCCCTTCGGTACGACGCCGGTGCCGACACGGGGCGGCAACGGCTCGGCCTCGTGGGCGAGTTTGAGGCAGGCGAGGAAGAAGTCCCGTTCGTCGGGGGTGACTCGGGACGGGTCGCTGAGCAGGCGGGAGGCGTGGTCGATCACCAGGGCGACGCGCAGCGGCCGCAGCCGGCGGCCGTCGCGCACCATCTCCTCCCGCTGCCGCGCCCACCCGCTCGTGATGTTCCGCAACTGCTCCAGCACCGCCTGACGGTGCGCCGCCGTCTGACCGGGGAACTCCTGCGGTCCCTGGAGCAGTTCCTCCACGACCGCGCGGACCTCGCCCTCACCGACCTGCGCCACGCGGAAGCCGCTCACCTGGTCGCACAGCACCAGCGCCTCGTAGCCCTTCTCCCGCAGCGGGTTCCAGAGCACGTCGTGCAGCGAGTGGAACCGGTCCCGGCCGCGCCGGCGCACCAGGTGCAGATCACGGATGTTGCCGTGCAGGACGTACTGCGCGTGCACCCCGAGGGTTCCGGTCAGCTCCTCCACGAAGGGCGGGAGTCGGTCTTCCTTGGACAGGTCCATCGTTCCTCCCCGATGCGCGCTGTTCCGGGCCGCGCGCCGGCCTCAGGTGGTCTCAGTGGCGCGCGCCCGGCCTTCTCGGCGGCGAGCGGCGTCCGTGCGGTCTCAGCGGCGGCCGTCGCCGTCGACGGTGCGGTGCCGGGGAGCGTCCCGGGGCACGTCCCGGTGGGTGCCGGCCGCGCGGTCGACCTCCTCGATCAGTTCGTCGAGCACCCAGGCGTCCTCCCCCAGGACACCCGGCACGGCCCCTTCGGTGTGTTCGATCTTCAACTCCAGGTCCAGGCCCAGCGCTCCGACGATCTCCTCGAACTCGGCGAACCGCTCCTGGGCCTCGGCGCAGCGGGCGTCGTCCAGGGCGCGCTGTTCGGGTGTCCGCTCCCCCGGCGTGCCCCGGTACATGGTCGCCACGCGCAGGCAGCCGTCGACCAGGGTCGCCCTGAGCCAGTGCCCGGGCTCCCAGCCGTCCGGCGTCCAGTCGAGGCGGATCTCCTGGCCCTCGGGCCGGCCCGCCCCGGCCCGGCCGCCGAACCTCCGGGCCAGCTCCGCGACGGCGCCGGCGCACTGCCGGCGGACGTACATCGCCTCCAGGGCGTGCAGCCGCTCCTCCACCCGGCGCCGGACCAGCTCCTGTTCGGCCGGGGTCAGCGCGGTCCCCTCCTCCAGGGTCCGGCGCAGCAGCGCGACTGCGTCCGGGGCGGGGGCCAGGTCCTCGGCGCCCTCGGGGGTCTCGTACACGAGGAAGTCGTAGTGCAGGGCGGCCTTCTCCTGGGCCTCCCGCGTCTCCTGTGCCTGCTTGTTGGCGTCCCGCACGAACTTGCGTGCCTCCGTGAGGTGCATGCGGGTCCGGCGGGGGTCGTCGGCGGCCCGGCGCACGGCCTCCCGGACGGCGCCCGCGGCGAGTTCGGCGGCCTTGGCGTCGGCGTACGGGTCCAGCTCGCCGAGGATCTCCGCCCCGGTGCGGCGGACCTCCCCGGGGTCGAGCGCGGCGGTGCCGCGCCGGGCGGTGCTCTGCCGGGGCAGTTGCCGTGCCTCGGCGTCGGCGGTGCGCTCGGTGGAGAACCGCCGCAGGGTGCGCTGACGGCTCTCGTGCAGGGCGCGCTGCCAGTCGTCGTCCCGCTCCTCGTCCAGTCGCAGCAGGGCGGCGAGCCGTTGCTGTTCCCACGCGGCCTGGAGGTCCTCCGCGCGGCTCAGGGCCTCCTCGGCCCGGGCCATGTCCCGCCGCAGTTCGCCCAGTCGCTCCCCGACGGGCGTGAGAGGCGGTGGCACGTCGGGCCGGGGCGGGGGTCCGGGCGGGCCGCCGTGCGCCGCGGCCCGCGCCACCCGGGACAGCAGTGCGCGCCTGCGGGCGTTGACCCGGACGGCGGCGAACGCGGCGGCCTCCCACTGCTCGGCGGCCGTGGCCGCCAGTCGCTGCTGCCGCTCCAGGCAGCGCTGTTCCTCCGCGGCCCGCACCGCCGCGGCGGCGAGGAGCCGGGTGCCGAGCAGGGCGGCCCGCCCGGCGAGCAGGACACCGCTGAGCGAGCCGAGCACCTGGAGCGCGGCGTCCGCGGCCTGGTGGACCGCGTGCCCGGCCGCGTCGGCGAGGTGGGCGGAGGCCTGTCCCGCCGCGTCGTGCAGGTGCAGCATGCCGGTGTGCGGCAGCGCCTGCGGGTCGAGGGGCGGCGGGGGCGGTGCGAAGTGCACGGCGGGTGCCACCGTCTGGATCGTGGGGATGCCCAGACCCGAACTCATGCCTGCTCTCCTGTCGTATCGGTCGTCGTCCCGGACCGCCGGCGGGCCGGCTGCCGCGCCCGGCGCCACCGGCTCCGGCCACCGCCGCCCGGGCCGGCCACCCGCCGTGCCCGGTGTTCACGCCATCGCCGCCACCGGCCGCCGGCACCCGGGCGCACCGCCGGTGGCGCCCCGGACCCCCGGTCGCCGGCGTTCCGGCGCGTCCCCTGCCACACGCCCCGCAACCGGTTCCCGGCGACCCGGCGGACCACCTTCCAGGACCGGCCCCCGGCGACCCGCCGAACCATCCGGCGCCACCGGTCCCCCACGCCCCGGCCGACCGCCTGCCGCACCCGGCGCCACCCGTCCGCCACATCCCGGCGCACCATCCGCGGCACCTGCCGCCAGGTCCAGCCGGCTCGGCCGCCGGCTCGCCGGCCGGGGCGCCGGTCGAGACCCCGGCGGCGGGCCGTCCGCCGGCCCCGGTGGTCGCGGCGCAGGCGGCGCCAGGCCCAGCCGCGGCGGACGCTCCACACGGCGACAGCGGCGGCCGAGGCGAGCGGCCACAGCCAGGGCGCGACGGCGATGGCGTAGAACGCGAGGACGGCGGCGAGGACGAGCAGCGCGGCCGCGGCGTAGCGCCCGGTCCGGGTGCGGGCCAGCCTGGCGGGTCGGTCCGCGCTGCGGATCAGCAGGCCCGCGAGCGACCGGCCGGGGTGGTAGAAGGGCGGGCCGATGTACACGGCGGTCCACAGCTCCACCACGAAGACGAACGCGGCGGCGGGCAGCGCCTCCAGCCAGGCCGTGACGACCGCCTCCTGGGAGGCGCGGCCCAGCACGTCCGCGAGACCGATGGCGAAGCTCCAGGGCGCGGTGACGGCGGTCGCGCCGAGCAGCGCCCAGCCCAGGGTGGGCAGGCGGTCCAGCCGGCGCAGTACGGTGCGCAGGCCGTCCTGGTCGGCGGCGAGCAGGCGCTCGTGCTCCTCGACGACGCGCCTGTGCCTGAGTTCCTGCGCGTCCTCCCGCGCGCGGCCGCCGAGCAGGAGGGCGGCGACCAGGCGCAGGTCGTCGTCCTGAGCGGACAGCAGCGCGTCGAACCACGGCACCCGTTCGGGGAACTCGGCGCGCAGTCGCACGAGTTGGCCGGTGAGCCGGCTCCTGGTGCGTTCCGGTTCGCGCGCCAGCTGCAGCAGCCAGGCGTCCACGGCCACGGTGCGCCTCAGGGCCGCCCGGTCCCGGCGGTCGCGCCTCAGCTCCCGGACGGTGGGCTCCCAGCGGGCGCGCAGGACCCGCCAGGCGCGGTCCGTCTCGTCCAGTCCGTCGCCGCCCGGCCGCTGGGCGAGTCCGGTCAGCACCTCCGGGTGCCGCGCCAGGTGCCGCAGCAGCGCGACCGCGTCGGCGTGCCCGTCCCGGGCGCCCTGGCACAGCCGGCGCATGCTCTGCGCGTCCAGGGCGGCTCCGTGCCAGGTGACGTCCAGGCCGGGGCCGAGCCAGTTGAGGAGCCGTACGACGCCCGCGACGGACGGGGGCTGGGCCAGTTCCCGCCGCAGGTCGGCGAGCCGGCCCAGTTCCTCGGGGCTGCGGCCGCCGACGGTCTCGAACTGGCCCAGCCACGCGACCAGTCGCGCCCGGTCGCCGTCGTCGGCCAGCATGCGCGCCGCCGAGACGTGGTTCTGGTCCAGGTGGACGGCGAGGTGGTCGGTCCCGGTGAACTCCTGGCCCATGAACGGGAAGGGGTCGACGGCGGGGCGGGTGGGGTCGTCGGGGAAGATCCGCCCGTCGGTGCGCGGGGCGACGTCGGGGTCCCGGCCGTCGAGCCAGTCCCGCACCTCGTCCGCCTGCCAGCGCTGTTCGGGCGCCCGGGTGAGCAGTCCCTCGCAGAGCAGGCGGGTCCTGCGGTCGGTGATGCCGCTGACATCGGGGTCGTGCGTGGCGATCTCCGCGAGCACGTCCTCGTCCCGGCGGAACCCGATGGGGTGTCTGCCGAGGGCCAGCTGGGCGACGACCATGCCGAGCGACCACCAGTCGCCCGCTTCGGAGACGGTCTGCCGGAGCAGTCCGGCCTCGGGTGCGAGGTAGAGGGGTTTGCCACGCCAGTCGGTCCGGGGTTCCAGCGCCTCCTCGGGCCGGTGGGCGGCGGCGCCGAAGTCGACGAGGACGAGGTCGACCGTGTCGGCGCGGCGGGTCTGCACCATGATGTTGTCCGGGGTGACGTCCCGGTGGACGACGCCCCGCTCGTGCAGGGCGGCGACGGCACCGTGGAGCTGGCCCACCACGGCGCGGACGGCCTCGGGCGGCAGCCCGTCGGGGTGGTCCTCGTGGTACTTCTCCAGGGTCTCCTCGCCGTGCGACCAGTACAGGTGCCAGGGGTGTCCGTGCGCGGCGCCGGTCTCAAGGAGCCGCTCCAGATGGGGAGTCGGGGGCTCGGCCAGGTCCCGCAACTCCCGTTCCACGTTCGGATCCGGGGCGTGCAGCCGGTGGTACCACTTGAGGACGAGGGGTATCTCCGCAGGTCCATGACGGGCCGTCAGGTCACGTACGCGCAGGACGACGGCCTCGGCGGGCCGGCGCGCCTCGGCGAGTACGGCGACGAGCAGAAAACGGTCGGCCAGTTCGGGCGGTACATCGGCGCCGACCGGACGTGTCTCGATGACCCGGGCATTGGTGAAACCCCCGTCCGCGGGATCGACGAAACGGGTGGGCGGAGTGGTCGTCATCTTCCGGCCTTCCGGGGAACGCGCGGGGTGAACCGGGGGGCCACAATGCGGAGCGAACCGGCCCGACGCGCGGGCCGCGGGACGATGAAGATAACGCGATTCCCGCCAGGTGGCGGCCGCTTTCCCGGATCTTCAGGGAATCCCCGGCCAGGGCTACGATGCGCATCATGCAGCCCCTGCCCCCGCACGGGAATCTCGTCGCAGAACTCAGGGAACTCAGACGCCGCGGCCTGCCCGGGTTGCGCCACTGCACCAGGGACGCCCTGCGCGAGGCCGCGGTCGCGGCCGGCCTGTGCGCCGGGCCGGACGACGAACAGACCGGCATCGAGGAGCTGCTGGGCGCGGCGGTACGGCGGCTGGCCGGCGGGCATCCGGTGCGGGACGACGACTCGTGCGATCCACTGGCCCGGGCCGCCGCCCATTCCTTCGGGATCTTCGCCGCGCGGCGCGGGGTTCCCGGCACCGACCGGCGCAAGGCCGCGGCGGCTGTCTACGGCGTGACCACCGAGCGGTTCCGCAAGAGCCAGGAGCACGACGTCATCGCCGAACTCGCGACGGCGGTCCTGGCGGTCGCCCGGGAGGCGGGCATCGGTGAGACACCGGGCCAACAGGTCGTCGTGGTAGGTGAGTCGGCGGTGTCGACACCGGCCATTCCGCCGGCGCACGCGGTCCCGCCCGCCGCCGGGCTGCCGCCCCGGCGCCCGGGTGCCCGGCCGGCCGCCACCGTACCGGTGCCCCCGGCGGGCCGCATCACCGTCCGGGTGTGCCCGATCGAGGAGGTGCGGGACGTGGACGTCCTGGTCTCCTCGGAGAACACGTACCTGGAGATGTCCAAGACCTTCCGCCCCACGGTGTCCGGTGCCCTGCGCCGGGCCGCCGCCCTCCGGGACGCCTCGGGCGAGATCGTGGACGACGTCCTCTCCCGCGAACTGCGCGTGTGGCAGCGGACGCACGGCCGGGCGGGCATGCCCGTACGGCCGGGCACGGTCGTCGCCACGTCGTCGGGCGCCCTGGCCGCCCACGGGGTACGGCGCATCCACCACGCGGCGATCGCCACCCCGGTCGGCGACGGCGACCGCTATCACGTGTCCCCCGCCGTGCTCGGCGAGGCGGTGCGTACGTCCTTCGAACTGGCCCGCCACGAGAGCGAGTTCCTCTCCCTGCCGATGTCCTCGATCTGTTTCCCGCTGCTGGGTGCCGGCCGGGGTGGCCTGCCCGTGGAGACCGTGGCCCGCCGGCTGCTCGACGCCATACGTGCCGAGCTGCGCCGGGACCCGTCCTGGTCGGTGCTGCTGGTCACGCCCGAGGAGCGCCACGCCCGGCTGCTCACGGCCGCCAGCTCCGCTCCGTGAGGGCCACCCCGCCCTGCCCCAACCGACGCTCCAGCGCTGTGAGTTCACCGCGCAGCGGGACACCGTAGAGCCGTAGCTCGCCGTCCGCGCCCGAGGTGACCTGGAGGCGTGGGCCCGGTGCCTCCCGGGCCAGGTACGGGCCGTAGCGGGTGGCGCCGAGCGGTGTCAGCGGGGCGATCCGCTGGTTGGCCGAGCCGCGCCAGGCGAGCCGGGTGGGCTCCGCCACCCGGAAACGGCCGGTGATCACGGCGTCCGCGCCCTCAAGGGCGGCGCGCCGCCCGGGTGTCAGCTCCGCGGGCTCGTACCCCGTGTACACCAGCAGGTCGGCGGGGCGGTGCCCGGCGCTCCCCTCGCGGCGCCGGGCACCGTCCCGCAGGCGTGCCGCACCCGCCAGGAGTTCGGCGAGCGCCGCCGCCTGCTGCAAGGGCTCACCGCCGCTGACCGTGAGGCCGTCGGCCCCGTCGGCGAGGGCCCGCCGCCACAGCGCGAGCACCTCGGAGACCGTGGCCGGCGTGCCCGCCGCCGGGTCCCAGGTGTGCCGGGACATGCATCCGGCGCAGGCCAGGGAGCAGCCCTGGAACCAGACGCCGAGCCGTTTCCCGGGGCCCAGGGTTTCCAGTGGGTAGTGCGTCCCGTCGAGGCGCAATTCCACGGCATCTCCTCCTCGCACCGGCTTGGAGTATCCAGTGCGCCGAGGGGCCCCCGCAATTGCCGGAAGGCCTCGATCCGGCTCTCCGCCGGGCGAGAACCGGTTGTTTTCCGGAGCACCGCAAAGAATGATCGGTTCCTCTCAAATCACGTGTCCCGCTAGGGGTTTTGCTCCGCTACTCTCTCCCCATCGCGGCGCCTTCCCACCCGGACCGTCCGCGACGAATGGGGGCTCTTCGAAAATGATCAACAAAGCTCGAATAAATGTCCGGGTTCGACGGCTGAAAGCGGGGCGGCTCTCCTCGGCACGCGCCCGGTTCCACGGCCGCCGGGACGCGGCCGGGCTCCGGGAATTCCTGGCGGACGCGTCGGCCGGCCGCACACCGGCCGACGACGACGGCCTGCCGCCCTACATCCTGGGCCTGCGGGCCCAGGTGCGGCGCGGCACCGCACGGCTGCGCTCCCGCACCCTCGCGGCGCACCGCGCGCTGCACATCCGCGTCCAGGCCGAGTCGGTGCGGGTCGTGACCCAGTACACGGTGCGCGGGGAACCGGCGCCCGCCGCGCTCGCCCGGTTCGGGCAGATGGTCGGCGAGTGGCGCTCCGCCGCTTCCGTGTGCCGCCAGCAGGCCCAGCAACTCGTCGACGAGGCGAACCAGTTGATCGCCTGCTACTGGGACGGCGCCTGGACCCGCGGCCAACGCGACGGCCATGTCGACGGGCCACGGCCCACGGGCTGGCTGCCCGGGGAGATCACCCTGGACCGCACCTGGGCCCACCTGGACGACGGTCTGCTCAACGACCGTTGGTACGCCCCGGAAGACTCCCGGCGCGACACCGATCCGTCGGCCGTCGCGCAGGCGCTGCACATCCTCGACCACCAGGCGGCGCGCGGCGGCGACGCCACGAGCGGGGTCCGCGGCCGATGACCGTCCGTCTCCCGCCTGCCGACCGCTCCCCGTCCCCCGCTCCCAGGAAGGCCAAGGAAGTGATCGTGCGTCACCCGGTCCGGACCGCCCACCGGTCCCCCGTCCGCGCCGCCGCCCGGCTCGCCGTCGTCGTCCCGCTGGTGTGCGCGCTCTCCGCCCTCGTCTCCTGCACCAAGCAGGAGGAAGCCCTCACCACTCCGTGCGGGGTGGTCGTCGACGGCTCGGGGTCGGCCGCCGCGGTCAAGCAGGGATTCGACTCGGAGGCCAAACTCAAGGACAGCCTCATCGAGTTCCTCACCGAGCAGAAGTGCGGCACCGTGGACTTCGCGCCCATCACCCGGTCCTCGCGCAGCTCCTCCTGCCGGCAGGGCCAGGTGGACCTCGACCCGCCGCACGACGCCAACACCGACCAGAAGGTCCAGCGGGCCAACGCCCAGCGGGACGCCGCCGTCGCGGCGCTCGCCGAGCTCAAGTGCGCCCGTGCGCAGAACGGTTCGGACGTGTGGGGGGCGCTGGCCCGCATCGGGGAGGCCGTACCCGACGACGGCAAGGCGCCGAAGCTGCTCGTCGTGAGCGACTTCGCCCAGGCCGACCCGGAGTTCTCCCTGTACCGCCAGGACCTCACCACCAAGGCGAAGCGGGCCAAGGTCATCGACTCGCTCGTCAAGGAGCGGGGTCTGCCCGGCATCGAGGGCATGGACGTCTTCCCGGTCGGGCTCGGCATGCAGTACTCGGCGAAACCCAGCGAGGCCGACGACTTCGAGTCCTTCTGGGTGGAAGCGCTCGAAGGGAGGGCCAAGGCACATGTCGACACCCAGTACAAGCGCTGACACACCCGAGCCGCGCCGTCGGCGGCTCACCCGCTACGTCCCGTTCCCCGGACGGAGCACACAGCAGACCACCCGGCCCCGGCCCGGCCCCGCACCCGGCGGGTTCGCCGGCCGGCGGCCCCTGGTCCTCGACGACAAGGCCGAGAGCGGACTGCTCGGCACGGCCCGCAAGCGGGGCAGGCAGGCCGGCCGGAAAGGGACGCTGGACCCGTGGGTGCTCAACAGCGGTGACCGGTTGCCGTACTTCGCGGAGCTGGCCTCCGTACGGGACACCGTGATCCACCGGATCGAGGAGGACCTGCGTCTGTGGGAGGAGGCGGCGCGGCTCCAGGACGCCCGCGCGGCCACCGCCGTGACCGCGGGCGAGGAGGAGACCCGCCTCCTGGACGAGCGGCTGGGGGAGGCCGACCGGGACATCGAGGCGGCCCGCGGCCAGCTCGACCTGCTCGCCCTCAGGTCCTCCCGTTGGCTCCGCTTCCGGGACCGGCTGCGCGAACGCGTCGAGGAACGCTGGCTGCTCGCCCGCTTCCCGGACGCCGCCGGGCACCCGGCCGCCCGCACCACGGACCCGGACACCACGCCGGACGAGCCCGGGCCGGCGGCCGGCAAGGACGAGAGCGCCGAGCCGGGAGACGACTGGCAGTCGGTGTCCACGGCGGGCGCCCCCGCGGACGACCTCTCGCCCACCGCGCTGCGCGAGGAGTTCCGCGCCGCACGGCGGGAGGCCGGCATCGCGTCGGGCGAGGGCTGGGAGGGCCTCCAGACCCGCCCCGGCCTCCCCCGGTGGCTGACCCTGGCCCTGCTGGGCGTCATCATGGCCGTCGAAGTGCCGGTCTACTGGGTCGCCTACCAGCCCTTCCACGGGGTCGGCAGCACCGGCGGGGACGCGCTCTCCGGCACGCTCGCGGTGTCCTCCGCCGTCATCATGCTGATTCTGCCGCACCTGGCGGGACACATGCTGCGGTGGCGCTCGGCGACCGGATCGCCGCGCGGCGGCTGGCTTCCCGCCCTGTCGCTGCTCGGCGTGTGGGGCGGGCTGACCTGGGTGCTCGGCACGCTGCGCGCCAAGTTCGTGATGCAGCACAACGCCCCGGCGGCCACCGGCAAGGACACCGCGGGTTTCCGCGGGCTCGGCGGCTCGTCCGCCGACACCTCGACCCTGGTGGACCGGCTGCACCTGTCGACCCAGACGGTGACCTGGCTGTTCTGCGCGCTGCTGCTGCTCTCCGGCGGGGTCGGCTTCCTGCTCGGCCTGTTCCGGGAACACCCGTTCCTCGACGCCTACCGCACGGCGGTCGAACGGCGTGCGGAGCTCCAGCAGCGGCGCGAGCGGAGCGCCGCCGCCACCGAGCGGGCCCGGGCCGCGCAGCAGACGGCCGAGGACCGGCAGGAGCATCGCAGGGAGGCCGCCAACGAGCGGATCGCCGCGGCCCGCCAGCTCTACGAGGCCGCCGCCCACGAATACCTGGACGGGGTGATGACGGCCTCCAAGGATCCCGCCGTCACCGAGTCGGCGATGCGCCTGTCCCGGAACTGGCCGCTGCTGCCGGCACCGCTACGGGACCGGTGAAGGACGGCCGACGTCTCCGGACCACCGGATCCGGCACTGCCCCGGCCCCCGCGAGGGGACCGGGGCAGCCGCGTGTCCCCGGCGCTCGGTCCTCCGGCCCTCAGTCCCCCGGCGCTCAGTCCTCCGGCCCTCAGTCCCTCGGCGCTCAGTCCCCCGGCCCTCAATCCTCCCGCGCTCAGTCCCCCGGCGCTCAATCCTCCCGCGCTCAATCCCCCGGCCCTCAATCCTCCCGCGCTCAATCCCCCGGCCCTCAATCCTCCCGCGCTCAATCCCCCGGCCCTCAATCCCCCGGCCCTCAGTCCCTCGGCGCTCAATCCCCCGGCCCTCAATCCTCCCGCGCTCAATCCCCCGGCCCTCAATCCCCCGGCGCTCAGTCCTCCCGCGCTCAATCCCCCGGCCCTCAATCCTCCGGCGCTCAGTCCCCCGGCCCTCAGTCCTCCGTGGCGGAGACGACGGCGTGCAGCGGCGCCAGCAGCCGGTTGACCTTGCGTACGTCGTCCGTCGAGGCCAGCCGCAGGCGCTCCCGCGGGCGTGGGTCGAGGGGCGGGTCCGGGCAGCGGTCCTGGAACAGCTGGAGCGCGGGGCGCGGCCGGCAGCGCTTGGACGTCCACCACAGGCCCTGGACGTCGTCGCAGCGTTCGCGGATCACCCGCACCCAGTACCGGGTCCCGGCGTACTCCTCGGTGTCGATCAGCCAGTCGTCCTGCCAGACGGCGGCCAGCCCCTCGGCGGTCGTGAGGTCGACCAGGGAGAGGTCCGCCGTGGTGCGGACCGCCGAGAGGACGTACCGGGAGGCCTGTGCCCAGGGGATCTGGCGCACCCCGTCGTCACCGAACTCGACCGACCTCAGCAGGACTTCGGACAGGGCGGTGACCGGATCGAGGGCCGCGTAGAGGTAGGGGTAGGGGTCCTTGTCGGTGGGGTCGAAGCGGCTGCCCTTGAAGAACTCGTGGGCGACGTTCGGGTTGAACTCGCCGGCCCCGAACCGCTCCTCGTGGCACCGCCACAGCACCGTGCCCGCCGTCAGGGTGTGGCGCAGCGGCCTCATCGCGACGCCCTCGGGGGGAAGCTGACCTGCCATCAGTACGCCCCCACCAGCTCGGCGGCGGCGCGTTCCAGCGCGTCGTCCGGCAGGACGCCGAGCAGTTCCGCCGGGACGCCGCCCAGCCACCGGTTGCCGCCCAGCCACCAGTCGGCGGCTCCCCAGGGGTCGCGGTCCGCGCGGAGCAGTACGTTGATCCGGCGGACGACCGGCAGCGGTTCGGCGGTGCCGGGCCTGAACTGGAAACGGGGGTAGCGGAGGCCGCGGTCCGGGTCGCGGAGCCGGATCAGCTCGGCGGGGCGGTCGGGGCCTGCGGGCGGGGTGGCGGTCAGGGCCGCGTGCTCGGCCTCGGTCAGCGCGGGGGCGTCGAGGAGCCGGCGGCGGGCCGAGCGCAGCAGTTCGGCGGGGTCGGGCGGTGGGGTGCCGAGGACGTCGATCACCGCGTCGATCGTGGTGAGACTGGGCAGTTCGCGGGTGCCGGCCGCGTAGCGGTGGCCGCCGAGCGCCCGGGCCACGGGGTGGTCGGGCGGCAGCGCGGACAGGGTGCGCTTCAGCCGGCGGACGGTGCGGGCGACGGCCGCGGGATTGCCGGCGGCGGTCTCCTCACGCATCTCCCGCAGGGCGCCGGACACCTGCCCGAGGTCGTCGTCGCCCAACTCCGTGACGACCGTGGTCCAGTGGCTCTCCAGGAGCCCGAGCAGTTCCTCCGACGTCATACGCGCTCTCCTTCCTGCCGCCGGGCGTGAGCCGCCGGTGCCGGGTTGCCGTGGTGGACGAAGGCCGCCCAGGTGTCGGGCCGGTCGCGGAAGTCCTCCGCGAGCCGCCGGGGGGCCGAGAGGCCGTGCAGCGCCGGAACGGGCGGGCGCTCGCCGGGCGGGGTGAGCATCCAGCGCTGGGCGGCGCGCAGCGCGTCCGGCGGGGCCAGGCCCCGGGCGAGCGCGTCGTGCAGGACGAGCATGAGCAGTTCGGACCGCATGTCGTCGACCTTCCAGCGGGAGCCGATGGCGTCGGTGGCCAGCCGGTGCACCAGGACCGAGGTCACGGTCAGGGCCTCGTCGTGGTCACGGGTGGTGAGGTCGGTCTCGCAGCCGCCGCACACGACGAGGGGGCCGACCGCGCGGAAGGCGTCGCCTTCGGCGGGCGTCTCCAGCAGCGTGCTGAGCGTGAGCTCCCCGCCGCCGGACGGCTCGCCCGCCTCACTCGGTGCCGCCAGGTACAGCGCCGAGCGGGTGGGGTCCGGCCCGGCGAGCCCGTGACAGGCCAGGTGCACCAGGGAGGCGGGGGCGGTGGCCCGGCCGCCGAGCAGGGCCAGGACGGTCTCCGGGGTGGCGGGGTCGTGGTCGGGATGGTGGACCAGGGCGCCGGGATAGTGCACGCCGGCGAGGGTCTCGATCTCCTCCTCGGCCCACTCCAGATCGTCCACGGCGTGGAACACCAGGGCCGGCCGCTCACCGAGCGCCATCCGTCGACGGGCCGCGGCCCGCAGGAACTCCCGTCCGGAGGCGGCGTACGTGAGCACACCGACCTCACAGGCCCGCACGTCCCGCGCCACACCGGGCACGTCCAGAACACCCGCCTGCCAGGGCACGACACCCGACTCCCCGCAGGGCACGATGACGAGCCTCACGGCGGGGGGTGGGGCGGGGCGGGGGTCGGCGGCTTCGGGGTGAAGGGCTTCGGGAGGGGCCGCGTCGGCTGGGGTACCAGGGGTGCCGGACGCGGTGGCATCCGGCGGGGAGCCGACCGTCCGGGAACCGACCGCGCCCCCGGCATCGTTGCCCGTGCCCGAACCGGCCGTACCGGCTGAACCTTCCGCCTCCGCCGGGGAGTCGGCCGGAGCAGGGCCGGCCTCACCGGTCGAAGCAGGCACGGCACCGGCAGCGGTGGCATCCGCCGGGACCGCGGCCGCACCGGAACCGCCGCCATCGGCCGCCGCCCCGGCCAACCCTGCCTCCGCAAGGGCCCGGTCCCACAGTGCCAGGTGGTCCAGGGCGGGGCCGAGTACGCCGCCGGCCCAGACGCACAGGTCGTCCAGGGCCCGCAGCCAGCGGCGTTCGGCGCGCTCCTTCTCCCGGGGGTTGACGGTGTCCTCGTCGGCGGCCTCCAGGCGCTGGCGGTCGGCGCCGGCCGCCAGGTACCGCGCGACCGGCTCGCGGCCGTCGGGGGTGAGGCCCGGGAGGGGCAGCGCGGTGACGGGGCCGTCGGCGGGGACCACCAGGACCGCACCGTCGGAATCGTCCAGGCCGGGCACCAGGTACAGCAGCGCGTCCGCCCCCGTCGCCCGCAGCCCGGCGCGCAGATCGTGCACGGACGGGACCACCGGCTCCACATCGGCCCCGCCCTGCCTCCGCAGCAACTCCAGCGAGCGGCGCCGCAGGTCACCGGGCAGACCGGGATGGCCCGAGCCCACCGCGGCGAGGATCTCCAACGGGGAGCGCCCCCGCGGCTCACCGGGCGCACCCGGACCCCGGTCGGCGACCGCCCCCACCGGGGAACGCCCCCGCACGTCACCGGCAACGCCCGGACCACCGTCGGTACCCGACTCCGCAGAGGAACAGCCCCGCACGTCACCGGCAGCCCCCGGACCACCGTCGCCGCACATCGCCGCCGAGCAACTCCCCAGCGACTCACCGGGGCCACCCGGACCCCCGTCGGCACCCATCCCCGACGAGGAGTGGTCCCGAGACTCACCGCCCGCGTCCCCACCCCCGTCAGCGAACGTCTTCGCCGGGGAACGCCCCCGCACCGCGCCGCCGGCCTCCGTGCCCACCGCGGCCGAAAGCTCCAGCAGGGAACGGTCGTCGGTCCGTTCCCAGGAGGGCTGGGCCGTGGCCTCGCGCCAGCGGTCGGCCAGTTCCGTCTCTCCGAGGGCCGCCAGCCGGTCGGCGACGCCCGCCGAGACGGCCGCCGCGCCGAGTACCAGGGAGCGGCCCGCCTCCAGGCACGCGATGGCCTCCTCGGTGAGTCCGGCGCGCAGCGCCCAGAAGGCCGCTCGGCGGCCCCGGTCGGGGGGGGGGGGGGCGGGGGCGCCGGCCCCGCCGGGCCGCCCCCCGGGGGGCCCCCAGCCGCGCGGGCCGCCCCCCCCCCGACCCGGCGCGGCCCCGGGGGGGGGCCGGGGGCCCCCCCCCCCCCCCCGGGGGGGGGGGGCGGGGGGGGGGGGGGGGGGGCGCGCCGGCCCCCCCCCCCCCCCCACGCCCTGCTGGAGCAGAACATCGTCGGCGGACAGCCGCAGTGACCTGCGGGCGAGACCGACGGCGATCCGCAGATCGCCGTCGGCACCGGACCCGCCTGCCCGCAGATCACCGTCGACACCGGCCACCCCTACCGGGAGAGCAGGGTCAGCACCGGCACCACCCGCTCGCAGCGCGCCGTCAGCACCGGCACCACGCACCCCCAGGCCACCGTCGACACCGGCCCCACCCGCCCCCAGGCCGCCGTCGACACCGGCCGCCCCCGCCCGGACCGCACCGGCGGCGCCGGCCGCGCCGGCCGCGCCGGTCACACCCGCCCGCACCTCCGGCCGCAACCTCGCCCGCTTCGCGTGCAGCTCCGCCAGGTCCCAGGTGAGGCCCGCGGCGCCCGGGCCGCCGTCGGGGAGTTCCGTCAGCGCCTGGGTCAGTTCGTCGATCGCCTCGTCGAGGGCGCCGGCGTCCCCGGTGAGGAGGTGCAGGGTGTCCAGGGCGATCGCGATGCCGCCGCGGGCCCGGGGCCGGAAGTCGGAGGTGAATCCGGTGGCGCCCAGGGCGGCCCGAGCGCGCTGGACGCCCTCGGCGATGCGACCCGGGTCCGACTCGACGATCGCCGTCAGGGTGATCAGCGGGGCCCAGGTGATGTCGAGGAGGCTGCGCAGGACGGGCATGTCCACGGACGTCTCCACGGCCCGCTGGAGGTGGTGCACGGCCGCGCGCAGATGTGCGGTGCGGTCCTCCGCGGACGGCACGAGCACGACGCGGGTGAGGTAGGCCATGCCGAGGACGAAGCCGGTCAGCGCGCCGGTCCATTCCTCGGCACCGTCGTAGGTCTCGTCCAGTTCCAGTTCGCACAGCGCGTCGATGGCGTCCTCGACCCCCTCGACGTCACCCCGGTCCAGGGCGGACGTCACCCGCCCGTGGAGCCGGACGGCCTCCGCGCACAGACGCAGGCTGGCGGCGAGGTCGCTCGTGGGGTCGTCGTCCCACCGCTGTGCCTCCAGCAGTTCCCGGGCCATGTCCTCGTCCTGGAGGCTGCCGCCGGTGAGGGCGGCGCCGAGGAGTACTCCGGGCAGGACGGTACGGAGCCATTCGTCCTGGGAGCGGCTGTCGAGCTCGCCGTCGGCCGAGGCCTCGTGCATCAGCCGGAGCGCCGTGCGGAAGCCCTCCATGTCGCCGGTGCGGGTGGCGAGGGCGACGTGGACGAGCGCGGCGACCATCCGGGACGGCAGGGGTGCCGGTCCGTGCTCCGTCGCGGTGGCCGCCCGGTCTCCGGTCAGTTCGGCGAGGAGTCCGGAGAGGTGCTGCGGAGCCATGGTCCCGGGCGACATGACCTCGGCAAGGGCCAGCAACTGGCTCAGGAGGTGCCGGGCCTCGCCGGACGAGCCGGAGGAGCCGTCGGCCGGTGCCTCGCCGGTCTCGTCGGACGGCCCCCGCTCCAGCTGGCCGAGCATCAGCGACAGTATGGTGCCCAGTGACGACGGCAGCGTCTGCTCCGTCATGGTGTCGAGGATCCGCCGGCCCCCGCGGACGAGCGTGGCGGTGTCACCGGACAGCAGCGCGTCGGTCATCTCACCGAAGGTGCGGAGGTTCTGGCGGAGCTGGGGCTCCATCCGCGGGTGCTCGCGTTCCAGCAGCAGCCGGACGAGCAGCGCGCTGTCCTCCACCACCCCCGAACCGCCCTGGGCGAGCGGGGTGCCGGCCGCGGCCAGGGACATGAGCCGGTCGACGGTCCAGTCGCCGGGAGACACGGCCATGACCTCGGGGCTGAGCCGCACCAGCCGCGACCCGACCAGCGCCACGAGGTCCCGGTACGCGGCGTCCCGGTCCGCCTCCCCGAGCAGGGGCGAGCCGAGGGACCGCTCCAGCAGGGGCAGCGCCCGCTCCCGGTCGACCGGGGTGCCGTACAGGACGAACCGTACGGCGTGGCACCGGCCGAGCCGTGCCGCCACCGCCGCGGCCGTCGTCCCGTCAGTCTCCGCTCGCCCCAAGTGTTCGAGCAGCAAAGCGAGTTCGTCCGTGAGCGCGTCGAGCTCAGGTCCTCGTATCCCCTGGTACACCTTCGGTTCGAGCGGTACGGAGAATCCGTCCGCGCGGGCCAGCGCGGCGGTGGCGCGGTCGGCCACGGGTGCGGCCCCGGCTTCAGTCATGCGTCCTCCCCTCCCGCCGCCATGGTGCCCGTTCCCGGGCCGCGGCAGCCGGGTCCGGCGCTCCTGACCGGCATCCTGCCGGACAACGCCCGGCTCCCGGCCGGTTTCCGCCCGATCCGCCGTGGCACGGGAGGGACGGAGTGGGCATGCTGGGGTTGCCGGTCGAGGACGGCCGCACGGGTGGCGGAGGGGGGAACACGGTGGCGAACTCCGGACCGGGGCCGGGCACACCGGCGCCGTACGTGGAGACGACCCACGGGGACTACGCGGCCCGTTACACGGCCGGTCTGCGGGTCGAGGCGGCGGACGCCGGCGTGGTCGTCCTGTACGGCCGCTGCCCCCGGTGCGGCTGCGCGTTCACCTACACGCACACGGACCGGGTGTTCCGTTCGCCGCGCCGCGGGCCCCGCCCGGCGCACGTGCCGGTGCTCTGCGCGTGCGAGGCCGAGCATCCGGGCCGGCCGGCCGAGGAGACGGGGTGCGGCGCCTACTGGAACGTCGTCGTGGAGCGGGGGTGACCCCTGACCCGCGGGTCCGGCCGGGCCCGCCCGGGACCCCCGCCGACCGCCAGGCGGCCCGGCAGGCCCGGGAGTTGCTCGCCGGTGAGCTGTCCCGGGCCCGGGAGGCGGCGCTCGCCTGGCGCAACGGGCTCGCGGCCCTCTTCGCCGGGCTGCTCGGCTTCGGCCTGGTCAAGGGCCGTACCGACGTGGGGAAACTGGCCTCCCCGTACGACGCCCTGGTGGGCGGCGCGCTGCTGCTGTGCCTGGTGTGCGGCACGCTGGGCGCGCTGCTGCTGCTCCGGGCGGCGCACGGCGCGCCCACCGGGGTCCGGCTGCCCACCGGGGTGCCCGCCACGGCCACCGCGCTGCACCTGGGCGATCACATGGAGACCCGCCGCACGGTACGGGCCCTCACCCGCGGGGTGGCGCTGACGATCTGCTGCGGGGCGCTGCTCGTCACGGCGGTGGCGCTGACCTGGTACGGCCCCGAGAAGGACGGCCCCCGCATCCTGGTGCGCACCCCGTCGGGGGTGGTGTGCGGGAAGCCGGGGCGCACGGAGGCCGGAGTGCTGCTGGTCAGGACGGACACCGGTGAGGTCGCGGTGCGGCTGGCCCGGGCCGAGGCCGTGACCGCGGTCGACGACTGCCCGGGCGCCGCGCCCCCTTGATGGCGCCGGTCCCCTGACGGCGCCGGTCCGCTCAGCCGTCGGCGCGCCGCCCCGAGGCCAGGGTGAGGGCCAGGTACAGCACCAGGGAGGTACCGAGGCCCACCGCCCAGCCGTAGTCCGCGAGGGGCGCCAGGGCGGGGATCGGGCGGCCGTCGGTCAGGGGCTTGAGGCTCGCGCCGCCGATCGCGAGGACACCGCCCGCCAGGAAGGCGACGACCGCCCGCCAGTTCCAGCCGGCCGCGTACCAGTACCGGCCGCCCGGGCGGTAGAGGTCGCCGAGGTCCAGGCGGGTGCGGCGCAGCAGCCAGTAGTCGGCGACGAGGATGCCGGCGACCGTGCCGAGCAGGCCGCCGACCAGGCCGAGCCAGGTGAAGATGTAGCCCCGGGGGTCGGAGTACAGCTTCCAGGGGAAGATCAGCACGGCGAGGACGGCGGTGATCAGGGCGCCGGTGCGGAAACTCACCTTCCGGGGCGCGACGTTGGAGAAGTCGAAGGCCGGGGAGACCAGGTTGGCGGCGATGTTCACCGACAGCGTGGCCACCAGGACGGTCACGAGCGCGTACAGCAGACCGGCCACGTTGTCCGTCTTCGCCGCCAACTGCACCGGGTCCCAGACGGGTTCGCCGTACACGGCCTGCGAGCCGGAGGTGACCAGCACGGACAGGAACGCGAACAGGGTCATCGTGGTCGGCAGGCCGAGGGCCTGGCCCCAGGTCTGCGAGCGCTGGCTCCTGCCGTAGCGGGTGAAGTCGGGGATGTTGAGCGACAGCGTCGACCAGAAGCCGATCATGCCCATGAGGGAGGGCCAGAACAGCTTCCAGAAGTCGCCGCCCCAGCCGAGCCTGGACGGCTGGTCGAAGAGCGGCCCGACGCCGCCGGCCTTGCTGCTCATCCACCACAGCATCACGAACGCGCCGACCAGGACGAAGGGCGCGGCCCAGTTCTCGAAGCGGCGGATGGTCTCCATGCCTCGGTGGATGATGGCCACCTGGATCGCCCAGAAGATCGCGAAGGACAGCCACATCGTCCAGGCGTGGCCGCCGATGTGCCCGGCGTTCTTCCAGCCGTCGCCGATCAGCTTCCCGGCGAGGAAGTAGATCGCCTCGCCGCCGATCCAGGTCTGGATGCCGAACCAGCCGCACGCCACCAGTGCCCTTACGACGGCGGGCAGGTTGGCGCCGCGCACGCCGAAGGACGCGCGGGCGAAGACGGGGAAGGGGATGCCGTACTTGGGGCCCGCGTGCCCGGTGAGCAGCATCGGCACCAGCACGATCAGGTTGGCGAGGGCGATGGTGAACACCGCCTGCTTCCAGTCCATGCCCACCGCGATCAGGCCGGAGGCGAGGGTCCAGGAGGCGGTGTTGTGGGCCATGCCGACCCACAGGGCGGAGAAGTTGTACGTCGTCCACGTGCGCCCGGCGACGGGGACCGGGAGCAGGTCCTGGTTGGCGTAGGGGCCGCTGGGCGGCGGGGTGCCGGGGGCGAGTTCCACGCGCCCGTCGGGGAGGGTGACCTGGCCGGATATCGGTCTGGCCGTGGGAGCGGTGTCGGTCATGGGCTGGCCAATCGGGGAGAGGCGGATCGGGATGGCCGTGCGGGCACCAGCCCCCTCCCCCCAGGCGGCGGGGAGGGGAGACCAAGAGGGGCGTGGGGGGACTCGGTGGGCGTGGACGGGGGTCAGGAGTTGACGGCGGGGATGACGTGCCGGCCGTAGGCCTCGATGGTGGCTTCCTGCGCGTCGTGCATGTCGTACACCGCGAACTGGTCGACACCCAGGGCGCGCAGCGCGGTCAGCTTCTCGATGTGCTTCCCGACCGGGCCGATGACGCAGAACCGGTCCACGATCTCGTCGGGCACGAACGCGGTGTCCGGGTTGTCGCTGCGGCCGTGGTGGGCGTAGTCGTAGCCCTGCCGGGCCCTGATGTAGTCGGTGAGTTCCGCGGGGACCTGCGCGGAGTGCTCGCCGTACCGGGCGACCAGGTCGGCGACGTGGTTGCCGACCATGCCGCCGAACCAGCGGCACTGGTCGCGGGCGTGCGCCAGGGCCTCGGGCGAGTCGTCCTCGGTGACGTAGGCGGGGGCGGCGACACAGATCGTCACCTCGGACGGGTCACGGCCGGCCTCGGCCGCCGCGTCCTTGACGGCCTTCACCATGTACTCGGTCAGGTACAGGTCGGCGAGCTGGAGGATGAAGCCGTCCGCCTCCTCGCCGGTCATCTTCAGTGCCTTCGGTCCGTACGCGGCCATCCAGACCGGGAGTTCGGCGCCCTCCTTGATCCACGGGAAGCGGATCTTGGTGCCGCCGAGGTCGGCCTCCTCGCCCCGGCCGAGGGCGCGGATCACCTTCATGGCCTCGCTGATCCGGGCGAGCGTGTTGGGTCTGCGGCCCGCGACGCGCATCGCGGAGTCGCCGCGGCCGATGCCGCAGACGGTGCGGTTGCCGAACATGTCGTTGAGGGTGGCGAACGTGGAGGCGGTGACCTCCCAGGTGCGAGTGCCCGGGTTGGTGACCATCGGGCCGACCGTGAGCTTCTGGGTGTTCGCCAGGATCTGGCTGTAGATCACGAACGGTTCCTGCCAGAGCACGGCGGAGTCGAAGGTCCAGCCGTAGCGGAAGCCGTTGCGTTCCGCCCGTTTCATCAGGCTGACCACCCGGGAGGCGGGCGGGTCGGTCTGGAGGACGAGTCCGAAGTCCATGGGGCGCCACTCCTAGGTGAGGTACTGACAGGTGGAGCGCGGGGTGAAGACGCCGTGCCCGGCGCGTCCGGTGTACTCCCGCTGGTCGATGACGAGTTCGCCGCGCGACAGGACCGTCTCGACGCGGCCGGTGACGCGCTTGCCCTCGTACGCCGAGTAGTCGACGTTCATGTGGTGGGTCTCGGCGGACATCACCTGTTCGGCGTGCGGGTCGTAGACGACGACGTCCGCGTCGGCGCCCGGGGTGATGGTTCCCTTCTTCGGGTACAGGCCGAACATCCGGGCCGGGGCGGCGCAGGCGATCTCGATCCAGCGGCGGCGGGAGATGTGCCCGTCCACGACCGCCTGGTGGAGCAGGTCCATGCGGTTCTCCACGCCCGGCAGCCCGTTGGGGATCTTGGAGAAGTCACCGCGGCCCAGTTCCTTCTGGCCGGTGAAGCAGAAGGGGCAGTGGTCGGTGGAGACGACCTGGAGGTCGTTGGTCCGCAGGCCCTGCCACAGCCTGGCCTGGTGCTCCTTCGGCCTGAGGGGCGTGCTGCACACGTACTTGGCGCCCTCGAAGTCCGGCTCGGCCAGGTTGTCGGTGGACAGGAACAGGTACTGCGGGCAGGTCTCGCCGAAGACGTTCAGCCCCTCGTCGCGGGCCCGCGCCAGTTCGGCCACGGCCTCCATGGCGGAGACGTGCACGACGTACAGGGGCGCGCCGGCCACCTGGGCGAGCTTGATGGCCCGGTGGGTGGCCTCCGCCTCCAGCAGGGCCTTGCGCACCTCGCCGTGGTAGCGGGGATCGGTCTCGCCCCGGGCGAGCGCCTGCTCGACCAGCACGTCGATGGCGATGCCGTTCTCGGCGTGCATCATGATCAGCCCGCCGTTGTCGGCGGAGCGCTGCATGGCGCGCAGGATCTGCCCGTCGTCGGAGTAGAAGACCCCGGGGTAGGCCATGAACTGCTTGAAGCTGGTGACCCCCTCCTCGACCAGCAGGTCCATCTCCTTGAGCGTCTCGGGGTTCACATCGGAGACGATCATGTGGAAGGCGTAGTCGATCGCGCAGTTGCCCTCGGCCTTGGCGTGCCAGGTGTCCAGGCCCTCGCGCAGGGTGTGGCCGACGCTCTGCACCGCGAAGTCCACGATCGTCGTCGTACCGCCCCAGGCGGCGGCCCGGGTGCCGGTCTCGAAGGTGTCGGAGGCGAAGGTGCCGCCGAACGGCAGCTCCATGTGGGTGTGGGCGTCGACGCCGCCCGGGATGACGTACTTCCCGGTGGCGTCGATCGTGCGGTCCGCGCTCCAGTTCTGTGAGCCGGGCGTGGCGAGCGCGGCGATGCGGGAGTCCTCGATGAGGACGTCGGCGTGGATCTCGTCGGACGCGGTGATGACTAGGCCACCGCGGATGACGGTGCGCGTGGTCATGGGGTGCCTCTCTCTCGTGGCCGTCTGCGGGTCGTCTGTGGCTGGTCGCGCCCACGCGGCGGAGCCGCATGCCGGATGTACGGCCCCGCGCCCCGGGCGTGCCTCACGGCGCCGTCAGCGGGTCGTACGCCCCCGGCGCCCGGTCCCGGTAGAACTGCCAGCGGTCGCGGACCTCGCGGAGCTTGGCCAGGTCCAGGTCGCGGACGACGAGTTCGGTCTCCTTGTCGCTCGCGACCTCGCCGACGAACTGGGCCTCCGGGTCCACGAAGTAGGTGGTGCCGTAGAAGTCGTTGTCGCCCAGGTCCTCCACGCCGACCCGGTTGATCGCGCCGACGAAGTACTCGTTGGCTACGGCCGCCGCCGGCTGCTCCAGCTGCCAGAGGTAGCGGGACAGGCCGCGCGAGGTGGCCGACGGGTTGAAGACGATCTCGGCGCCGGCGAGGCCGAGCGCCCGCCAGCCCTCCGGGAAGTGGCGGTCGTAGCAGATGTACACGCCGATCCGGCCGGCGGCGGTGTCGAAGACGGGCCAGCCGCTGTTGCCGGGGCGGAAGTAGAACTTCTCCCAGAAGCCCTGGACTTGCGGGATGTGGGTCTTGCGGTACTTGCCGAGGTAGGAGCCGTCCGCGTCGATCACGGCGGCCGTGTTGTACAGGACGCCCGGCTGTTCCTCCTCGTACATGGGCAGGACCAGGACGATGCCCAGCTCGCGGGCGAGGGCCTGGAAGCGCTGTACGGTCGGGCCCTCGGGGATCCGTTCGGCGTACTCGTAGAACGCCTTGTCCTGGACCTGGCAGAAGTAGGGGCCGTAGAACAGCTCCTGGAAGCAGAGGACTTGGGCGCCCTGCGCGGCGGCGTCGCGGGCCGCCTGCTCGTGCACCTGGATCATGGACTCCTTGTCGCCGGTCCAGGCGGTCTGGAAGAGGGCGGCACGGATCACTCGGCTCATCGGGACCTCCGGTAGCTCGGTGTGCGGTGAGCGTAGGAAGCCCGGACGGCCGGTTCGACGGGCAGCGTGTCACGTCCACGGGTGGTCGGCGTGCCACCGTGTCACGTGTGCGCGGGCCCATGTTTCACCGCCGTTGTCGCAGGTCGTCGCATGTTTCACCCCTGTTGCGCGTCATGCGCGAGGAGCGCGATGTGCACGGAGGCCGCCTGTTCGAAGTCGTCCAGGTCGACGCCGAGGCGGGTCTGTATGGCCTCCAGGCGGCGGTAGAGGGCCGGCCGGGAGACGTGGTGGAGCTGGGCGGTGCGGGACTTGTTGCGGCCCGTCGCGAGATAGGTCCGCAGGACGTTCAGCAGTTCCGGTTCGGCGTCGCACAGCAGCCCGTCCAGCTCGCGCTCGGCGAAGGACTGCACCTGTGGGTCGTCGCGCAGCAGGCGGATCAGCCCGCGCAGATGGACGTCCTTGAGGCGGACGACGGCCGGCAGGTCGAGGGCGGCCGAGGAGCCGGCGACGGCGTCGGCGACGTGCCGGGCCTCGCGCAGCCCGGCGGGCACGTCGTCCCACGCGGTGCGGGGACCGGCGGCGGCGACCACGGCCGGGGACGCCGCGCGCAGCCGGGTCGCGAAGTGGAGGGTGAGGGCCTCGGCGTCCTGGTCGCGGGCGAGGCTGAGCAGCACGGTGGCGGTGCCGGCGGCGAGCTCGGCCACGAGGCCGGGCAGCCCCAGCAGGCGCAGTACGCGGTCGAGTTGGTCGGGGGTGCGGCCCTGGACGACGAGCGGGACGAAGGTCCGCCGGTTGACCGGCAGCCCGGCCGCCCGGGCCCGCGGCAGGAGCTGCCGGGCCGGTACGACCCCGGAGACGAGGTCGGTCAGCAGGCTCTGCGCGGACTGCTCCTCCCAGCTGTGCGCGGAGGAGCCGCCGAGCATCCGGTGCAGCACCAGGGCCTCGGCGGCCCGGTCCGCGAGCAGCCGCCCGGTGGCCGCGTCGCCCCGGTAGCCGCAGAGCAGCAGCCGGCCCCACCGCTCCCCGCGTCCGCCCAGCTCGGCGCGGATCCAGCCGTCGCCGGCGCTGCCGCCGGCCTGCCGGGCGATCCGCTCCCAGTCGCGCAGGACGTCGTCCACCGCGGACCGCTCCCCCGCCGTGCCGAGCACGCGGTGGGCGAGGTTGGTGACGACGACCGGGCAGCCGCCGTGCCGGGCGACCTCGTCGAGCAGCCGTTGCAGCGGCGCGCCGGCCGTGATCAGCCCGGTGAGGGCGGTGCGTACGCTCTCCGACAGGCTGATCGCGGCGAACTTCCGCCGCACGAGCCGGGACTGCACCTCCTCCGTGAGCTCGGCGAAGGGGAACGGCCGGTGCAGTACGACCATGGGCAGCCCGCACCGCTCGGCGGCCCGGCGCATCACCTCGGGCGGCGCGGGGAAGGCCCGGCCGAGACCGAGGACGACGGCCGCCGCCTCCGCCCGGTGCAGGGACCGGACGTACTCGGCCTGCCGGGCCTCGTCCCCGGCGAGCAGCACACCGGTGGTGAGGACCATCTCCCCGCCGCTGAGCATGACACCGACGTCAGCGGCCTCGGCGACGTGCACCCAGCGCACCGGCCGGTCGAGCTGTGCGGCGCCGGCCACCACCTCGGGCTCCCCGGCGAGCACGCGCTCCAGGGTCAGCACCTGGCGCACGGAGAGGGCGGGTTCCAGCACGTGCCGGGACTCCGAGGTGATGCTCATGGCGGTACACCTGTTCTCTAGTACGTGCTCCTCAGTGCCTGTTCCAGGATCGCCGCGCCCTCCTCGGCCTCGGCGACGGTCAGCGACAGCGGCGGACTGATCCGCAGGGCGCTGGTGTTGTGCCCACCGCCCTTGCCGAGGAGCAGCCCGCCCTCCCGGGCCGCCTCCAGCACCGCCGCGACGGCCTGCGGGTCGGCCTCGTCCGTGCCCGGCCGGACCAGCTCGACGCCGATCATCAGCCCGCGTCCGCGCACCTCCCGCACGCCGGGCAGCTGCGCGCCGACCGAGCGCAGCCGCTCGATGAGCAGGCCGCCGACGCGCCGGGCGTTGCCCTGGAGGTCGTGTTCGAGCAGATAGGTGAGGTTGGCGAGGCCGGCGGCCATGGTGATCTGGGTGCCGCCGAAGGTGGAGATGCTGTTGGCGTCCAGGCAGTTCATGATCTCGGAGCGGGCGATGACCCCGCCGATGGACATGCCGTTGCCGATCCCCTTGGCGAAGGTGACGATGTCCGGCGGGCCGCTGCGGGCGTGCGCCTGCCAGCCCCAGAAGTGGTCGCCGGTGCGGCCCCAGCCGGTCTGCACCTCGTCGGCGATCCACAGGACGCCGTGCTCCTTCAGCACCTCCCGGAAGGCGGCGTAGAGGCTGTCCGGCGGGGAGGTGAACCCGCCGACGCCCTGGACGGGTTCGGCGATCAGCGCGGCCGGCGGCCGGGTGTGGCCGAGGACGTCCTTCAGGTCGTCGACACAGGCGTCGATGAAGGCGCGGTCGTCGAGGTGGGCGAACGGCCCCCGGGTCCGTACGCCGCCGTGGACGTACAGCGTCTGGAGCGGGGAGAGGGAGGTCGGGGACCAGCCGCGGTTGCCGGTGACGCCGATCGCGCTGAAGGACCGGCCGTGGTAGCTGTTCCGCATGGCGAGGACGGTGTTGCTGCGCCGGTAGGTGGTGGCGAGCAGCAGGGCGGTGTCGTTGGCCTCGGTGCCGGAGGTCGTGAAGAACACCCGGGCGTCCGGGATGCCGCTCACCTGGGCGACCCGCTCGGCGAGTTCCACCATCGGCCGGTTGAGGTAGAGGGTGGAGGAGTGGATGATCCGGCCGGCCTGCTCGCTGACCGCCTTGGTCACCTCGGGCAGCGCGTGCGCGGTCAGCGTGGTGAGGATGCCGCCGAAGAAGTCCAGGTACCGCCGGCCGGCGGTGTCCCAGACGTGGCGCCCCTCGCCGTGGCTGATCTCGATCGGGTCGTCGTAGTAGAGGGCGAGCCAGTCGGGCAGCACCCTGCGGTGGCGGGAGTAGAGGTCGTTCACGGCTGCACCAGCCCTTCGTAGGCGTCGGGACGGCGGTCGCGGTAGAAGGCCCACTGCCGCCGTACTTCCTCGATGAGGTCGAAGTCCAGGTCGCGCACGAGGAGTTCCTCGCTCTTGTCGCTCGCGACCTCACCCACGAACCGGCCGCGCGGATCGACGAAGTACGACGTCCCGTAGAAGTCGTTGTCGCCGTACTCCTCCTGCCCGACCCGGTTGATGGCGGCGATGAAGTACTCGTTGGCGACGGCCGCGGCGGGCTGCTCCAGCTGCCACAGGTAGGCGGACAGGCCCCGGTGGGTGGCGGACGGGTTGTAGACCAACTGGGCACCGTTGAGCCCGAGTTGCCGCCAGCCCTCCGGGAAGTGGCGGTCGTAGCAGATGTAGACGCCGACCTTGCCGACGGCGGTGTCGAAGACGGGCCAGCCCAGGTTGCCGGGCTTGAAGTAGTACTTCTCCCAGAAGCCCTTCACCTGCGGGATGTGGTGCTTGCGGTACTTGCCGAGGTAGGTGCCGTCGGCGTCGATCACGGCGGCGGTGTTGTAGTAGAAGCCGGACTGCTCGACCTCGAAGACCGGGACGACGATCACCATGCCGGTCTCGCGCGCCAGCTCCCGCATCCGGCGCACGGTCGGGCCGTCGGGCACGGGCTCGGCCCAGCGGTAGTGCTCCGGCTCCTGGACCTGGCAGAAGTAGGGGGCGTTGAAGACTTCCTGGAACCCGATGACCCGCGCGCCCCGGCGGGCCGCCTCGCGGGCGTGCTCCTCGTGCTTCGCGACCATGGACTCGGTGTCGCCGGTCCAGGTGGCCTGGACCAGAGCGGCGCGGACGACGTTGGTCATGAGCTGCTCCTTCGACACGACGTCAGAGCCTCTACGCCCGTAGAGCAGGCCGTAGAGGGTCGAAAGTAAGCCTCCGCGCGGCCCTTGCCAAGACCATCGCCGTCAACCCGCTGAGTCGATCTCGATTCGCACCCCTGCGGGTGAGCCGTCGGCCCGGCCCGAGGGCGCGGATCGTGACACACCAGGACACTACCCACCCGGACCCGTCACGCGCTGTGCCCGGCGACACGCAGCGCGTGCACGAGGTCCCAGTGCCGTTCGTCGGAGACGCCGAGCGCGGCCTCCAGCAGCAGCGGCACCAGTCGCCCGGGGTCGGCGGCGACACACCGGGCGGCCTCCTCGGCGGTGCGGACGCGCACGTGGGCGTCGAGCAGGGCCCGCGCCTCACGCCGTCCGCCCTCGTCCTCCAGCCGCAGCACGGCCGCGCCGATCTGCTCCGCCGGCCGGGCCACGCCCTGCCGCAGCAGTTGCCGGCCGTCGCCGTCCCGGCCGGCCGCGGTGAGCGCGTCGGCGGCGGCGACCAGCCGCTCGGCGGGCAGCGTGGCGGCCTCCCACAGCAGCGTGGTCCAGTCGGCGCCGAGCCCGGCCCGGTGCAGGGCGTCCGCGAGCAGCGGCAGCCGGCCCACGGGCCACCGCGCGGCCTCGACCAGCACCACGTGCGCCTCACCGCTCCGCCCCTCGCCCCGCAACCGCGCCAGCCGCCCGACGACCCCGTCGACGGCCTCCCGGGCCCCCTCGTCCACGACCGCGCCGTCCGGCACCGACGGCTGCACCACCTCCCCGGCCCCGGCGAACCGGGCCCCCCGCGGTGACCGCGGCCCACCGTCCGCCCCGACACCCCCGGAAGCCTGCGGTACGACGACGGGCGCGGCCTCCTCGACCTCGACGACCCCGGCGAACCGGGCACTGCCACGGCGGCGTTTGCGGGGTTCGGGGGGTGGAGGGACGGGGCCGCCCGGGGTGGGGGTGTGCGAGGGGCCGGCGCCGGGCGAGACGAGCGCCGAGGCACCCGGCAGGGAGGAACCTCGGTCTTCGGCACCGGCGCCGGCGGCCGGTGAAGGGGGCACGTGAGGAGCGGGCGTCCGGGAGGCCGCAGCGGGCGGTACGACGCCGTGGCGGGCCTCCTCGGGGACCCCTGCGGCCCGGGGGCGGGGAGCCGCGGGCGGAACGGCGCGGGAAGGACGGACGGCGACGTGAGGGGCGGCGACGTCAGGGGTGCCGACGTCAGAGGCGGCGACGTCAGAGGCGGCGACGTCAGGGGTCCCGACCTCAGGGGCGGCGACGTGAGGACGACCCACGCCCCACCCGGCACCCGGCTCCCCACCCGCCCGCAAGCCCCCGGCCGCGTTCCCTCCCCCGGAGCCCGTGCGCCGGTCCAGTACCTCCAGGCGGGCGCGGAGTTCCGCGCAGCGGGACGTGGCGCGGGTGTGGTCGTCGTGGGCCCAGGCGAGGTCGAGTCGCAGGGCGTCGGCCTGGTCCCCGGGGACCGGCGTGGACAGCCGGCGGCTCAGTCCGGCATGGCGTTCCGCGGCGTACCGCTGCTCGCGGAGCATGACGTCGAGCCGGTCGGCCAGGGCGTCCCGGGCGCCGGGCCGGGCGTCGTACGCGGTGACCGCGGCGGCGTGCAGCGCGCGGGCCCGTTCCCGCTCGGCCCCCGCGGCGGCGGGTCCGTACAGCGCGCCGAGGTCCTCCAGCAGCGCCTCCACCACGTCCCATGGCGGGACTTCCCGTCCGTCCAGGCAGGCGCGCATGCCCTCGGGGTCCCGCTGCCAGAAGACCCCGTTCCAGCCGCCGCGCGGATCGAGGCGCACCAGCAGAGCGTCCAGGTACCTCGTGAACTCCCCTACCTGACCGGAGACTTGATCCACAGCCATCGTCCAGCTCCCGCCCGACCGCCGGCACTTTCGTCCGGGTAGGCAACACCAGTCGTGTTGCGGGCTTGCTACGGAGAGTTTTCCGGCAGCACGCGGACCGCTCATTGCGGGATCTTGACCGTTGCGCGTCCGACCCCGTCGTACGGGCCCCTCAGACGGCCACCAGGGCACACCGGGCGACCAGGTCGTCCATGGACAGGCCGAGGACGCGCGCCAGTGCGGCCACGGTGAAGAACGTCGGTGTCGGCGCCCGCCCCGTCTCGATCTTGCGCAGCGTCTCGGCCGACACACCCGCCTCGGCGGCGACGTCGACCATGCTCCGGTCGCCGCGCGCCGCCCGCAGCAACTGCCCGAGCCGCTCGCCGCGTTCACGCTCTTCGGGGGTGAGGGGGGTGCGCACCATGCGGCCCATTCTAATACCACCGCAGACCATCTCCCCATTCAAATACCGGTATAATAATTGGCACGGTGGAGCGGGAGCGCACACCGGCGTCTCCCCGCTGGTACCGGACGGCCATGGCATCCCACCCGGTACCGGCTCCGCGACCGCGACCCGCTCCGGGCCGGCGACTCGGCGATCAGCTTCACGGTGGGCCGCCGTACGCACGAGGACCCCGAGGCCCCGAGCGAGGGCCGCCCGGCCACAGCCTCCCGCGGCGGCCGGCGGCTGGACGCCCCGCACGGACGAGGCTCCCGCGCGGCCCCCGTCGGGCACGCGGCGGCGGTCACGGAGAACGGCCCCCGCGGCGTGACGGCACGGGAAGTCACCGGAGGGGCGCGGGGCCGTGCACGGCATGCGGCCCCGCCGCGTGGGTGCCGGCCGGCACGACGCTCGCGCGGCCGCCGTGCCGGACCGGCACCCACCCCACTGGGCGAACATGCCCACCCCCACGGATCGTGTCATCGTGGGCATGAGCAACCCGCCCCCGGGTTACCCGGCCGCTCCGCATGTCGTCAGCGAAGGAACCCACGCGATGACCAACGGCTACCCTCCTGACCCCTTCGGTGAATTCCTGGCCCGCTTCTTCGGCGGCACGGGCGGTGCCGGTGCCCCCGGGCCCCGCCACATCGACATCGGCCGTCTGCTCAGCCAGCCGGCCCGGGAGCTGGTCAGAGGAGCCGCCCAGTACGCGGCCGAGCACGGCAGCCGGGATCTGGACACCCAGCACCTGCTGCGCGCGGCCGTGTCGTCGGAGCCCACCCGGAGCCTGCTGAGCCGGGCGGGCGCGGACCCGGACTCGCTCGCGCACGAGATCGACGACCGGGCGGGCCCCGTGCAGCACCCGCCGGGCGAGGCACCGCCGCCGACCTCGCTGTCGTTGACCCCGGCCGTCAAGCGCGCCCTGCTGGACGCGCACGACATGGCGCGGGCCAGCGGCGCCGGGTACATCGGCCCGGAGCACGTGCTGAGCGCGCTGGCCGCGAATCCGGACTCGGCGGCCGGGCACATCCTGCACGCGGCCCGGTTCTCGGCGGGCGGCCTGCCGCCCGAGGCCCCGGAGAGCGCGCCGCCCCGCCCGGAGCGGCAGCGCCAGCGGCCCACCGGCACGCCGACCCTGGACAAGTACGGCCGTGATCTGACCGACATGGCCCGGCAGGGCCGGATCGACCCGGTCATCGGCCGGGAGACGGAGATCGAGCAGACCATCGAGGTGCTGTCGCGGCGCGGCAAGAACAACCCGGTGCTGATCGGTGACGCGGGCGTCGGCAAGACGGCGATCGTGGAGGGCCTGGCCCAGCGGATCGCGGACGGGGAGGTCCCGGACGTGCTGGCGGGACGCCGGGTGGTCGCCCTGGACCTCACCGGGGTGGTGGCCGGCACCCGCTACCGGGGCGACTTCGAGGAGCGCCTCAACAACATCGTGGAGGAGATCCGCGCCCACTCCGACCGGCTGATCGTGTTCATCGACGAGCTGCACACCGTGGTGGGCGCGGGCTCCGGCGGCGAGGGCGGCACGCTGGACGCCGGGAACATCCTCAAGCCGGCGCTGGCCCGCGGCGAGCTGCACATCGTGGGCGCGACGACGCTGGAGGAGTTCCGCCGGATCGAGAAGGACGCGGCGCTGGCCCGCCGCTTCCAGCCGGTGCTGGTGCCCGAGCCGACGGCCGAGGACACGATCGAGATCCTGCGCGGGCTGCGGGACCGGTACGAGGCCCACCACCAGGTCCGCTACTCCGACGAGGCGCTGGTCGCCGCCGTGGAGCTGTCGGACCGGTACCTCACCGACCGGCGGCTGCCGGACAAGGCGATCGACCTGATCGACCAGGCGGGCGCGCGGGTCCGGCTCGGTGCCCGGACCAAGGGCACGGACGTGCGCGCGATGGAGCGCGAGATCGAGCAGCTGGTCCGGGACAAGGACCAGGCGGTCGCGGACGAGGACTACGAGCAGGCGAAGCAGCTTCGCGACCGCATCGGTGAGCTGAAGCAGCGGATCGACCAGGTGTCCGGCGGCGACAGGGCCGACGAGGGCCTGGACCTGGAGGTGACGGCGGAGGCCATCGCCGAGGTGGTGTCCCGGCAGACCGGCATCCCGGTCAGCCGGCTGACCCAGGAGGAGAAGGAGCGGCTGCTCGGCCTGGAGCAACACCTGCACCAGCGGGTGGTGGGCCAGGAGGAGGCGGTCGCCGTGGTGTCCGAGGCGGTGCTGCGCTCCCGCGCGGGGCTGTCCAGCCCGAACCGGCCCATCGGCAGCTTCCTCTTCCTCGGCCCGACCGGTGTCGGCAAGACGGAGCTGGCGCGGGCGCTGGCGGAGGCGCTGTTCGGCAGCGAGGACCGGATGGTCCGGCTGGACATGAGCGAGTACCAGGAGCGGCACACCGTCTCCCGGCTGGTGGGCGCCCCGCCCGGGTACGTCGGCCACGAGGAGGCCGGTCAGCTCACCGAGGTGGTGCGCCGGCACCCGTACTCGCTGCTGCTGCTCGACGAGGTGGAGAAAGCGCACCCGGACGTCTTCAACATCCTGCTCCAGGTGCTCGACGACGGCCGGCTCACCGACTCGCAGGGCCGGACCGTGGACTTCACCAACACGGTCATCGTGATGACCAGCAACCTGGGCTCGGAGGCGATCACCCGGCGCGGTGCCGGGATCGGGTTCGGGCCGGGTGGCGCGGAGGCCGACGAGGAGGCGCGGCGCGAGCAGATCCTGCGGCCGCTGCGCGAGCACTTCCGGCCGGAGTTCCTGAACCGGATCGACGAGATCGTGGTGTTCCGGCAGTTGACGGGCGAGCAGCTGCGGCAGATCACCGATCTGCTGCTGGAGACCACCCGGCGGCTGCTGGACGGGCAGGGCGTCTCGGTCGAGTTCACGAGCGCGGCCGTCGACTGGCTCGCCGAGCGCGGCTACCAGCCGGAGTACGGCGCCCGGCCGCTGCGCCGCACGATCCAGCGGGAGGTGGACAACCAGCTGTCCCGGCTGCTGCTCGACGGCACGATCTCCGAGGGCAGCCGGGTGACGGTGGACGCGCGGGACGGGCGGCTGGACTTCCGCACGGAAGCGGACCGGCCGCCCGCGCCCGAACTCTGACCCGACGGCCGGGGACCACTCCGCGGCTGTCGGCCGGGGCCACCGACGCGTCGCGGCCCCGGCCGCCGACGCACCGCTGCCCGGCGAGCGGGCCCCGGCCGGCTGGTGTTGTGCCAGGGCGGGCTGTCGGCCGGGGTCCGGTGCGCTGACCCGATCCGCCCACCAACCCCCGTGCGACGCTCTCCAGCGCGCCGCACCGGCCCTCAGCGCGTCGGGTCCACCACCATCGCCGAGCCGCCGCCGCGCCGTACCTTCTCGGCGGCGGCCAGCCACTTGCCGTCCGGCAGCCGCTGCACGCCCGTGGCCGCACCGATCTCCGGGTTGAGGCTGAAGGAGTGCCCGATGGCCTCCAGTTGCTTGCGCAGGTCGCTGTCGTACAGCCCGGGTTCCAGCTCGGTCCGGGCGGCGTTGCGCTGGCTGGCGCGGGGTGCGGCGATCGCGTCGACCAGGGGCAGTTTCCGGTCGAGGAACCCGGTGAGCGTCTGCAGCACGGTGGTGACGATGGTCGCGCCGCCGGGTGAACCGAGCGCCACGACCGGCCTGTTGTGCTGGTCAAGGACGATCGTCGGGGAGATCGAGGAGCGCGGGCGCTTGCCCGGGCCGGGCAGGTTCGGGTCGTGCACGGCCGGGTTGGCCGGGGCGAAGGAGAAGTCGGTCAGCTCGTTGTTGAGCAGGAAGCCCCGGCCCGGGACGGTGATGCCGCTGCCGCCGGTCTGCTCGATGGTGAGCGTGTAGGCGACGACGTTGCCCCACTTGTCGGCCACGGTGAGGTGGGTGGTGTTCTCCCCCTCGTACGTCGTCGGGGCCGCCGTACCGCCCTGGCCGCAGGGCGCCGGGTGCCGGGGGTCGCCGGGCGGGAGCGGGCTGGTGAGGACCGCGTCGTCCTTGATCAGGCAGGCGCGGGAGTCGGCGTACCGCTGGGACAGCAGCTCCTTCGTCGGCACGTTCTCGAAGGCCGGGTCGCCGACCCAGCGCCCGCGGTCGGCGAAGGCGATCCGGCTGGCCTCGATGAAGTGGTGCAGGTACTGCACCTCGCTCGCCTTGGACAGGTCGGTGTTCTCCAGGATGTTGAGCGCCTCGCCGACCGTGGTGCCGCCGGAGGAGGAGGGCGCGATGGAGTACACGTTCAGGCCGCGGTACGACGTCCTGGTGGGCGCCTGGAGCTTGGCGCGGTAGACGGCGAAGTCCTTCTCGGCCAGCTTGCCGGGGCGGGCGTTCCAGCCGGAGGCGGGGTCCACGGGCGGGTGTTCGACCGTCTTGACGATGTCGTCGCCGATGTCGCCGCGGTAGACCGCGGCGATGCCCTGCCGGCCCAGTTGCTCGTAGGTGCGGGCGAGTTCGGGGTTCTTGAACGTGGAGCCGACGACGGGCAGCCGGCCGTTCGGCAGGAACAGCTTGGCGGTGTCCGGGAAGTAGCGGAACCGGGTCTCGTTGGACGCGGTCTGCGCGCGGAACGTGTCGTCGACGGTGAAGCCGTCGCGGGCCAGCCGCTCGGCGGGCTTCAGCAGCGTGCCGAGCCGCTTGCTGCCCCACTGGTCCAGCGCCTTCTGCCAGGTGGCGGGCGTGCCCGGGGTGCCGACGCTCAGCCCGCTGCTGACGGCGTCGGCGAAGGCGAGCGGTTTGCCGTTCTCCGTGAACAGGTCGGCGTCGGCGCTCAGCGGCGCGGTCTCGCGCCCGTCGACGGTGTGCACCGTGCGGGACTTGGCGTCGTAGTAGACGAAGTAGCCGCCTCCGCCGATGCCGGCCGAGTAGGGCTCGGTGACGCCGAGCGCGGCGGCGGTGGCGACGGCCGCGTCCACCGCGTTGCCGCCGTGCTTGAGCACTTCGATGCCGGCGGCGGAGGCGTCGGCGTCGACGCTGGCGACGGCGCCGCCGTAGCCGACGGCCACGGGGACCTTCGCCGGCGTCCTGTTCGCCGTCGCACCGGGTGGCGCCGCCGCCCCCACCGACACCACGGCGGCCGAGACCGCCAGAACCGCCAGTTTCCGCGTGCCTGGACGACGACCCATCCGTACCTCCCGTCGGGACAAGTCCGCGCAGCGTAACCGGATGACCGGTACTACCGACAGTACGCCTGCGCGCCGTGGCCGTCGTCCGGGCCCGCTACCATGCGCGGCCATGAACGACGACGTGCGCAACATCGTCCTCGGGGTGATAGCCGCGGGTGTCTCGGCCGCGCTGGGCTGGGTCGCCCGGACGTACCTGTGGAAGCGCCGGCTGCGCCGCAAGCAGGCCTTCTTCGGGCTGCCGGACCACGCCGAGTCGCTGCTGGTGGTCAACCGCAACGCGGGCGGGCCGGAGCTGTCGGTGATGCGGCACGACGTGTTCGCCCTGCTGGAACTGTCCGCCCTCATCAAGGACTGCAACGCGCACGCGCGGGTGGTGGCGCACGACGCCGCCCAGCAGGGGTTCGGCGAGCGCACGGAGTTCTGCCTCGGTGGTCCCGCCTCCAACCGCCGGATGGAGGCCCACCTGTCCTCCCTGCTGCCGGGGGTGCGGATGAACGCGGAGGCCGCGACGGGCCCGGACGTCGGCGCCTTCCGGATCGGCGGCGAGGAGTACCGCATGGACGGCGGCCGCAGCGAGTACGTGCTGCTCGCCCGGCTCACCGCGGACGGGGGCCGGGACACCCGTCCGGTGTTCCTCTTCTGCGGTCAGCGGGCGATCACCAACCAGGCGGCGACCCGCTATCTCGCCCGCCACCACGAGCGGCTGGCCCGCAAGTACGGCGGCTCCTTCGTGTTGCTGCTGAAGGTGGTCAACTCCCAGGCGTACGGCCCGGATGTGGTCGAGCTGGTCGCGGACGTGACGCGCGCGGCGCGGACACCGCTGCCGGAGCCCGCCGCCCCCACCACCGCCGAGTGACGCTTCAACAATCTTTACCCGCACGTAACTTACCGACGGGTTACTTGCGGTAAGGGCGCGCGGTTACCGTCGGGTCACTTTGCACGGACACGAGTGAAGGAGTGACCCATGGGACACGGTCGCACCGCGCTGCGCGCCTCCGCCGCCGGAGCCGTCTCGGCGGCCCTGCTCGCCGGCTCCGCCGTCGGTCTGGCGCCGGCCGCCGAGGCCGCCCCGAGCATCCGGTTCGTCGACATCACCGGCGACGGCGGCACCGTACTGAAGGCCAACGTCCTCACGCCCGGGGGCGCCGACGGCTCGCGCCGCTATCCGCTCATCGTGCTGCCCACGAGCTGGGGCCTGCCCCAGGTGGAGTACCTGGCCCAGGCCCAGAAGCTGGCCGACTCCGGCTATGTGGTGCTCACCTACAACGTGCGCGGGTTCTGGCAGTCCGGCGGCCGGATAGAAGTGGCCGGTCCGCCCGACACAGCGGACGCCTCCAAGGTGATCGACTGGGCCCTCGCCCACACCCCGGCCGACCCGGAGCACATCGGCATGGCCGGGGTGTCGTACGGCGCCGGGATCAGCCTGCTCACCGCCGCCCACGACAAGCGGGTCAAGGCCGTGGCCGCGCTCAGCGGGTGGGCCGACCTGATCGACTCCATCTACTCGGGCCGCACCCAGCACCTCCAGGCGGCGGCCGTGCTGGACGGCGCGGCCACCCTCACCGGCCGAGAGAGCCCCGAACTGCGCGCCATCTTCGACAACCTGTACTCGTCGAACCTGTCGAAGGAACAGGAGATGATCGACTGGGGGCGGAAACGTTCCGCCACGACCTATGTGGACCAGCTCAACAAGAACGGCGCCGCGGTGATGCTGGCCAACGCCTGGGGCGACACGGTGTTCCCGGCGAACCAGTACGCCTCCTTCTACGAGAAGCTGACCGTCCCGAAGCGGCTCGAACTGCGCCCCGGCGACCACGCGACACCCGAGCTCACCGGTCTGTTCGGGCTGCCCAACGACGTGTGGACGGACACCCGGCGCTGGTTCGACCACTACCTCGCGGGCGCCGACAACGGCATCGACCGCGAGCAGCCCGTCCGGCTGAAGTCCCGTGGCGCGGGGGAGTACGAGGGCTACCCGGACTGGAAGTCGGTCACCGCGACCCGGCGCGAGCTCGCACTCACCGGCTCGCCCACGATCCACGCGAACGTCGACTCCGGCGCGGACGGCGGGATCGTCTTCCTCTCCAGCATCCTGGACCAGGTCGCCCAGCTGCCGCCCACCGCCTCCCTGCCGCTGCTGCCGCGCCGCTGGGCGGCCGTGTGGCAGTCGGAGCGGTACGGCGCCGCCCAGCGGGTGCGCGGCACGGCCACCCTGCACACCACGCTCACCCCGACCCGCGAGAGCGGCACGCTCATCGCCTACCTGTACGACGTGGGCCCGCTCGGCATCGGCAAGCTGGTCACGCACGCGCCCTTCACCTGGCACGGGCGGACGCCCGGCGAGCCGTTCGCCGTCGACCTGGACCTGTTCTCCACGGCCTACGACGTTCCCGCCGGGCACCGCCTCGCGCTGGTGGTCGACACGGTCGACCCGCTCTACGCCGAGCACAACCCGTCCGGCGCGCAGCTGACCTTCTCCTCGCCCTCGGACGACCCGTCGTACGTGTCCGTCCCGCTCGGCGAGCAGTGATCTCCGGCTGCCGCCGGACGAGCCTGGCCCGTTGAACTGCCGCCCCCCTCATGCCTTCGGGGCCGTGGGGGGCACCCCACCCGGCAGCAGCGCCCCCGGCCCGGGAGCGGCGACCGCCACCCCCTTGGTCCTGGGGCTGCGCCGCTCCCGCCGGGACACCCGGTCGGCGAACCAGGAGAGCAGCATGCACATCCCGATGCAGATCGGCGAGATCACCATCACCACAGGGATGAACGGCAAATCGTAGTCGAGGTTGGAGCCGATGAGCTTCCCCGCGTGAAGGAACTCCTCGTAGGCGATGAGAAAGCCCAGGGAGGTGTCCTTCAGGGCGACCACCAGCCGGCTGATGACGGCGGGCAGCATGGCACGCACCGCCTGCGGGACGAGGACGTGCGCCATGACCTGGGTCTTGCGCATGCCGAGCGCGAACGCGGCCTCGCCCTGGCCGCGTTCGACGGCGTTCACGCCCGAGCGGAGGACCTCGGCGAGCACCGAGCCGTTGTAGAGGGTGAGCCCGGCGACCAGCGCGGGCAGCGGCTGCGCCTTCAGCGGCACGAAGATGAAGGTGGGGCACGGTGTTGATGCCAGAGCGCAGCGCCTCGCAGATGAACACCGAGGTGGAACAGCCGAGGGCGAGGACGGCGAACACCTGGACGGGCAGCGCCAGTCCGAAGCGGTGCAGGCCGAGCAGGACCGCGAAGACTGCCGAGGAAACCGTCGCCGTAGGTGGAGAAGTTGTCGGTCAGTACGTTCATGCCGTTCGGTCAGCTCGCCGGGTAGCGGTCGATGGCGGGAGGTCTGGGTGGGGGCACGCCGGACAGGCCGAGCGTGGCGTCGTACGCCTTCTTCCAGTCGCCGTTCCTCTCCCGGGCCGCCAGGGCGTCGTCGAGGGCGAGGCGCAGCGCGTCGTCGGCGTGCGGGACGCCGATGCCGTACGGCTCCTCGGAGAACGGCCTGCCGGCGACCTTGAGTTCGCGGGGGGCCTTGGCCGCGTGGCCGATCAGGATGGCGTCGTCGGTGGTGACGGCGTCGACCTGGTAGGTGAGCAGGTTGTCCTCCTCGGCGAGGTAGGGCTGGTCCTCCCTGGCGCCGACGACGACGTGGCCGCGCTTCTCCGCCCGGGTCCAGTCGGAGAGGCGGGCAGGCGGAAGTCCCGGGCCACCTGTTAGTGCGGGAGCTTCCCGGGCGCCGGACCCTTGCCGGGCGGGCTGCCCTCCTTGCCGCAGGCGGCGGCCGGCACGGCCAGCAGGACGCACAGGGCGCGGGGCACACGGGCGGGACGGAGCACGACCGGCACTCCCCCGGTCAGTGCGTGAGGATCTTGGAGAGGAAGTCCTCGGCGCGGTCGCCGCCGGGGGGGGAAGAACTTCGCCCCCGGCGGCGACCGCGTCGTCTTCATGGCCGACGGCCGGATCGTCGAGGACCGCAGCCCGGACGGCCGGCGCAGCGGGTGTCAGGTCTCGGCGATCTCCGCGTACCACTGGGACAGCTCGGGAACACCGCTCACCGCCCATTCCTCACCGGCCGGCACCACCTCCACCGCACGGCCGGAGGCGAGGCGTACGACGGGCTCGCCGTCGGGCCGGATCAGCCAGGCGGCGCCGGGTACGGTGCGCACGACGACCGTGCCCAGGTACAGCCCGGCGTCGTGGCCCAGCCAGGGCAGGACCTCCGGGTCGTCCCGCCAGCGCGGGACCATCTGGTCCAGGGCCTCCAGGGAGGCCGGGGTGTCGTCGAGACGGACGCCCGCCCGGTCCGCCTGCGAGCGCAGCAGCTCGCACTCGGAGAGCAGCGCGGCGACCGCCTCGGGGTCGACGCGGAGCGCCGCTTCCGCCTTCTTCGCGTGCCGGGGGCCCAGGAACGGAAGGTTCATGGACCCAGCGTGGCATCACACGTCCAGGTCGACCACCACCGGCGCGTGGTCGGAGGCGCCCTTGCCCTTGCGCTCCTCGCGGTCGACGTACGCGTCCTTGACGGCCTTGGCGAACGGCTGGTTGCCGTACACCAGGTCGATGCGCATGCCCCGGTTCTTCGGGAAGCAGAGCTGGCGGTAGTCCCAGTAGGTGAACGGGTGGTCGTACTTCAGCGGGCGCGGCACGACGTCGTCGAGGCCCGCCTCGCGCAGGGCGGCCAGCGCGGCGCGCTCGGCGGGGGTGACATGGGTGGAGCCCTCGAAGGCGGCAGGGTCGTAGACGTCGTCGTCCGTCGGCACGACGTTGTAGTCGCCCAGCACCGCGAACGGGCGGCTGCCCTGCGCGTCGCCGTACACGGCGGCCTTCAGCGCCTCGAACCACTGGAGCTTGTACGCGTAGTGCGGGTGGCCGACCTCGCGGCCGTTCGGCACGTACACCGACCAGACGCGGACCGGGCCGCAGGTCGCCGAGAGGGCGCGCGGCTCGGTCACGCCGTCGAAGCCCGGGTCGCCGGGCAGGCCCTTGACCACGTCCTCGATGCCGACGCGGGAGAGCACCGCCACGCCGTTCCACCGGCCGGTCGCGTGGACCGCGGCCTCGTAGCCCAGCTCGCGGAGCTGGTCGAACGGGAACTGCTCCTCGGCGACCTTGGCCTCCTGGAGGCAGAGCACGTCGGTGCCGCTGCTCTCCAGCCAGGCCAGCAGCCGGGGAAGGCGGGCGGTGATCGAGTTCACGTTCCAGGTAGCGATGCGCATGCCTCACAACCTACCTGGCGGGTCCGACAACGCCGGTCCGCGTGCTCAGACCTCGGTCCACGCCCCGGGGTGGAGCCGCTGGTGCTCCGTGCCGCCCAGGCGGCCGAGGTGACCCTCGTAGATCGGCAGGGCGAGGTCGGTGATCAGGGCGTCGTGGACGTCGTACGCGCGCCGCGGGCCCACCTCGCGGACGTAGTCGATCACCTCGGAGATCTTGTTCCAGGGGGCCATCACCGGCACCAGCAGCGTCTCGACCGCCTGGCCGGGCACGGTGAAGGCGTCGCCGGGGTGGAACACCTTCCCGCCGTCGATCAGGTAGCCGACGTTGGTGATGCGCGGGATGTCCGGGTGGATCACCGCGTGCAGCTCGCCATGGACCTGGACGTCGAAACCGGCGGCGGTGAAGGTGTCGCCGTGCCCGACGGTGTGCACCCGGCCCGGGAAGGCCGCCTCGACCTGGTCGGCGACCGACTTCAGCGTCCAGATGTGGGCGGCCGGGTTGTTCTCCATGGCGGCCCGCAGCCGGAACTCGTCGAAGTGGTCCGGGTGCTCGTGCGTGACCAGGATCGCGTCCGCGCCGAGGGCGGCGTCCTCCTCGGAGAACCCGCCCGGGTCGATGACGAGGGTCTGCCCCTCTTTCTCCAGGCGGACGCAGGCGTGGGACTTCTTCGTGAGCTTCATGTCTCCCCATCCTGCCGTCTGCGGCCGCCCGCGGCGCTACTCGGCGGGCGTGGTCTCCTCCCGGATCACCTGCTGGGCCACCCGGAACGCGCTGTTCGCGGCCGGCACCCCGCAGTAGACGGCGGCCTGGAGCAGCACTTCCTTGATCTCGTCCGGGGTGAGCCCGTTGCGCAGGGCCGCCCGGGTGTGGAAGGCCAGCTCCTCCAGGTGGCCGCCCGCGACCAGCGCGGTGAGCGTGATGCAGCTGCGGGTACGGCGGTCCAGGCCGGGCCGGTCCCAGATCTCGCCCCAGGCGTAGCGGGTGACGAACTCCTGGAAGTCCCCGGAGAACTCGCCGGCCTGTGCCAGCGCCCGGTCCACATGGGCGTCGCCGAGCACCTCGCGGCGGACCTTCAGTCCGGTCTGGTACCGGTCCGGCTGCCCGGCGGGCCGCTCCGGCAGGGCGGCCGGGGCGATCTCGGCGACCGGCGCGGGCTGCGGCGCGGCGGCCGGGACCGGGACGGCCGGCATGCCCGGAAGGGCGGTCTGGCCGGTGTCGTAGGGCTGCTGCCAGGCGGTGGAGAAGTGGTGGACGAGCAGGTCGGTGACGGCGGCGGGCTGCTCCACCGGCACCAGGTGGGAGGCGCCGGGGACGACCGCGAGCCGGGCGTCCGGGATGCCGGCGACCAGGGTGCGGGCCTCGGCCGGGCCGGTGACCTGGTCGTCGGAGCCGACCAGCACCAGCGTCGGCACCCCCACCCGGCCCAGCTCGGGCCGTACGTCGAAGGAGGCCAGTGCCTCGCAGGCGGCGATGTAGCAGCCGGGATCGGTGGTGCGGACCATCTGCACGGCCCACTCGGTGATCGCGGGCTGCGCGGCGGCGAACCCGCCGGTGAACCAGCGGTCGGGCGCGGTCCGGGCGATCGGGTCGAGCCCGTTGGTCCGCACGACCACCCCGCGCTGGCGGAACTCGTCGGCGGTGCCGAACCGGGGCGAGGCCGCGACCAGGGCCAGGGAGGCGAGCCGCGCGGGGTGGCGCAGGGCCAGCTCGATGCCGATCGCCCCGCCCAGCGCGCAGCCCGCGTAGCCGAACCGCTGCACGCCGAGCGCGTCCAGCGTCGCCAGCAGCCGGGCACTCAGCTCGGCGACCGATCCGGCCGGGTGCGCGGGGGCGCCGCCGTGACCGGGCAGATCGAACCGGAAGACGCGCCACTGCTTGGCCAGCTCCGGTACCTGGCGGTCCCACATGTGCCATGTGGTACCGAGGGACGGTCCCAAGATCAAGACAGGGGCGTCTTCTGGCCCGTCAAAGCGGTATTGCAGCGTTTCGATCTTAGCTTCGCTCACGGGTCTACACCTTCATCTGTCACGATCTGTCACACGCCCCCTGCGAGACCTCCCCATGCCTCCGCGGCTGGAAGCAGGTCCGCCACGTCCGGCTTCACGTACCACTTCTTCGTCGTCTTCACGTTCGTGTGCCCGGCCCACATGGCGAGCAGGTGATCCGGCACCCCGTTGTTGGCGAGGTACGTGAGGCAAGACGCCCGAGCATCGTACAGACGGACTCTGCGAAGGCCGTTTGCGTCCATGATCTTGTATGCTCGCACCCGCAACTGCCGCCCGTTCAGCGCGGCGCCAAGTTCATTCGCGAGTACGTAGCCGGCGCCTTCGTAGCCTTCACCCGCCGCCAGGCGTTCCACTGCCTGCGTGGCGCGGAACGTCTTCAGCGCCTCCCTTACCAGGCTCGGGAGCGGCAAAACGCGCTCGCCCGCTATGCTCTTCGTGTCCTTCTCCACCACGGTGCGGTTCCCCATCATGGTCCGCGTGTTAACGATGCTGAGCGTGCCGGCGTTCAGGTCGATGTCCGACCACCTCAGGCCGCAGACCTCCGCCGGACGGAGCCCCATCAGGGACAGCAGCAGCGGCGCGTACAGCCGGTCCCCCTTCATCGCAGCGACGAAGGCACCCACCTCCGAGGCGTTCCATGGCTGGACGACCGCCTTCGTCTTCCGCTCCGCCTTCCGGGCCTTCAGCGGGATGTGTACTTCGCTGGCTACATTCACGGTCACCAGGCCGCGCGTGACAGCGCGGTTCAGGGCATCCTTCAGCCTGGCCAGGCTCATGTCTACCGACGTGACCCCGAGACCCATTCCGGCTTTCTCGCCACGCACACGGCCCCCCTGAAGTGCCCACCGCATCCACTCCACCACATGGTCCTCCGTAAGCTCTTGCAGCCGGAGGTTGCCGAGCTTTCCGCGCATACGATCCAGGGTCACCTGGTAGTTGTAGATCGTGGTCGGCTCCAGGTCTTCAGCCTTCATCGCGAGCCACTGATCCAGCCATTCGTTCACGGTGATCTTGTTGGGCGGGACGAATGTTCCCTCGTGCCGCTTGCTGGTGATGCGGGCATACTCCGCCTTCGCTTCCTTCAGTGTGCCGAAGGTGCGCCGCAGCTGCTTCCGCTTCCCCGTCTCGGGATCCACGCCCACGTCCACCACGAAACGGTAGCGCACCTGCCCCTTCGCGTTTGGCGGCAGCTTCTTGATCGGTTCGGGCATCTCAATCTCCTCCGTTGCTTGCCGGGTCTTCTTGCAGGGCAGTTCGCGAAGTCATCGCGCCGTACTCGCAGAGATCAATCGGGAAGTCGGATACAGCGAGGGACCGCGTCCCCATCTGTCGCCATGCGTGGAAGATCGACCTGGCGCTCTGCAACTCGCGGCATACCTCGTGGCTCGCTGAGGGCGCCCAGGGTCACGTAGTGCAACTCGCAGCAACAGCAACACGCGTCATCCAGCGGGGCGTTACCAAACCACAAGGAATAACGTTGCAAGCTTGGGCGCAGCTCAGGAAAACCGCTGGCTGTCTGTGCCCTTCGCGGCATCGCCTACTGCATCAATCCGGCTCCACCGCCGAGCGCAGCCGAATCGAACACAACCCATGGTCCAAAGGATCGCCGGTTTGGCCAACAGGCGATCGTCGTCTATGTTGCCGCTCGTCCACCAACAGCGCCGACCGGGTTAGGGGGGTAACCGACCCACTTCCCCAGTAAGGCCGGCGAGCAGGTGCTCACCTCATGACAGGAGCCACACATCGGTTCGCCAGTCACCTGCGCGATGACGACCTCAAGCTGGCCTGGAGGGCGAGCAAACGAGCTGGCAGCCGAAAGGAATTCAGGACACCCCAGCAGAGAGCTTCTCCTGACATCGTCGACGGCAGGTCACTTCGCGACCACTTACTTCCGCGGTGTTGTACGTTGACATATACCAGCCACGAGTTCCAGCTTTTGCAAGGTCTTTCTCGTCTGCCGTGGGCGAATGCCGGGTTCTCGGTGGACGCCAGGCGGTGATGCGCCGCCGCGGGAAGCACTTCATCGGCGCTGTTTCGCTCGGCTTTAAGCAAGGCAACGCAGGCAGGTAAAGGAGGCAACAGAGAGAAGACTTTCCTCTTGGTTACGTCGATGGGCGGTCCTTCGCTGACCACTTCCCAGAGCGTGGGAATCCCGATCAACTCGTGGCCCGACCGCCTGGGGGTCACCGTCGAGCGCTGATCATTACGGATGCCTTACAAGGCAGTCGGATGATCCCCTGACCTGCGGTATCAAAATTATGGCGGCGTCGCGAAAGTACTGTCATCCCGAGCCGCCTGGGGGCTACCTGCGACGGCGCCCGCCCCCACTAGGGAGCCTGAACCTGGTCGATGAGGCCGAGGAGGGTTGTGGTGACGGTGAGGTCAGGCACGACGTGGTTTGCTCCTGCGGCGTGTAGTTGCTGTTCGGTGGTGGTGCCTGACGCGACCGCGATGACCTTGGCACCACCTTCCAGGCCGGTGCGTACGTCTTCCAGCGAGTCACCCACGATCACGGTGTTGTCGCGGTCGAACCGGCCTCCGTGCTTCGCGGCTGCCCGGTCCTGTGCGATGCGGACAAGGGCCGGACGGTGGGGATCGTCGGACGCGTAGCCACCGATGGTGGTGTCGAGGTAGTCGATGAGGCCCAGCGCGGCCAGCTTGGTCTCCGCGCTGCCTCGCAAGTTCCCGGTAACGACGGTCGGGATCAAGTGCTCCGCCTGCTGGACCGCGGCAAGCGCGTCCACGGCTCCGGGCATGATGCTCCCGTCTTTGGCCAACAGCTCCCGGTGTCCGGCGAGGCGTTCGGGGAGTTCGGCGACGATGCGCGCCGCAAGCGCCTCCACCCTCTCTTCGGGAACCTGGTTGACGCGCAGAAGCTCCCGAACGGCCAAGGGCATGGTAACCCCCGTGCCGCGGGCGGGCAGGGCAGTTGGGGGACGACCGACGACGCTGGTGAAGGTCTCCTTGTAGACGCGCCGGTCGATGTCACCGGTGTAGAGGAGAGTGCGGTCGATGTCCCACAGAACCAGGATCATGCGGCACGTTCCTCCATGACGGTCCGACCGCGTTCCAGGAGTTCCCTGGCAGGTTCAGCCGAGGAGTAGCGGCGCGCTTCAGTGAGCATCGTGGCGAGGTTGTCGTCCAAGCGTGCGGAGCGGACTCCGGCGACAAGGGCCAGAACTTCGTGTCCAATGGCAGATCCGGCGTCGACATCGCCGGCGCGCATCTGGGCGGTGGCAGCGCGGGAGAGGAACTGGGCGCGGGTACGGATCTCGTCCGTGCTGAAGGCGTTGCGCGCGTCAGCGAACGCCTCGGCGGCTTGGTCGGGACGGCCGAGATCGAGCAGGCAGCTGCCTGTCTGGCCCATGATTTCTCCCGGGTTGATCCAGTACAGCCAGTGCGGATCGTCCTCTCCGCGTCCGCGGGCACACAGGGCCTGTGCCTCTTCCAGAGCGGTGAGGGCCTGACGGTCTTCGCGTAGGCGGGCGTGCCCGCGGGCCTGGCGTGTAAGGAGCATGGCGTGCAGGGCGGGTGCGTCTTGGTCGGCGATGACCTGGCGGGCGGTGCGCGCGGCGGTGACCGCGTCGCGGGGGTCGCCGGCGGAGTACCCGTGAATGGCGAGGAAGGACAGCGCCCCGGCCCTCAACCTGCTGTCACCACTGGCGTGGGCTGCGCGCAGGGCTCCAAGGAGGAGGTTGTGGGCAGCGGTGTGGGCGCCGCTGTCGAAGTGATACCAGCCGGTCTGGATTGCGGTGTCCGCAGTCACTGCCGCGAGGCGTCGGCCGGTCGCCTCGTTGTAGTTCCCTTCTTTCAGGAGTCGGAGCAGGACTTTGAGGTGCGCTGCTGCGGCTCGGGCGAGATTGCCGCTGCCGTGGCTGGCGTCGGCCTGGCGCAGGGCGTCAGTGGTGGACTGCAGGCTGGTGAGGAGCTGGTCGGAGACGCTGATTCCATTCCGGGCGGTGGCGGCGACGGCCTCGGGAGGGGCGACGGCTGCTTGCAGGATGTACTGCGTGAGACTGGCCCCGCCCAGGGCTGCGATCACGCTGCGGCGGTTCAATCCGTTCATGGCTCCTCCGACGGCTGCTTCCAGTGACGTCACCATACGAGCCGCCGTCCATGGCAAAGCCGGGTCGATGGCGTCGACAAGTCGCTGCGATTCGGCCTGTGCGAAGGGGACGAGGAGGAGCGGGCGGAGGTCGGAGGGAAGTCCGAGTCCGGTCAGGAGATCGATGATCGTCTCGCGACCGTTGACCTGTTTGAGGCCGCGCTCCAGGTCCGAAATAAAGCCCTGAGTGAGTCCGGTCAGCTCCCGTACGGCCTTCTGCGACAGCCCGGATCGGCGCCGGACCAGGCGCACGACCGTTCCGAAATCCCAGACCGCCAGGGCCCGTTGAACTTCCTCGTCGCGCCAAGCCCGGTCCGGGATGGTCGGTGTCGCTTCGGTCCGGGCGCAGGTGGAACAACGTGTATCCGGGTTGTACCGGCTGATCGGCAGCCCGCACCGCACGCATGTGCGCCCTGGTCCCCCTGGCATGTTCGCCTCGGCTCTCCTCGTCGCGATCCAGCTCGCCCCGGCCGTGATACCAGGCTAGGTGGAGATCGATATCGCTGCAGCGATATCGCTACAGCGATGCCCCTCATGGCCGACGCGCCTCCAAACTCATGGCACTGCACCGCCTCTGCGGCGCCCACCTGGGAGGACTCGGATGCGCCCTGGACTAGGCGTCGCACCGACCGCGGCCAAACCGAGTTGGCCTGATGCGAACAGGAATTGTGTCATGCGTCGTCCGATGACTTCTCGTCGCAACGCCCGCCAGCGCGTTGCCTCCACCAGACAGGACGGTACTGGCGCCGAGCTGGGCCCGCAGCGCGATCGGGCAGTGGCCGCAGCGGAGACGGTGGCGCTCGTGTTGGCCGAGGAGTCGCCGCTGCCGGAGAGCGCTGGCGACGTGGAAGAACTCGCGCGGCGCCTCCGCGGTCACATCAGCCAACTTGCGGTCGTGGCCCCGTCGGGAGCGTGCGCGCTGCGTTGCGCGCAGCAGCTCGCTTCGGCGGGCGTCCCGGATGGTTACATGCCCAGCAGGGTCCACCTGGTCCGTCTGGCCGAGGCAACCCAGGCACTTATTGCTGTCGTACGGGCGCACGGCGTTGTCCCCGCCAGGCCGAGAAAGAGACGGTGTTGGTGGAACGCGCGGGCCAACGTGCTGCGCGGAGCGGTATTCGCTCTTGCCTTGGCGTGCTTGGTTGTGGCCGCCTCGGTGCCCCGAACGTGACCATCACCGGGGCAGTTCTGATCGCGCTGATTCTCGGCCCCATGGCGTGGCTGGTTCTCCAAGGTGTCGAGCAACCGGCCGCTCCTCCGGCGGACGAGCACTCGGCGCCGAGGCAGAACAGGCTTCCTCGCTCCGGTGGCCAACGAGCCTCTCCTACCGACATCCCGGCTGCTACGGCGGCCCCGAAGCAATCCCCGGATTCCCGGGCCTACGGAGACCCACACGATGAATCGCCTTCCGCGCATCGAGCAGTACGGCCTGATCGGTGGCATGCAGACCAGTGCTCTCGTCTGCGACGACGGCATGATCGACTGGCTGTGTCTGCCCCGTTTCGACTCGCCGGCCGTCTTCGCCGGCCTGCTCGGCACGCAGGAGCATGGCACCTGGCAGATCGCTCCTGCCTCGACTACTGGGCGCCCCAGTTCCGGAGCGGTCGCCGAGCGCCGGTACCGCGGCGACTCGCTTGTCCTGGAATCGGTGTGGCGCACCTCAGCCGGTTCGGTCCGCGTCCTGGACTTCATGCCGCCGCGCGACGGGACACCGCAGGTGATCCGGATCGTCGAGGGCTTGGACGGCGAGGTGGAGATGGTCTCGGCCATGCGCCCGCGATCGGGATACGGCAGCGTCAGCCCGTGGATCCACGAGGCCGGTGGGCGCATGATCGCAGAGGCCGGCGTGGACGCGCTATGGCTCGACACCTCCGTCCCGCAGGCGGAGAAGGACGGCGTCATCGTCAGTGCCTTCGCCATCTGCGCTGGGCAGAGAGTGGCGTTCGTCCTCAGTTGGTGCCCGTCCCACGCACCCGCTCCGGAGATCCCCGATCCCGACGCCGCGCTCGCCGCGACGCTCACCTTCTGGCAGGACTGGACGCAGGAGTGCACCTACGACGGGCCCTACCGCGAGGCCGTGGTCCGTTCCTTGATCGCGCTGAAGGCGATGACCTATGGACCGAGTGGTGGGATCGTCGCGGCGCCGACCACGTCGCTGCCCGAGGAAATCGGCGGCAAACGTAACTGGGACTACCGCTTGACCTGGCTGCGCGACGCCGCCATGACCCTCGCCGCCCTCCTGGGCACCGGGTACGCGCAGGAGGCGCAGGCATGGCGGCGATGGCTGCTGCGTGCCGTGGCCGGTGATCCGGAGAACCTGCAGATCATGTACGGGATCACCGGGGAGCGTGACCTGGAGGAACGGGAGCTGCCCTGGCTGCCCGGGTACGAGGGCTCAACGCCGGTGCGGGTCGGCAATGGGGCAGCGGACCAGCTGCAGCTCGACGTGTACGGCGAGGTGATCGAGACTCTTTACCGCGCGCACGAGAGCGGTGTGGCCCATTGCGCCGACACCGCCGTGCTGCACCGGCGGCTCGTCGAGCACCTGGCACAGCGCTGGCAGGAGCCCGACGAGGGAATCTGGGAGATCCGCGGGGCACGTCGGCACTTCGTCCACTCCAAGGTGATGGCCTGGGTAGCGATCGACCGCACCATCCGCCTGGCCGAAGCCGGCGCGCTCGACATAGACCTGGCTCCCCTGGTCGAGCTGCGGGCAACCATCCACCACGAGGTCTGCGACAAGGGCTTCGACCCGGTGCGCAACACCTTCACCCAGTCCTACGGCTCCCAGGAACTTGATGCCGCCACGCTGCTGATCGCCCGCGTTGGCTTCCTGCCGCCCAACGACCCGCGCGTCATCGGCACCGTGGACGCAGTACGTCGTGAACTTTGCACCCCGGACGGGCTCGTACGCCGTTACCCGACCATCGGTGACCAAACCGGGATGGACGGCCTGACCGGAGACGAGGGCGCATTCGTCCTGTGCTCCTTCTGGCTCGTGGACGCCCTGGCCCTGACCGGTCGCCTCGACGAGGCCCACGCCCTGTTCGAACGCCTCCTGGCGCTGCGCAACGATCTCGGGCTCCTGGCCGAGGAGTACGACCCCGTCCGGCAGCGCCAGCTCGGCAACTTCCCGCAGGCGTTCAGCCACATGGGCCTGATCCAGAGCGCCCGGCTCCTTCAGGTCCTGGGGTTGCAGTTCCCCCACCACCGCGGCGTTGTCGCGGTTCCGGCGCCCCACTCGACCTCTCGTAGCACACGTCAGACCTGCGCAGACATGACGCCGCAGCACGCTTAACCCCCACCCCCTTACGAGGATTCCCATGCCTGACAGCGCCTTGCCGGCACGGCCGGCCGCTACCGGCCACCACAGACGGCGGCCTTCGATCGACGCGTTCACGCTGCACCGTGTCCGCCGCGCCGTTGCGCTGCCCCTGGTGCTGCTTGCTGCGCTGCTGGGTGCCGTCTTCTCCCTCTGGTCGGTGTCCGCGGTGAGCCCCGGCTGGCTCCTGGCCAGCCTGGTCTGCGGACTGACTGCAGTCGCCACGGTTGCGGCTCACGGAGCACAAAAGGCTGCAGGGGCAGTACAGATGGCCGCGGAGGAGGGCCAGGCCACGGCACTCGCAGCGACGGCGGGGGCAGCGGCGGCCGTCGAGAAGTCGGTGCAGTGGTCGGCAGACGAGCTGTGCCGCGGGGGACGGCCGCCGCTGCCGGACCTGCAGGTGCCACCATTGGCCAGTCCGAACGCTGAGATCAATAAGGCGTTGAGTGCCCTCCAGGTGCAGGCCATCGCGTCGCTGATACGGGTGCACGACGAGTCCCAGTCCGTCGTCCTCCTGGAAGTGCTGCGTCGCCTGGCCATGCGCGAGCACGCGCTGGTCGGCAAGGCGCTTGAGGCACTGAGCCAGCTGGAGATGCTGACCGACGACCCGGAGTTACTCGCCAAGATCTTCGAGATCGATCACCTCGTGACACGGATGCGTCGCCAGGTCGAGAGCACGGCGGTGCTGGGCGGGCAGTCCCTGCGCAGCGTGCGTCGGCCCGTTCCCGTCAAGAGCGTGCTGCGCGGCGCCGTCTCCGAGGTCGTGCAGTATCCGCGGGTGGCGGTTGCGGCCGGATCCGTGGGCGCGGAGCTGGGCCTTCCCGGCCATGTGGGTCCGGACCTGACGCACCTGCTGGCTGAGCTGATCGAGAACGCCTGTGAGTGTTCCGATCCGGCTACGAAGGTGATGGTGCGTGCGCAGCGGGTGGCGAACGGGCTGGCGGTCGAGGTCGAGGACCGGGCCATCCCCATGCATCCGCAGACGCGAGCACAGATGAACCACCTGCTCCAGGCCCCCGACGAGGTCGACGTCAGCGGCCAGGTGCGAGCGGGGCAGCTCGGCTTGCTGGTCGCCGCGAAGATCGCCCAGTCGCACGGGCTGTCCGTTCTCCTGCAGGAGAACGTGACGGGAGGCACCACCGCCCTGGTGGTCATCCCGGCACGGCTCCTGGTAGCGATTCCCTCCATCGACGATGCGAGCGCGCTGCCCCAGGACACCCGCCCCTTGGCACCGCAACCGCAGCAGGTTGCCGCGACTCCAGCCACCCCGAGGCCAGGCCCCGGTACCGCAGGAGCGCCGGAAGCCGCACAGGCAGGTCACTCTGCTGATGCGCCCGCCCTTCCCACGCGTAGACGCCAGGCCGGCACGTTCCATCCGCCGCACGAGCGGGAGCAAGCCCCCGTGACCGCGGCGACGCCAGGGCTCGCAGCCGCCTTCCGCACCGGCGTCCAGGCCGGCGGGCAAGCCGGTTCTCCCACCGCTTCGACAGAGCACCCCAGTCCCTGAACCTCGTCCCTCCACGTTCCCGCTGGCCGTTACATCCGCTGGCCCTTCCCCCCTTCTGGAGCGATCCCTGTGAGCACCCACCCCGCGATGAACAACGTGACCGGCGACGCACCCGCAACCGAGACAACGGCAAGCGGACAGCGGGACAACATGGCGTGGCTGCTGCGGCAGTTCGCCTCCGACACGACGGGCGTCACGCACGCCGTCCTGCTCTCGCGGGACGGACTACGGCTGCTGGACAGCGACGTCGACAAGGACTGGGCGGACGAACTGTCGGCCGCCATCAGCGGAGTGGCCTCACTCGCGGCGAACATCACCGGTCCCACCCACAAGAAGAGGCCGGCGAGGCAGGTCGTCATCGAGCGAGACGACTGTCTGATCTTCGTCCAGAGCTCCGGTCGCAGCGCGGCCTTCGAGGGCCATCCCGGCAACGAACGGGGCGTGGTGGACACGGTCCTCGCGGTGATCGCGACCATGGACGCCGATGCCGGCACCGTCGGGTTCGAGATGGGGCGCCTGGTGCAGAAGTTCGCCCCCTACATGCAGATCCCCGTCCGCGTCGGCACGGGTGATGAGGTCCGGTGACCGCACACGGCAGCGCGGCCGAGGATTCGACGTTCGTACGGACCTACACCCTGACGCGCGGTCGCACCCGGCCACGGCATCTGCTCGGCCTGGACACGGTGCTGGATGCCGGACCCGGGCGGCCCGGCCCGGGCCAAGCCGAGGAATGCGCAGAGATCCTCGCCCTGTGCCGGGAGCACCGGCGTTCGGTGACCGAGCTGGCGGGCCGACTCGGCCGTCCCGTAACCGCCGTCAAGATCCTCATCTCCGACCTCCTGGACGCCGACGCCCTGGTAGTCCCCGTCACCGCCTATGCCGCGTCCGACGCGCATGCACGTCCCTCTGCACAACTGCTGGCGGCCCTGTCTGCGGGCCTGAAGAGGAAGTGGCCCGATGCCATCGCCTACCCCCAGGCCGGGTGACCCGGCCGCGGTGCTGCGGCCGTCGTCGCGCCCGCGTACCGGTGCACCGACCATGCTGAAGGTCGTGATCGCCGGTGGTTTCGGCGCGGGCAAGACCACCGCCGTGGGTGCCGTCAGTGAGATCACGCCGCTGAGCACGGAGGAGTATCTGACCGAGGCGAGCGCGGACGTGGACAGCCTGGCGGGCGTCGAGGCCAAGCAGACCACCACGGTCGCCTTCGACTTCGGTCGCCTCAACCTGCCCGACGCGCCCGTGCCCCTGGAATTGTTCCTGTTCGGCACGCCCGGCCAGGACCGGTTCGTCGACCTCTGGTACGACCTTTGTCGCGGAGCCGTCGGCGCGGTCGTCCTGGTCGACACCCGCCGCCTGGAAAGCAGCTTCACCCCCGTCGGTTTCTTCGAGGACATCGGCCTGCCCTTCGTCGTCGCGGTGAACCAGTTCGACGGAGCACATCGCTACCACCCCGAAGAGGTCCGCGCCGCCCTCGAACTGCCCGCCTCTGTGCCGGTGGTCAGCTGCGACGCTCGCGATCCGAACCACGTCGCTGGCGTCCTGCTGACCCTCGTTGGCCACGCCTTGAAGAGCGCATCGGCAAGCCCCGATCGCCCCGCATCCACTACCACCTTTCAGGACGCCTGATGTCGTATCAGCCCAACGATCCCTACCGCGCGCGGCAGATCGCCCCCCTCACGCAGTCGCTGCCGCGACGCACCATGCGGGACGTCACCCATGGGCCATCCCTCCCCGCCGGCGCCGCCGTCCCCGTCCCGCAGGCCCAGCAGGCGACCGAGCTGGCGCAGCGGTACGAGCTGCTGGATCGCCTAGGCGTGCCCACCGCTGCCAACGAGGACTTCGACGAACTGGCCCGCGACATGGCCACACGAGCCGGGTTCCTGTACGGCTTCGTCAACCTCTTCCTGGAGGAGCAGACCTTCGTCGGGCTGCACCAGCCGCCCGCGGACAGCGGGTACGTCATCGTCGGCCGCACCATGAGCCGCGACCACGGCTGGTGCCCGGAGGTCATAGCCCGCAAGAAGGCGCTTCCGCTGCACGACGTGCACGCCAGCCCGCGCTTCAGCGGCAACCCCGTGGTCGACGCGGTCGGGATCCGCTCCTACTTCGGTGCCCCGCTCATCCACGACAGCGGCACCGTGCTGGGCACGGTGTGCGTCATCGACCCCGAGAAGCGGCCCCTGAGCGAGGCCCGACGGCTGAGAGACATCGTCATCAACGCCGGCGTCCAGGTGATGGACCACATCGCCCGCGCGCCCGTCCGCTAGTCCGTTGCACGACCCCCCACCCGGGAGCCGCAGGCGATCCCCGGCGGCTCCACCGTGCGACCTTCTTCCAGGGAGAGGGAGACGACCATGCCCGCCACACCCACCACGCCGCCGCCGGCGCTGCGCCCCTATCTCACCGCCCGCCACGAACTGCTGTGGGACGAGGCGGACGCCTTCGCGGCCGAGCACATCGCGCCGCGCGCCGCACGCATGGAGGCCGCCCCCGGCAGGGTGGAGCGCAAGGTCGCCGACCTGATGGCCGCACGACGCTGGTTCGCCGTCACCGTCCCGTCCTCCTTCGGCGGGCTGGGCGCCGGACACGTGGCCAAGACCATCCTCGTCCACCGCATTGCCCGCGTCTCGGCGGCTGCGGCGGCCATCCTCCAGGCCACGCTGATCCCCGTCGGCGCCCTGCTGCACTTCGCCACCTACGACCAGAAGGGCCACTGGCTGCCCCGCGTAGCGGACGGTTCACTGCTCTTGTCGATCGCCGTGACCGAACCGCGAGCCGGCGGACACATCGGCGGCATCGAAACCATCGCCGAGCACGTCGGCAACCAATGGGTGATCACCGGCAGCAAGATCCACATCGGGAATAGCCACCTCGCGGGAGCCCACCTCGTGGTCGCCCGGACCGCCAAGGCAGGCGTGAGCACCTCCCAGGCGCTGACCGCGTTCATGGTCGAATCCAAGCGCCGAGGGCTCTCAGTCGCCGACCACCGTCCCGGCCTCGGGCTGCACGGCTTCTCCGCCGGCCGCCTCGACCTCGATCACGTCCGCGTCCCCGAGGAAAACGTGGTCGGAGAGATCGGCCAGGGGCTGGGCGTAGCGCAGAGCAGCAGCATCCTGTACGGCCGTCCCAACCTGGCCGCAGTCAGCCTGGGAATACACGAGGCAGTCGTGGCCACCTCGACCGCATACCTGAAGGCGCGCTCCCGCTACCGGGGCGCCCTCTCCGATCTGCCGGTTCTGCGGGACCGCATCGGTGACATGGAGGCCCGCCTGCGCGCCGGGCGAATCCTGGCCTATCAGTCCGTGCACCTCCTCGACCAGGGCCTGCCCTGCGACACCGACCTGATCAATGCCAAGTATCTCGGCCACCAGTGGGCGATGCAGTCAACCCAGGACGCCATGGAGCTGCACGGCGCCCACGCCCTCAACGGCGACTACATCCTCCAGCGCCTGTGGCGTGACATCCAGTTCACCTACCCACCGGCCGGAACCGGCGAAGTCCAGCGCATACGCCTCGCCGACGCCGCCTTCGACGAGGCCCACATCCAGTGGTCAGAACGTCTCGCCGCCGAAGCGGCGTGGGCCCGCCCCGACCCGACAGCCGCATGAGCCCCCGTGTGCGGCGCCCCGTGAATCCAGACCGCCGCGCACGGGCCCGTGTCGCCGGCCCCCGTCCCCCGCGGGGTCCGGCGACACCCCACCCGATATCCCTCAACCCAGCCGCGAAAGAGACACCCGTGACCCCGCGCATGACGACCAGCGCACCGATCACCCCCCTGACCCCGACCCAGCAGCGCGTCGCCCAGCACCTCGTGGACGGCCTCGGCCCTCAAGAGATCGCCGCGAGGACCGGGCTGTCGGCCGTGACCGTCCGCCAGTACGTACGCGACATCCGGGAGAGCCTCCACTGCCCGCCCCGCTGCAAGCCCCCGGTGATCGTGCACTTCCTGTGCAGCGCCCGGCAGGTCGCTCCGCCCGCAACGGACAGGCCAAAGCCGGAACTCAGACCAGAGCAGCAACTGTTGCTGCGGGCGGTCGCTGAGCACAGCAATCCCAGCGACATTGCTGCCATAGCCAAGATCGCGCCCGCCGACGTGCGAGCCGCACATGACGAACTGCTCGACAAGACCGGGGCGGCCAACACCACCCAACTTGTCGTCTGGGCCCACGCGTGGGGCCTGCTGGGCGCCAGGCGGGCCACCACGATGGACAGCGGAGCGAGCAAGTGAATGCCTCACCCGCTTCTGCGGCCATCGAGTCCTCCCCCGCGCCTCGAAGCCAGTGCGCGACAGGGTTACCGGCCGTGTACGAGATGCGGTCGTTGCGCACCGACGCCGAACGGGACGAGGCCGCGGCCCTCGTCCAGGACCGTCAGCGCTGGCTCGCCATGCGCGGCGTGCCTACACCCGCCCGGTCCGATATCCCGGCCCTGTTCCGCGCCCCGCAGGTGAAGCCGGCTGGACTGTTCGAGGACGGGCTGCTGCTGGCCTGTATGATCCCGCAACGCGGGCCCGACCTCGGATGGGGCGAAGGCCCGTGCCTCTTCCTGGACTGCGTCCACACCCTGCCCGGTCACTCCGATGACACCGTCCGGCTGATCACTCTGTGGGCCTCCGACTTCGCCGCCCGGCTCGAGGTACCGCTTGTGCGGGCCGAGGCCATGGCCCGTCATCCTCTCGACGTCGATCCGATCGCCACATTCCTTCGTCGGCTCACCGACATGGGCTGGGACGTCCGTGGATCGGGCACCGGACAGCACCATGAGCGAGTCGCGCGCCTCGAACTCACCGCCGAGCTTCGGCCTGGGCTGAGCGCGCTCATCGGCTGCCAGGTCCACGAGCCGCAGTCCGCCGCCGACCAGCGGAGTATCGCGTGAGGACCGCGGAACCGCTGCGGCCGGACCTCGCCCGCGAACTCATCGCCCGCGCCGCACAGTCGGCAGCACGCCGGGCAAGACGCGTACGCAACCAGCTCGACGCCGTCCACCTCGGCCAGGACCGTCACGCTGAGCACGCCGACACCAAAGTGCTGCGCCGCATCCTGGCCGAACATGACTGGCCCGGCCACCGTCTCGTGGGCCCCGACGCAGCACGTGCCGCCTGGAGCATCGCTCTGCACGCCGACGACGAACCCGACTTCCAGCGGGCGGCCACCACCCTTTTGAAACGTGCGGTCCAGGACGGCGATGCGCGCATCCAGCACTGGGCCCACCTTCACGACCGCGCCCTGGTCAACAGCGGGCGACCCCAAGAGTTCGGGACGCAACTCGTCCTCAGCGCAGCAGGGGTGGAGCTGTGCCCACTGCGTGCGCCGCAGTTGCTGGACCAGCGAAGGGCCGCCGTCGGACTGCCGCCGATCGCCGTCGCTTTGGACACTGTGCGCCGCCGGTACGCCCTGGATCGCATTGACGGCGGCTCACCGGCCGTCGTGCTAGCGGGGGTCGCATGACGCAGCGAGCCCCGCAGGCTTCCACAGACCCGCCCTCGCCCCAGATCACTTTGCGTGAAAGGACCGTTAAAGCATGAAGCTCACCACCGCCGTCCTCGCTGCCGGCGCCGCGGTTTCCCTCGCCACCGTCGTGGTCGGAGCCGCCCGGCTGAGGCAGGACGCGCGGCACCAGGCCGAACGAAATGAGGCGACCGTCGCGCGCAACCAACTCGACTGGCTGACGCAGATGTCCGCCAACCCTGACCTCGCCAAGCTCTGGACGCCCGAGGACCTGGATGTCGAGGAGTACATGCAGCTGCTGAAGGCCAACCAGCTCATCTGCACGCTCAGCCTGCGCGACCGCCTCGGCTTCGTCCGGGACGGGCGTCTGCCGTTCTACTCCTCGAAACTGATGGAGAGGGACGTCTGCCGGCGGTACTGGGCCCGTTTCGGGGGCCTCCGCGCTCAGGAGGCCGAGGGCGACGAGCGCGCCGAGCACTTCACCAAGGTGCTGGACAAGGCCGCGAAGAACCACCTGGGGGCACAGCCCGTAGCCCCCTGAAGAGGCGGCTGCCCCACCCCGCCCAAATCAGCCACACCCTCACCTCTCGGAGAAAACGAATGGGCTTCACTGCTGTTCCACTACCGCCCGGCAATTTCACCATTGGTAAGAAGTTCGGCTTCGAGGCTGGCCATCGGCTTCCCCGGCTGCCGCATGAGCACAAGTGCTCCCGCCAGCACGGGCACAGCTACGAGGTTGAGGTCATCCTCACTGCATCCGCACTGGAGGATCCCGGCTTTGTCACGGACTTCGGTGCGCTCGCCCCGTTCAAGTCGTTCCTGGACACCGAGCTCGACCACCACAACCTGCACGAGATCCTGCCCTTCGAGCCCACCTCGGAGCGCCTGGCCCAGTTCCTGGCCGGCTGGTTCGTTCAGAACCTCCAGTCGGAGATCCCCGGCCGCCTTGTCGCCGTCCTAGTCCACGAGACCGCAAGCAGCTGGGCCCGCTTCGATGTGGTGGGCCAATGACCACAACCAAGCCGCTCAACCTCGAACCGGAAGCTGCCGAAGGCGAATTCCTGATCGTCGCGGAGTGCTTCGGTACCGAGGTGCCGACGTTTCAGGGCGAGGGCCCAAGCTGCGGACACCCGGCCCTGTTCATCCGCCTGTCCCGGTGCAACCTCACTTGCACGCGATGCGACACGAAGTACACCTGGGACTGGTCTCGGTTCGACCCGCACGAGGAGTCGACGAGGCAATCCGTCGCGGGCCTGGTGGCCTGGGCCTCGTCTTCACCGGTCGAGCTGGTCGTGATCACCGGCGGCGAGCCGTTGATCCAGCAGGCGCGACTGGTGCCTCTCGTCCGGGGACTGATAGCAGCCGGCAAGCGGATCGAGTTCGAGACGAACGGCACCATCGCGCCCACTCCCGAGCTGGTGGCCGACGGGGTCCGGTTCAACGTCTCGCCCAAGCTTGCCAGCTTCGGCGTGAAGGAGACCAAGAGCATCGTGCCAGCCGCGCTGGAGGCATTTGTGGCCTCCGGGCGCGCGGCGTTCAAGTTCGTCGCTTCCACGGTGCACGACCTCGACCGGATCGCCGAGCTGGCCGACGCCCACCGGCTCGCGCCGGTGTGGGTGATGCCGGAGGGCACCACCCCCGAGGTGATCACCGCGACTACCCGGGTCCTCGCGGACGGGGTCGCGGCCCGGCACTGGCACTTCACCACCCGCCTTCACGTGTTGGCCTTCGCGGACACCCGAGGCCGCTGACCGCACGCGACTCCACGCCCCATCCGTTCCCCAGTCCCCGGAAACGAGAGACGCCCATGACGACCTCTATCGCCAGCCCTGCGGCGGCGCCGACGGCTGCCGTCGCCGGGCCCGCTGCGGTCATCGACACCGGCCGGGTCGCCGCCCTGATCCACCAGCTCTTGGTCGAGCTGGGCGAGGACCCCGCCCGCGAGGGGCTGACCGGCACCCCGGACCGCGTCGCGGCCTGGTGGAAAGCCTTCCTGTCCCCGGACTGCGCCGAAACGGCCACCTGCTTCACCGAGTCCCAGCTGGGTGGTCAGCTGGTCATCGTGGGCGGCATGAGCGTGTGGTCGCTCTGCGAGCACCACATGCTGCCCATGAACTTGCAGGTCACTGCTGGATACGTGCCGGATGGCGAGGTGGTGGGCCTGTCGAAGTTCGGACGGATCGCCCAGCACTTCGCCGGCCGACTGCAGGTCCAGGAACGCTTCACCCGCCAGGTCGCCGAATACCTCAACGGCGTGATCGGACACGAGAACATCGCCGTCGCCGTGGTTGGCGTGCACCTGTGCATGAGCATGCGGGGCGTACGGATGGAGGAGGCTCGCACCACCACGGTGCACTCGGGCGGGCGCTTCGGCACCGACCCCGTCCTTTCCCAGCAGTTCCTCACCCTCACCACCGGCCTGTGGGGGGGCGTCGTGATCACCACCGCGGGCATCGACTTCTCCGTCATCGCTCCGCCTGCCTACCTGAAGAACTTCGTCGCCCAGGAGCCGGCCCGCGTCCACCACGTGGCCGCCCAGCACGTGCTGTCCGACGAGAGCTACCGGGCCTTCTTCGCTCACGAGGCCGAGCGCGGCGCCGAGATCATCATCGACAACGGGCTCTTCGACCTCGGCTACGCCCTGCCGGCGGAAAGCCTCGTCGAAGCCGCGCTGGCGGTGTCCGCGAGGGAGATCATCCTGCCGGACGTCATGCGGGACGGGACCGCGACCCTGAAGGCGAGCGAGAAGGCCGCGCGAGAGATCCGGAAGCTGTCCGGCGACGCATTCCGGCTGTGCGCAGTCCTGCACGCCGCGGACGACGACGAGTGGCTGCGCACCTACGACGCCTTTGTGACCAGCGGCTGGGCCGGGGCCATCGCCCTGCCGGCCTCGCGTCGACCGGATCCCGACGAGCAACTGTGCCGCACCCGCTGGTTGGCGACCGCCTACCTGCAGGATCGCGGCCTGGTCGACGATCTGCTCATCTACCGGCTGCTCGGTCTCGGCCGGACCGGGCACCTGGAGCTGATCGAGCAGCGCGAGCACGAGTGGATCTCCTCCGTGGACGGCGCAGCCCCGGTCATCCTCGGCGCTATGGGCATCGCCCTGCTACCCGAAGGGCCATACGAGAAGCCCTCCACGCCCCGCATCGAGAAGCTCGGCCCGATCCCCGAAGACCGGTTCGACCTCATCCGGAAGAACATCTCCGTCGTGCGCGCGGCGGCCGGCAGCACCGTGACGATCGCCGAGGAGCACCGATGACGCCCTTACTCGCCGACCCGACCCCCGGACTCCTGCGCGCCGCACCGATCGAGCCGGCCGGGCACACCATGACCCACGCGAGGCTGCTGCGCTACCTGGAGATCAAGGTCCACCACCTCATCCAGGACCAGGACTGGGACAGCATCCGCGTCATCGGCGGCTACGACCGCACGGCGGTGATCTCCCGGTACGAGAAGACCGGGAAGCTGTTCAACATCGAACGGCCCACCGCAGAGATCCACGGCCGTGACCTCATCGTCAAGGCGTTCCCCGGAGCCGACTACGTCCAGCACTACGCCCTGATCATCGCCACGTATCTGGCCATGACCGGCCGCCCTGTCGGCACCGTCACCTATCAGCCGCCCGAGCAGGAGGAGTGCCGAACGGCGCTCGACGCGCTCGACCTGGAACTGGACGGCGACCTGGTGATCGTCGGCTGGGGCCTTCAGTACCTTGCTCCCGAGAACGGAGTGTGGACCCGCGGACCCGGCTACGCGTGGCAGCGCACCGAAGTCGCCGGCCGTCGCGTGGTCTACCTCGGGTTCCTCCACAGCATATGGGGAGACGTGGCCGGACGGGTCGTCGCGCGCCTTGCCGAACTCGGCGCAGGCGATGTCGTCTACGTCGGCAAGGTCGGCTCGCTGACCCCCGGCGTCGAACCGAACGCCTGGCTGGCGACCGGCAACACCAGCCTGGTACGCGGGGCGATGGTGAGCTGGGACGACTTCTTCGACGACTACGCCGCCGCCCACGATGGGGTGCGCAGCGGCCTGCACGTGTCCTCCCCGTCGATCCTGCTGGAGAACCGCGACTGGCTGGCGCAGCACACCGCCTCGTACGCCTTCGTCGACCCGGAGATCGGCCCCATGGGGGCGGCGGCGCGCCAGGCGGGGATCAGATTCGGTTACCTCCACGTCATTTCCAACAACCTCGCCACCCACTATCCCGCCGACCTGTCCAATGAGCGTCACAGCGACGTCCTGCGCCAGCGCGCCGTCCTGGTGGGCCGCATCCGCACCATCATCACCGGCCGCCTGACCGCAGCCCGACCCACCCCCTGGGAGAATCCCGATGACGGCGAACGCGCCGACCACCACCGCAGCCGGGAAGCTGATCACCTTCGTCGGTGGTGACGGGGCCGGCAAGTCCACCCTCGCCGCCCGCCTGCACCAGGCCCTCAACGACGCCGGCCACACGGCAGTCCTCATCGGCAAGCACAGCACCGATGTCCGCCGGGACCCGGAGCTGTCCGCCTACCTCGACCGCCTCAACGAGCTGGTCTACCGGCGCGACGCCGGCGTCGCCCAGGCATGCGGCGACCACTACTGGCTGCTTGCCCTGGCCTCCTGGTACACCCTGCAGGACCGGCTCGTCATCCAGCCGGCCCTCGCTGCGGGAACCCACGTGATCCTCGACAACGCGCACCACAAGATCCTCGCCCGGTACGCGGTCAACCCCGAGGTCTCCCCCCGTCTGTGCGAGCAGGTCTTCGCGCATCTGACAAAGCCGGACCTGGTGTTCTTCCTGAACATCGGGGCCCGCGAGGCTCTCGTCCGCAAGGGCTCTTTCACTTCCCTGGAGGCCGGCCACGCCGGCGGCGGTGACGAGGACTTCATCCGCTACCAGGACACCGTCCTGGAGCAGATGCGCGAACAGGCGGAGCGCGGCGCCTGGCTGACGCTGGACGTGGCCCAGTTGGACCGCGACCAGGTCTTCAAGGCCGCCTCCGCTGCCCTGGCCGACCGTCTGCACCTGACCGTCTGACCCAGCCCCGATCCCGATCGACAAGGAACGCACCATGGACCAGGCCCTGCCCGCGAGCGGGACATACGTCTGTCACGGCATCACCTGGGCGAGTGGAGACCCCCGTCTTCTGCTCGCCCCCGTGACCGGCGGACCACTCGTCTACGCCCCGGTCATGGGCAGGCGCCTGGGTTACCAGGTGAGTGGTACCGGCCGGTGGTGCACCGGCCGGTACCGGTTCGCCGACCGCGTCCGCGTCGAGGCGGTCGCCTGCCCTGACCGGGCCCCGGCCGAGGCCGGCGGACAGTGCCCGGCCTGCGCCGGGCGGGACGACTTCCGCTTCGCCCACCGGTTCCACTCCGGCGGGCATGTTCCCGACGCCCTGGCGGCGTACATGGCCCAGCCGCACTGGCTGTACCTGGCGACGTTCGCCGACGGCACCACCAAGATCGGCACCGCGGCCGAACCCCGTAAGCGCTCCCGCCTCGACGAACAGGGTGCCCTGATCGCTACCTACCTCGCCCGGAGTGCTGACGGCCGCGCCGTGCGGTTCCTGGAGGATGCCCTCACCCGCCACCTCGGCCTGACGCAGACCGTGCGAGCCGCGGCCAAGCTGACGGCCCTGGCCGAGCTGCGCGACCTCGCCCCGCTCGGCGCCGCCCACCAGCGGCACCTCGACCGCACCACCGAGGCCCTGAGCGGCCTGAACGTCCCGGCCACACCGGAGCCGTGGACGCCGCCCAGCGAAGGCGACCTGCTGCGGACGCCGGAGACCGGGCGCGCCTTGTACCCGCACGACCCACGCTCCGGTGAGCACGGGCTGACGGTGCTCTCCTGCCTCGGCTCCCAGGTCCTCGCCACCCTCGACGGCGACGGTGAACAACTGCCCTACCTGCTCGACCTCGGCACCCTCAAGGGTCGGCGCATCGTCCTCGGCGCACAGTTCTCCTCACCGCCCGCCGCCGTACAGTCCGCGCTCTTTTGACCCTGCCCGAACGCCCGGCCTGCACTGCCGGGCCGCTCTGAGAAGCGAGGCCACAGCAACATGGCACCCCAGGACGCCATCCTCGGCTGGGACGAGGACAGCAACGCCGAGGCGTACGACGCCTTCACCCGCGCCCACCCCATGTACGACGCGACCAGCCGCGACCTTGCCCGCCGAGGCCATCTGGCCAACGCCAGCCTGGTGGTCGACCTGTGCGGCGGCGCCGGCGCGACCGCCCGCGCGATCCTCGACCTGATCCCGGCCCGCGCTCGGGTCGTCTCTGTCGACAACGCCGCCGCGATGCAGCGTGTCGGTCGCCGCACCCTGACCGACGCCCGCCTGACCTGGATCACTGCCCCGGCCGAACGGCTCGCCGACCACCTGCACGCCAGCAGCGCCGACGCCGTGGTGTGCAACTCCGCGATCTGGAAGACCGACACCGCCGCAGTGTTCGCGGCCGTCGCCCACATCCTGCGCCCAGGCGGGCGCTTCGTCTTCAACATCGGCGGTGGCTTCGCCGGCGTCCGGCACCCCGACGAACTGTCAACCCGCACCGGGCCTTCCCTGAACGCCCTCATCCGCCAAGTCGCCGCTGAGGCCCACGGATACACCCCACCGCCGCGCGACGCGGACAGGCCGCCGAAGCTGCCGCTGAAAACAGTCACCGAGCAGCTGACTTCAGCCGGACTGACGGTCGTCGGCACAGAGGTCACCGCCCAGCACAGCACCATGGCCGAGAAGAAGGCGTGGCTGTCCATCCCCGTCTTCGCGCGGCCCGAGGGCGACTTCACCCACGCCCAGCGGATGCAGATCCTCGACACCGCCTACGCCATGACCACCCCCGATGCCCCGGCCGTGACGAGCTGGCTCGTCGTCGTCGCCCAACGGCCAGAGGCCGCCGCATGACTCCGGCCGCCCCGGCTCCCGGCGGCGGGGCCCGCCTATGTGACCACGCAAGCGTCGGGGTACTGATCTCCTCCCCGAGCGGCCTGCTGGTGTTCGAGAGGGCGATTCCTCCGGCCGGAATCGCCCCGGTAGCCGGCCACGTCGACGAGCATGGCGGCCCCGAGCAGGCCGCGCGCGACGAAGTCACCGAAGAGGTCGGTCTTACCGTCACCCACCTGCACCTGCTGCTGGACCAGTGGCGGCCCAACCACTGCCACCGCGCGCTCAGCGGTCCGGTCGGCCACCACTGGTGGATCTTTCAGGCCGAGGTTTCCGGGTCGCTGTGCCCATCGCCCCGGGAGGTCCGCGCCCCTCGGTGGATCCACCCGGCCCAGCTGCAGCAGCACGCGCTGCGGACCGCCGCGCACGCCAACGGATGCCTGGACCGTGAGGAGTTCGAGCGCGAACCCGGCCTGGAGCCGGTGTGGTGCCGCTTCCTGCACGACCTTGAGCTCGTCACCATGCCCTTGGCCGACCTGGACCGGATCGAGGCCCTCCTGTGAACGGCGGCCAGGGGCCTACCTCAGCGGGAGCCGACCGCCCAGCCGGCTGCCAGACGGCGAGCGTGCGCATAGATCCGCTCGCGGTCCTCGGGGAAGACACTGTCCCACCCTGTGTCCAGACGGAACCATGCCGCCGGCTGGTTCTGCTCCCCGGCGAGCGGCACGTCGCGTCCCACGATCGCGGCGTAGGACAGGCCCAGCGTCGGAGACCAGTCGGCCCGGTAGGAACGCACCGCCACGGCCGCGGGCTCGGGCAGCAGCTCGCAGCGCAGGCCGGTCTCCTCCAGCAGCTCTCGTGCCGCCGCCGCACGCGGCGCCTCGCCCGGCTCCACCTTGCCGCCCGGCGGCACCCATCCGCGCACGCGGTGCTTGACCAGCAGGACGTGCTCGAAAGCAGGGTCGGTGACCCACACCTCGGCCGCCAGCGGCTCCATGGGATGTCGGCGGGCTTCCTCCAGCCAGGCCCGTGCACCGTCGAACTCCCATGCGGCGAGGCGGGCATCCGCAACAGCCTCGTCCAAGATCACCTGACCGACTTCACCATGACTCACCCGCCCCACCCTAGGCCGACGAACCGGCCGGACGTCGCAGCGACGAGCAGGCAGCCATCCGGGGATGTCCGGCCGGCCCGGTGGCCCCTTCGGGCTGCAGGGCGATCACCCGTGGCACCCGCTTCACACGAAGGAGACCAGCGTGCCCGATGAGCAGCCCTCGGACCGGGGAGCCTGGGTCGTCCTCGGCGGCGTCCACCTCCTCAACCGCACCGCGCCACGGCGACCAGACGAGCCGATCGTGCTCGTACGTGTGTCACCGCAGGAGGTATGCCGGCCGGCCACCACCGTGATCGTCCGCTGGAACGCGCTGGGGCCCTGCCCGGTCGAAGCGCTGTACCCGGGCGGCACCCGGCTCGGGGCGGCCAGGATCGACGGCGGCGAACTGTTCCCCGACGCCATCGCCGGCCCCGCCCTGCGCGGCCTGGTCGGTACCGAGGCCGCCCCCGGCCTGGTGCCGCTGTGCTACCTGGCCGAACACCCCGGCGGCGGCTACCACGCGTACGCGCAGATCCGCTTCCACCCCGAGGACGCCTGCTTCGTCCGCACCACCCGGGACCCAGTAGGCCACGGCCCGGTCGAGGAACTGCGCTGGTTCGACCCCGTGCTGACGGCGCACGCAGAGTCGAGCACGGCGCTCAACAATCATCTGCGGTACTTCCGCAAGCACTTCTCCGGCACTGAGCTGGAGTTCAAGTACACCCTCGACCCGGCACCGGACATCTGGTCCGCGTCCATGGAACTGCTCAAGGCACTGCGCGACGGCAAGCTGGAAGGCTGCCGTCCGGAGTACCGGGAAGAGTTCCAGATCCACCACACCGAGAACCATCTGTTCGACGTCACCGGTCCCGAGCCCGAGATCGGCTACGCCTCCTTCATCCCCACCGTCACCGCCGGGCACGTGCTCAAGCGAAAGTGGTTCACTGAGGACGCCTTCGCCCGCCGCGAGGAACTCACCCCTGGCCTCGACATCACCCCTGACCGCTTCGAGACGTTCCTGCGCGAAGACTTGAACCTCCAGGTCCGGGCCATGCCGCCCTTCCAGCGCGTCCGCTACGACATCCAGTGCGAGTCGCTGCGCACCGGACACGTCTACGGCATCTTCCTCGACCGCTGCGCCCTCCTGGCGGCCCCCGACGTGGTGCTCTCCCAGTGCGAGCTGGAGTACCTCCGCTCACGCAGCATCCTCGACCACGACCAGGACGAGATCCTCATCGAGATGAAGCGGATCGACAGCTGGCTCTGCGAGTACCTCGCCAGTCACGGTTGGGCCGCCGAGCACACCTTCTACTCCAAGCGCAGCTTCCTTCGCGACGCCGTCGCCCTCCGCCCGGACCTCGCCACGCGATGACTGACCAAGCGCCCCCGGCAATCCCCCGCAGGAGGTACCGCAACCCACATGAGTGATCGAACACTGCATCACAGCCCGCCCCACCCGACCGCACAAGGAGAGAGCCCGGTATTCGAAATCATGTTCTAGATTTCGCCCCCCTCCACCCGTTACGGCTACAGCAGGACCGCCGTTACCCGATCACCTGTCCGCATCTCGCCCCGAGGAGTCCCCATGCATCCCGTACGCCGTCCTGGACTCATTCATCCTGCGTTCGAAAATGCCGCTACCTCCTCGGGCGCCAGCCTTCGCCTCACCTCCAGTCGCGCAGCTCTGCTCGCCGACGGGTCACGACCGGATACGAGGTACCTGGCATGACACAACCCACACCTCTCCCGTCCTCCGTCCTCACCTATAGCTTTCGGCACGGCGGTGCCCTCGTGACCAATGGTCGGCACACCGTAGAACGCCTGGTACAGGAGGGCCGCCCGTGAGCGACTCGCCTCACCAGCTGATCGCCGACGTGGCACAGGTCCTGCTCCGTACGAACGGCGCCGCCCTGTGCGTACGCCGCGCGCTGGACGCCGCCCTCGCACCGGGACAGCTCACTGTCGTGGGCGGTCACCTGGAAGTCGGTGAACCACTCGACCATGCTGCGCGACGCGAGGCCATGGAGGAGGTGGGGGTCCTTATCACTGCTGAGCAGCAGGAGTTCTGCGGGCTAATCCACCACCACGACTCCGACGGTGGCCTGGACCGGATCACCGCCGTGTTCGTGGCGCAGTCCTGGACGGGTGAGCCGTACAACGCCGAGCCACACAAGCACGAGGGGCTCTTTTGGGTGCCGATGGAACGACCGTCGCCGGACTGTCACCCCTACACCGCCACCATCTTCCACATGCTCACCCACGGCCCGTCCTACCGAGCCATCAACTGGCCTACGGGAGGCGCCCGGTGAAGAGATTCTTCGGCCCAGTCACGATGGCCGATCCGCAGGTCTCCGACGCCGAACACGAGCTGTTCGGCGGCCCCCTGCGCTACGACATGGGCTGGTCCCAGCACGAGCACGCGACCTTGGACCTGACCATGATGTCCGCGCTGCGCTCCATGCCCGCACTCGTCGGCGCAACGCTGCGCATGGCGTGGCAGGCCGACCGGCGTGCTCTGCTCTCGGTCGGGGTCAGCGAGATCGGCCAAGGCATCGCCGCAGCCGCCGGCCTGCTCGCCGTCAACGCCGTCATGCACGCTCTGCTCGCCGGCAGCGGCAGCGCTGCCGAGCGGCTGCACGCCCTGTTACCCGGCCTGTTGGCCGCCGCCGCTATCGGCGTCATCAACTCCGCCCTGTCCGCCTGGTCCACCTCCCGCGCAGGGCGGCTGGAGCCGAAGGTCGAGCGGATCGCTACCACGCAGTACCTGGCCGCCGCAGCCAGCGTCGAACTGGAAGCCATCGACGATCCCGACTTCCGGCGGCTCGTGGACATCGCCCAGCATGGCCCGGGTTCGGCCCGCCGCATGATCAGCGCCTGCGTCGCCGCGCTGAACGGCCTCATCTCGCTGATCACCACCGCCGGCGTCCTCGCCGTACTCCACCCCGTACTGCTGCCCATGCTGATCCTCATCGCCGCCCCGCGCGGCTGGGGCGCCATGCGCGTGGCCCAGGAACGATACGTGTCGGTGATGAGCTGGATCGAGCACGTGCGGGCCAGCCGCCTGATCGGCAACCTACTCACCGAACGCACCGCCGCCCAGGAAGTGCGCCTCCACGCCGTAGGCGACTTCCTCCTGAGCCGCTACGAGCAGATGGCCGAGAGCGCCGAGGCCGAACAGGAACGCCTCGCCTCCAACAAGGCCCTGACCGAGTGGGTCGCCTCCGCGCTGTCCGGTCTGGCGATGGCGGCGACCTACGGGGCCATGTTCTGGCTGATCATGGCCGGGCACATGAGCCTCGCCGTCGCCGGGACCGCCGTCATCGCGGTACGCACCGGCTCGGCGAGCCTGGGCGCGCTGGTCATGAACATCAACCAGCTCCACGAGGAGAGCCTCTACGTCCGCGACCACGGCCGCTTCCTCACCCAGGCCGCCCAGCGGACGCTGCCCGCCGGCGGTGCGCCCGTACCGGAACGCGTCAGGGAAATCGTTCTGGACCAGGTCACCTACCGCTACCCCGACCGGGACACCGCCGCCCTGGACAGCGTGTCACTGACCCTGCCTATGGGATCGGTCACCGCCGTGGTGGGTGAGAACGGCTCCGGCAAGAGCACCCTGATGAAGATCCTCTCGGGCATGCTGCTTCCCGAGGCCGGCACCCTGCGCTGGGGCGACGCGGACCTCACCGGTCTCGACCGCTCCCAGGTCTTCGAGCGTGTATCCCTGCTCACCCAGGACTTCCAGCGCTGGCCCGTGACCGCCGCGATGAACATCCGCCTCGGCCGCCCCGACCACCCCGCTACAGACCAGGACCTCAAGCCCTCGGTCGACTACGCCGTTGCCAGCCCCGTCATCGCCAAACTCCCCGACGGCCTGCGCAGTCTGCTGGCCCGCATGTTCCGCGGCGCCATCGAACTGTCCGGCGGCGAATGGCAGAAAGTCGGCCTGGCCCGCACGCACTGGCGCAGTTCAACATCACAGGCAGACGGCGTCCTCATCGTCGACGAACCGACCTCCGCCCTCGACCCCGAAGCCGAAATCGAAGCCTTCGACCGCATCCGCCGCCTCGCCGCACCGAACCGAGCCGTCGTACTGGTCACGCACCGCATGTCCGGCGTCCGCCACGCCGACCACATCTACGTCCTCAACAACGGACACCTCGCCGAGCACGGCACCCACGACGAACTCATCGCCGCCCGCGGTCGGTACGCCGCCATGTTCGACGCCCAGGCCGCCCAGTACGCCCCGACCGCGACCATCCCGAACCCTGCAACGCCCACCGTCTCGGACCAGGTATGACCCGCACGACCGAAAGGCCCGACGTGACAACACGCCCCACCACGGACCTCGACGAAGCCACCGCTCTGCGCCACCAACTGGCCGACGAACTCGCCGCCGCCGGACACATCCGCACCCCCGCGGTCGACCGCGCCCTGCGCACCGTGCCCCGGCACGCCTTCGCCCCCGAAACGCCCCTCCATGCTGCGTACGCCAACGAGATCATCGCCACCCGCCACAGCGACGACGGCACCGTCATCAGCTCCATCTCCGCACCCTGGCTGCAGGCCGACATGCTCGAAGCCGCCCGCATCCAGCCCGGCCACCACGCTTTGGAGATCGGCTCCGGCGGCTACAACGCTGCTCTCATCGCCGAACTCGCCGGCCCGACCGGCCACGTCACCACCCTCGACATCGACCCAGCCGTCACCGACCGGGCCAACCGCTTCCTGACCCAGACCGGATACGGCCGCATCCGTCTAGGATCCGCGATTCAGTGAGCATTTCCGTGTGACCATGAGCAGGATCCGAGCAGATTCGGGTGATCGTGAGCACTGGTTACGTTCAGTAGCGGTCAGTTGTCGGCCTTCTGCGATTTTTCGACTCGGACTGGACGACTCCCTTCGTACGGTCCGGGGTATGGCGGTACGGAGTTCGGGCAAGGGGCGGAGTCGGGATCGGGTTCCCACGGTGTCGGTCCGGTACGTGGACGGATCGACGTGCGATATCCCGTTCGCGCGCCTTCGGGCGGCGGACTTCGCCGAATCGCAACCGTGGCGTCGGGTGCGGTCCGTCCATGGCATGCTGCACCACTCCGGGGATTACGCGTCGGCGACGACCGGCGGGCAGGTTGTGTACGAGAGCCGGTTGGAGCTGGCCCGGCTGCTGCTGGCGGACTTTGACCCAAGCGTGGTGGGCATCTTTGCGCAGCCGTGCCGTGTGGTGGCCCATGTGGACGGTCGTGTGCGCAGTCATGTGCCGGACTTCTTGCTGATCATGCGGCCGGGGACGGTGCGCGTGGTCAACGTCAAGCCGGCGGAGCGCGCGCAGGATCCGAAGATCGTCGAGGCCCTGGCCTGGCCGGGGCGGCTGGTCGAGCGGCACGGCTGGGAATACGAGGTCTGGACTGGCGCGGACCGGGTGCTCCTGGAGAACGTGCGGTTCCTGACGGGCTACCGGCATCCCGGCATCGTGCCCGCCGAGGAGATCGAGCGGGCCTGGCGCGAGGTCGTTGACGGCGAGGAGCTGGCCGTTGCGGAGCGGCGTCTGGCGGGCGGCGGCCCGAGGGAGGCGGCGCGGCCGCCGCTGATGGCCCTGTTGTGGTCTGGACGGCTGACCACGGACCTGACCAGGCCGCTGTCTGGCGAGTCCATCCTGCGGAGGTGCGGATGATCGAGTGGACGACGTCGCTGCGGCCGGGGCTGCCGATCGCCTACGACGGCGAGCAGTTCACGGTGGCGGAGATTGAAGGCCGTCGGATCCTGTTGCGGCAGACCGGGGTGGTCGGGGCACCGAAGCTGCGGCAGGTGGATATCTCGGCGCTGCTGGCGCATCCCAGTACGGAGATCCTCGTGCCGGCCCCGGCCGAGGAAGCAGCGCCGGCGGCGGCCCTCTTGGGTGGCCTGACCGACGACGAGGACGACGAGCTGACGCAGAAGGTCCGGCACATACAGGAGGTGCTGACCGGATACCGCCTTGGCGATGCAGTCCTCGCCCTGGACGGGGAACCACGGGAGGACTACGCGCCGGGAACTCCGATGCTGCATCGCTATGCCGCCAAGGCCACGGAGCTCGGGGTCGGGGAGAGCACGATCCGTCGCTGGATTACGGCGTTTCGCACGGCTGGTCCGGCCGGGCTGGTGCACGACCGCCCGGCACGCAGTGTCGTGGAGCGGGCCGACCCACGCTGGGTGGAGATGGCCCGGGCGGTGCTGGACAGACATGTCAAGGCGAGTCGGCCGGTACGGAACCTGATCCTGGCCGAGATCTAGGAGCGCCTGGCGAAGGAGTACGGGAAGGGTACGGTCCCGCTGCCGGGCCGCACCACCGGCTACGAACTGCTGAAGCAGCTGTCCAAGGGAACGAACGCGTTCGAGGGCAGCACGAAGGGCAAGCGGTCGATCGCCAACGCACCGCAGGGCACGTACGGGCGGCTTCGGGCGACTCGTCCGGGCGAGTACGTGGTGCTGGACACCACCCCGCTGGATGTGTTCGCGATGGAGCCGGTCACGTGCCGCTGGGTGCGCTGTGAACTCACCGTCGCCATGGATCTGTACAGCCGCTGCATCGTCGGCCTGCGGCTGACCCCGGTTTCCACGAAGTCGGTGGATGTGGCCGGGGTGCTGTTCGAGACGGTGCGGCCGCGCGAGGGGTCCGAGGCCGGTCCGTTGCCGTGCTGCGGGGTGCCGTCCACGGTGGTGCTGGACGCGGAGAAGCTCGTCGACCGGGACGGGCAGCCGCTGTTGCCGTCGGTGGCTGCCGAGACCATCGTCTTCGACCACGGCAAGATCTACGTCTCGAACCACATGCAGAGCGTGTGCGCCAAGCTGCGGATCTCGCTGCAGCCAGCGCGCCCGATGACCCCGACCGACAAGCCGGTGGAGCGCTGGTTCCGCACAATCAGCCAGGGTGTGCTGGCCGCGCTGCCGGGCTACAAGGGATCCGACGTCTACAGCCGTGGCGAGAGCGTCGAGGACGAGGCGTACTTCTTCCTCGACGAGCTTGAGACGATCATCCGCGAGTGGATCACTCTGGTGTATCACCGGCGCCACCACCGAGGGCTGTGCGTCCCGGAGGTGCCCGGGCTGAAGCTGAGCCCGCTGGAGATGTTCGAGCATGGCGTCACCCGCGCCGGGCCGCTGCGGATCCCCGCCCGTCCTCACCTGGCGCTTGAGTTCCTCGAAGAGGTCCGCACCACCATCCAGCACTATGGCGTGGAGGTCGAGGGCCTGCGCTACAACGGCGACGCGCTCAACGGCTACCGCAACCAGCCCAGCCCGTATCGCGGGGTCGACGCTGGCAAGTGGCCAATCGCCGTCGACCCCGGCGACATCACCAAGGTGTACTTCCAGGATCCGAGGACCCGAAAGTGGCATGCGCTCGGCTGGGAGCACGCCCCGGCCGTGAACGGACCGGTCAGCCGCGAGGCGTTGGTCTACGCACGCAAGCTCGCCAAGCGCACCCATCGGTTCCCGGACACCCAGCGGGCGCTGATCGAACTGCTGGACCGCTGGGGGGCAGGGCTGACGCGTGATGGCACCGAGCGCCGTATGGCGCTACGGCTCTCCCAGCAGAGGCTGCGCCTGGTCGGCGAAGACGACGTGCCCGCCGATGACGGGGAGGTGGCCGCCCTGCTCCCGTCCCTGCGACGGCTCGCGGAAGCCGGCGGGCCGGAAGCCCCAGGCCGGCAGGAGGCGGCGGGCCCGGCCTTGCACGTTGTCGACGAAGCCGTGCCTCCGGGTGGGGATGACGATGAGAGAGACGAGATCGACGCTGCTTTCCCCGGGGAGGAGATCGAGGTCGTGCCGGACGAGGAGGACTACTACGCCGACGTGTGGGAGACGCGTTGACCGCGCCGGAGGAGGACACGGACAGCGAGCCGTTCGAGGGCGATGACCGGCAGTACAGCCCGACCCGGCTGTCCGGCTGGCTGGTGGAGGTCTTCGCCCCGGACCGCGTCCAGCCCGATCAGCTGACCCGGGCCCAGCTCGCCGAGCTGTCGTCGCAGGCGCTGCTGGAGCACAACGATCGGCGCGAGGTGTGGCATGCCAACATCGGTCCGATCGACACGCCGCAGCTGCTGGCGCTGCACGCCGACCTTGCCGAAATTGTGGAGGCCAACCGTCAGGACGGCGACAAGACCAAGCCCGCCGCCCTCGTGGACGCTTACCCCGGGCTCGGCAAGAGCACGGCGGTGCGTGCCTACGGCCGCGCCCTGTACCGCAAGCAGGTCGCGCTGCGGGGCGAGACCACAGCGGCCGGGGACCGCCGCGTCCCGGTCATCTACATCGCCCTGACCGGGAACACCTCCGTCCGCGGCCTGAACGCCTCCATCTGCCGCTTCTACGGGCTGCCGACGTCCGGGAACGCGGACATGCTCGCCGAACGGGCCGTGGACGCGGTACTCAGTATGAACACGATCGCGATCATCATCGACGACGTGCACTTCATGTCCGGCTCGAACAGCAACGCGGTCCGGATGGCCAACCAGCTGAAATACCTGGCCAACGTCTTCCCCGTCACCCTCATCTACATCGGGGTCGGCGTACAGCAGCGTGGCCTGCTGCGCGAGGGCCTTTCGCCGCAGCAGGCGCTGCTGGCGCAGTTCGGACGCCGTACCACCCCGCTGACGCTGCTGCCGTTCCAGGTCGAGGACAACATGGGCCGTCACCAGTGGCGCACGCTGCTCAAGACGATCGAAAAGCAGCTGGTGCTGGCGGACAAGTACCCCGGCATGCTCGCGAGGGACCTGGCCGACTATCTCTACTCCCGCTCCACGGGCCACTTCGCCTCACTGATGACGTTGATCAACCGCGGCTGCCTGCGCGCGATCCGCTCCGGGCACGAGCGCCTGGACAAGAACCTGATGGACCAGGTCAAGAACGACGCCGCCGCCGAAGACGCCCGGCAAGAACTCCAGGCGGCGATCGAGGCCGGACTGTTGACCACCCGCCCGGACGACGGCGAGCAGCCCCGGAAGTCGGCATGAGCACCTGGACCCCGGACAGGATCCCGATCGCCCTCACGCCGCTGCCCGGCGAGGCCCTGGACAGCTGGATCAGCAGTTACGCGCGCCGACTGCGCACGACCAACCAGGGCTTCCTGCACCATGTCGGGTTGTCCGCCGCCCGCGTCGACCACATGCTGCTGCGGCTGACCGAGCCAGAGACCCAGGCGCTGCACAAGGCCACCGGCGTTCCCGCCGAGGCGTTGCGCGCCATGACGCTCGCCTCCTACGACACCTTCGCCGTCAACATCGCGCCGGGCCGCCGCCAGCTCGAGCGTCCGCCGGCCTGGGCGTTCCGCAGCAGCCGCACCCGCTACTGTCCCGCCTGCCTGCGCGAGAACGGCGGCCGCGGTCTGTTGCTGTGGCGACTGCCGTGGGCCTTCGCCTGCACCGAACACCAGCTCCTCCTGGCCGACCTCTGCCCCACCTGCGGCCGCCCGCCCCACCCTTGGAAGATCTACTTCAAGGGGCCTCGCGACATCGGCGTCTGCACACGAGATCGACTCGGCCAACCCGCCGAGGGCCGCCGACGCCTCTGTGCCACCGACCTGCTCCACGCCCCGGCGATCTCCCTTCCCCCGGACGGCCTGGTGCTCCGCGCACAGCAACGCGTGGCCGGCCTGCTGGCGGTCGCGCCGACCGAGAGGCCACAAGCCCTGGTCGAACTCAAACAGCTCTACGCCCTGGCCTGGCGGGTGCTGCGCGGCCTGCGGACCAACCGGGACCACGCGCCCGACCTCGTCCACGCCGTCCTCGACGAATGCGGCGGCACGCTCCCATACCCCTTCCCAGACGGCAACGGACAGCCGGCCTACCGCCTGTCCAGCAACAGCCGCGGCCGCCGCCGTGAGGATGCTGCCAGCCTTCTGACCCACCACGTCGCCGCGGGTACGGCCCTGGCACAGGTGGCGCTACGCGGCGGACACCATGAGCATCAGCGGCTCTTCGAATGGATTGTGCAATCGGACCACCCGTCCACCGCACGCGACCTCAACCTCGGGCAACTGGTACTCCGGTGGCGCGGGAGCGGCCCGGACCTATTCGCCCGCGTGATGTCCCACTACGATCCGCACACGCTCTTGCACAACCGACTCCGCTACGGCAGCGCCTCTCCCACCCCCCAATGGCCCGACCGCAGCAGCGAGGACATCCACCGGCGCGCCACCATGATCCCCGCGATGCTCTGGCCCGGATGGACCCTGCGCCTGCTCCCTATGGACCGTCTCCGGTCGCACCGCCGCGTCGACGCATTCCGCAATGGCTGCTCCGGCCTCCTCCTCGTCCCGGGCGGGCCGGCCGACGTCCCGTACGTACGTGCCGCTCCGCTGCTGGGGAACGTCCGCGCCGTCCGCGACCGCGAAAGCGTCGAGCAGCGCGTGTACCGCGACAGGGACCTCACCCCGCTTGCCTCCACGCTCGCGCAACTCGCCCGCGCGCTCGACGAACACGGCTCACCCATTGACTACGCCCGCCGACGCGCCACGTTCACCGAGGCCACTGTTGAGCTGGACCCAGGCGCCTACCAGCGACTGGTCCTCCAGCACGGCTGGCTTGCCGGCGGCAAGCACCGCCAGCAACTCCTGCGCTGGTACCTGCTGCTGTTGCTGACCGGGCACAGTCCACCCGCGCCAGAGGGAGCGGCTACCCGCTTTGCCTGGAGCTGCACTGAGTTCCGCTTCCGCGCTCCTCTGCCGCTGCGCGCCTTCCTGCATGAGCAGGCACGCGAGAACTTGGCGGCCCACGGCATCGACGAGCCGGTGACCTGGGAGCCTCCCGCCCACTGGGTCCGCGACGTCGACTGGCCAGGCATCGCACCCGAGCGGGTCGACGTCGCAGGGCTCCGTGCCGCCCTCGGCGGCAGCGACAAGATCGCCCCGGTCCCGGTCACCGAGGCCACCAGGATGACCGCAGAGCACCTCCGCCTCTACTTCGAGATCGACGACACCGTCACCGGCCCGCCGGACCAGCTCCTGGGCAAGGTCCGCGCACCAGACCCCGCTACCCGCGCCGCGATCCTCGCGCCCCGCCGCCTGCGCGAGCTGTACGTCACCGAACGTAAAACCACAGTGGAGATCGCCGGCATGGCCAAGTGCGCAGCCACCACGGTGCGCGCCCTCCTGGCCCTCGACGGCATCCCGCTCCGTACCCTGCGCCCGGAAACTGAACCGCCCGACTTCTATGTACCTGGCTGCACCGAGAGCACGTCGAAAAGTGGCGCCCTTTAAGGAAACTGGCACACGAATGCGGCATGAGCACCTGGGGCCTGTCGCAGAAAGCTCGCCGGTGCGGCATCACCATCCATCCTCCGGGCGGCTACAACGGCCTCGGCCACCTTGACCTCCCCCGTAGCTCTCACGCCCTGCGGGCGCGACTTCCTCTGAGAAGCACAGCGAATCCTGCGCAGGACCGTCCCGAATGGTGTGGTTGCAGGAGTCAGGCGTGCGTGGGGAAGCGGGCGAGGGCGCGCAATTCGGCTTCCACGGCTTCGATGCCATCGAGGCGCTTGCGGTCCCAGTCGGGGATTACATCGGGTTCCAAGTGCCGTGCCAGCAGCTCCGAAGCGTCGGTGGGCAGGGCGCGGCGGAAGGCGTTCGTGAGCGCCTCGGGGATGCGGGAGCGGTAGCTCACACGTTGAGCGACCTCCAGAGCGGTCGCGGCGGTAGTGGCATCTAGGTCGCCTGATTCGCTCAGGGTGCGCAGCAGCCATCGAACGTTGATGAGCGGCACGGTGACTGCCTCGCTGGTGATCGGGTCCATCAACAGGGCTACGTCGGCGTCGGAGTCAACGTGTCCGCCGAGGTACTGCGCGCAGACCCAGCCGTGCTGGATCATGCCGAGCGTGCGGCACTCCACGGCGCGCAGCGCGCCCATGGACGAGGCGCCGGCGAGATACAGGCCGCGCCCGAGGTATTCGCGGATCTCGGTGACGGAGACCGAGAGGTTCTGGCCGAACTGGCCGTCCAGGATGAGGGTGCGGTTGTTCCACTTTCCCTCGGTCGGCGTCTGCAGGAGGTCGCCGCGGATGATCGGTGGCCGCATGACCAGGTCGACCGCGAGAGTGTCGGCGAGCTCGCTCAGTGCCTTGATGTCCCCAGGGGCCAGCGAACTGCCCGCATAGACCGTCAGTTTCACTGCCACGCCGCCGTCCAATCCGGTCGATCCGCCGTGCGGGCGTTCAAAAGGCGCACCCCGACCCGCAGGTGGTCGACGTGGGTGAACTCACTGCCCGGCACCACAACTTTGACGATGGAGAACGGAAGCCCCTCTGGGGCCAGGCTGGTGCGCAGAACGAGATGCAGGCCATGCTCCCCGAGCATGTCGAGCAGGAACGCCAGGTCGGTCTCGTTGTCGCCGGAACTGCGGTCGGGGATCGCGTGGAACGGCAACCAGGGCCGACCCTCGCTCCAGGTGTGGAGGTAGTCGCGTAGTTCGTCGTAGGAGGCGTGGCGCCGATACGCCTGCCCCTCCAGGTCTTCGCGGGCGCCGGCGAGCACGACGAGACGGGACTGTGCGGCCTCGGTGAGCGCCCGCATCAGGGCGATTTCTGGGTTGAGGTGGCAGCCTGCTCCTCCGTTGAAGAGCATGCCGTCGCGAGAGTGGGTGTCGTCGGTGGTGACGAAAAAGGTGGGGACGGGCAGCCCGCCGGTATAGGCATGGATGGTGACGCTGATTGATGCTCGCTCGAAACGCTCGACGACCTCCCGGTGCGTGTCGGGGAGGGTGTCGATGGGCACGCGGTGGCCGAGGCCGAGTTTCTCGCCGAATGCCGTGCTGTCGTGCTCGATGACCTCGTACAGGGCCTGCACTGTGGCGTCGACGGGGTCGTTGCCAGCGGCCAGGCCTATGGTGTTGGACGACATCAGTCCGCCCTCGTGCGGGAAGGGCGTGAAGACGGCGACCGCAGGCACCGCGATCTCTACATCGTTACGCAGACAGCGCATCGGCCACCAGGTGGTGGGCGTTTGCGGGGTCCAGTGGTGGCCGCGGCGGGGGACGAGCCGCCGAGGGTCGAGCGTCGGCATCCGCTCGCACATGACTTCGTACGGCAGTGGCGCCTCAGGGCGGCCGTCCGGTTCGCAATAGCGGCGTTCGATGGCCTCCATCATGGCCGAGACCCGGGCTGCCTGGCGGGTATAGCCCTTCCCGCTGGTGACCGTGTTAAGACCACGGGCGGCCCTCGGGCGCACGGACTGGTAGACCGGGATGCCGAGGAGGTCCAGGTCGGTCACCTCGCTGACGCGGGTAACGCCGACTCGCTCCAGCAGCGCCTGTGCCAGCCACTCGACCTCATCAAGGGAACGGCTGCGCAGGGCAAGGCTCTGGTCCACGGCGGAGTCCTCCCGTTGGTGCCGGTGATCAAGGTGCCCGGCATTCGATGACATGGCCGCGGTCGAAGGCTGCGGACCGTCGGCGGACGCATCCGTCACGGGCGGCCGGTTGCCAGGAGCAGCAGGTCGGCCGGGTCCATCGCGGCGAAGTAGCGGGCGAGTTCCTCACGCACCCAGTCCGCCTTCTGGTCGGTAGGCAGCAGGTGGTGGCGCCGATGCGCTTCCTGCCGTTCCAGATGTGCGGCCCCGGCCTGTCGCAGGGCTTTGACGATCTCGCTGGTGGCCGGTGACCGCTCGGCAAGGACGAGCAGCAGGCAGTCATCGCCTGCCGCGGCGACCGCTCCTCGGGTGGTGCCCGCCGGGACATACACGGCGGTGTGTGCCGCAGCCTGAAGTGGTGGGGAATCCGGCTCGTCGCCGTGCCAGGCGATGCTGCCGGAGCAGACGAGGACGACGGCGTCAACGGCCGCTTCGGCGTAGGCGACCGGCGAGCCGGCCGCCGCGAGATAGGCCGTCGCTTCGACGCGCGGGCCGAGCACCGCACGCACGGATTCGACGGCAGGCCGTGCGGTAGGCAGCCAGTCGGCGATCGACGGCAGACGCAAGGTGGCGCCCGCGGCGTAGTGGCCGGTGACGTTGCGGTGATGGACGAAGCCGGTCACCTTGTGGTTTTGAACCCTGCGCGCGGTGAAGACCTCAGCGGCCGGCCGTTTTGCGCCGTCCCGGTACACCTCGATGTAGGGGTGGGCGAGCAGGCCGCAGTCGATCGTGCCGAGCACGTCCTGGGCGGTCGGGAGCGTCACGCTGCTGGCCAAGGCCATGTGGGCGGTCGGGCCATGGCGGCGTCCGGCGAGCCAGGCCTCGAAGTTGATGTCCACATCGGTGTGCGGCTGGGTGTGTGTCATCGTGATCCGTCCCGCAGACGTGCGGTGGCAAGGGCCCGGTCGACGAGCGCGGCACTGTCGATGTGGGAGCCGAAGTCGTTGAGGTCGGCCAGCAGCGCGGCGGCTCGGGTGAGCGGCGAGGTCGCATCGCGGCCGATGGTGGCGGGGCGCCCGGAGTCGATCCACTCGCCGATGTAGGCCTGCACCAGCGCCGACGGGAAGGGCTCAGTGAGCGTGAACGTCATGTGAAGGGAGGTGCAGTCGATCGCGGTGGCGGCGTGCCCAGTGCCGTGCGGCAGGTAGAGCAGGTCGCCCGGCTCCATGACGACGACCTGCTCCTTCGAGGTATCGACGTCCAGGCCGGCGTTGGCCGCCGAATCCGGGGGCGTGTCGTACAGGTGCCACTCCTTGGCGCCCTCAAGCTGGACGGCGATAACGCGGGAGCCATCACGATGCGGCAGCATGCCGCGCTTACCCGCCGGTGTGTAGAAGAGGAACGCCTTCGACTCGGCAGGGAAGACCGCATTGAGCGCATCGTTGAGGTCCCGGAGGACGGGATGCCAGTCCTCAACCTGATTGAGTTTCAGGGTGGCCCCGCTGGCCAGTTGCTTGCCCACGGCGACGGAGTCGATGAACCCGTCGACCCGGGTGCCAGCCACCGTACGCGTCGCAAGCAGTTCGCTGTCGGCGGGCGCCATACCGTCTTGGAGGACGGAAAAGTACGGGCGGCGGAGAAGACTGCCGTCGATAAGCGCGAGGATGTCGCCGATGCGTGGCAGTCCGTCAAGCGCCACCGCGTTACGCAGAACCAGGGGTTGCTTTCCGTGATACGCCGTGCGCAGGTCGCTGCCATCCTGCAGCAGATCAGTCAGCGTGCTTGCTGGCAACGACGGCTCTCCTATCGTGAGTTGGCCACCGTGCCGACGGCTGGGCGGCAGATCCCGCCGAACCGCCGGACACGTCGCGTCTAGGCGCGGCTTCGATCAGGCGAAGTCGATGTTCTCGATCAGCATCGGAGCCTCGCCGTCGAACTCGTCGAGCTCGTCGATCGCCGCAGCGCGCAGCTCTTCCTCAGTGGGCTTGATCAGGGTGTCAATGCTCACAATGATCTCCTTGTCTCGTCGACCGTGACTGCGTCTCCGCTTGCTGATCAACGGGCAGCCAGGGGAGAACGTAAGCCAGCCCAACAACGCCGGTCAACCAGCATGTTCACGCCATAACGCCAGCATCTCGGCCTATTTGACGCTAAGTTCGGGGAGGCTTCCAAGATCTTCATCGAGAGGCGCCCGGGCGCTTCAGGGAGCCGCGAGAGGCCAGGTTTGCATGCTCTACGCTCATGGCGCGCAGGGGGCCTTCAACACCACGCCGGGTTCTACGCGCACGACTTGATGCACCGCACGACGGCTCCAACTCCGTGAGGAGACTCGCCTGCCATGACCACCTCGTCCAGCACGTCAGCGATAGCCGCTGCGCCGAGCAAGTCGCTGCTGCGCGCCCACCGGGGTTTCCAGCTACTCCTCACCGGTAACACGGTGAGCCAGTTCGGCAGTCAAGTCACCATGCTGGCCCTGCCGCTGGTGGCCTTGACCGTCTTTGATGCGTCCGCGCTGCAGATGGGCCTACTCACCGCGGCCTCCACGGTGCCGATCGCCGTCGCCGGTCTGCCGGCCGGCGCATGGGTGGACCGCATGCGGCGCCGCCCGGTCCTGATTGCCACAGACCTGATGCGTTTCGGCCTGCTGGCGTCCGTTCCGCTGGCGTACGCCCTCGATGTGCTCACCCTGGTCCATCTGTATGCGGTGGCCCTGCTGGCCGGCACGGCCACGGTGTTCTTCGACGTCGCCCATCTGTCCTACATGCCGTTCCTGGTCGGACGCGACCGGCTGGCAGAGGGCAACGCGGTGTTGCAGACGGCCACCAGGGGCGCCAACTTCAGCGGCCCGGCGGTCTGCGGCTGGTTGGTGCAGGCGGCCGGTCCCGTCGGTGCCCTCGTGGTCGACGCCGTCAGCTTCCTCGTATCGGCCGGCACCATCGGCGCGATCCGGCGTTCCGAGCCGCAGCCGAAGAGTGAGGCGCGCGGCTCACTGCGTCAGCAGATTGCCGTGGGACTGCGCTACATCTTCGACCACGCGGTGCTGCGCATGCTGGTGACCAGCGGTGTGCTGTTGTGCCTGGCGACCACCGCGTTGCTGGCCATCCAACCGATTCTGCTCGCGCGGGACTTGAAGATCAGCCCGGGACTCTACGGCCTACTGCTCGCCGCGGACGGTGTCGGCGGCATCCTGGGCAGCCTGACGGCGAGGGCAGCGATCCGGCGGCTCGGCATCGCCCGCACGATCTGGGTCCCGAGCCTGGCCATCGTGCCCTTCGTGCTGCTGATGCCGTTCACCGGCCACGGCTGGCTGCTCCTGCTCTACCCGCTGGGTTCGTTCGCCTTCGCGGTCGGCATGTCTATGCGCAACGTGGCCCAGCTGACCTACCGCCAGAACGCCTGCCCGCCGGAGCTGCTCGGCAGGATGAACGCCTCCATGCGCGTGCTGACCTGGGGGGCCATGCCGCTGGGCGGGCTCCTGGGCGGCGCGCTCGCCCAGTGGGCCGGGACCCGTGCCGCCTTGTGGGCGGTCGTCGCTCTGGCCGCCTTGTCTGTGCTGCCGGTGCTCACGCGCGCACTGCGTGCGGCCCAGGACTGACCTGGGCCGCACGCAGGCTCTACTTGTCGCCCAAGAATCCGACGAGGGCGCGGCGTAGTCCCGCGCTGTCCAGACCGTGTGCGATCGCGTGCTGGCGAGGCGAGCCGTAGTTACGCAACTCCTCACGGCCAACGCCAAGTCCGAGCACACGGTGCGGCAGGTCGCTCAAGGTGTCGGTGACGCAGGGCACGGAGGTGCCCGCGAGGTACGGCTCGACGAGGACGACAGCGGGGTCGCGCTGCCCGGCCACGGCCGCCCGCAGCCCCACGGCATCGAACGGCCGGATGGTGGCCGCATACATCACGGTGACGTCCAGCCCTTCGGTCGCCGTCAGCACGGCGTCGGCCAGCGGGCCCACCGTGATGACGACGGCCTGCGTCCCCTGCCGCAGCGTGCGCAGGCCGCGGTGGATGCGACCGTCGACGAGGCCGTGGGCGTGCGCGTTTGTCTGGTTGGAGAGCCGTAGATAGACCAGCTCATCGCTGTCGGCGGCCTCGCGCAATTGGGCCTCGGCCTCGTCGGGGTGGCCGGGGACGTCGATGGTCCAGTCAGGCAGTGTCGACAACAGCGCGACGTCGCCCGGCGACTGGTGCGTGCGCCCGCTGCTGGAGATGTCGTAGGACGCCCCGGCGCTGACCAGCACCGCCGAGACCGCCTGGTGGTTGAGGTCCAGCTTGATCTGTTCAAAGGGCCGCTCGATGAGGAACGGCGCGAAACTGTGGGCGATCGGCCGCATCCCGGCGAGCGCAAGGCCGCCGGCCGCGCTGATCAGGAGCTGCTCGCGGATGCCGAAGTTCAGCACCCTTTGTGGATGGCGTTCACGCGCGCCGTCGAAGAGAGCTGACGTGAGGTCGGCGGTCAGTACCGCCACCCGCTCGTGCGTGTCCAGCAGTTGGGTTGAGACCTCGACGAAGCGCTCGCGCATGATTCCGGCCATGGGGGTCCTCCTAGGGGTGACGACGGGACGGGTTGGCTGCCAGGGGTGGCGACGGGCGTGGCTGTGCCACGGGGCTGTCACTGCATCCTGGTGTCGGCCACCACAAGCCGTGGCACGCCCGGGTGCGGGGCGCGAAAGGCCGTCTCCAACGAGTCGTGGTCGCGTCCGTTGGTCCGTGTCGTCGACCAGCCTTCGACCTCGAAGCGCGTCTCCATGCCGCCGGGCCAGCCGTGACTTGCGGAGTGGTTGTCGACCACGATCACGTGCAGCTGCTCCAGGCCCACGCGGCCCGCATAGGCGATGGCCTCATGGTTGGACCCTTCGTCCAGCTCGCCGTCGCCGATGAGGACCCACACGTCCGAGGGAATGTTGCGTGCGCGCAGGCCCAGGGCCGTGCCCACGGCCAGCGGCAGCCCGTGCCCCAGCGACCCACTGGATATCTCGACGCCGGGGATGAGGGCCCGGTCCGGGTGCATGCCCAAGGGGGAGCGGAAGGCACCGAACCGGCGCAGTTCGGCCGGGGCGATGAAGCCCTTGGCGGCCAGCACCGCGTAGTAGGCCATGGGTCCGTGGCCCTTGGACAGGAAGAACCGGTCGCGGTCCTCGGCCATCTCCGGGGTGACACGCAGCACCCGGTCATACAGCACCCACAAGGCGTCGACTGTGGAGGTCGCTGCTTCCTGGTGCTTCTCGTCGCCCGCCATCATCGCCATCAGATCGTGCAGGTCTTCGAACGTTGCGGTGGTCATTGAGCGGGATCTCCAGACGTGTGTGAGACGGGCAGTCAGGATGCGTACGGTTGACTCGTAGGGGAGTTGAGGCCGGCGCGGGCCCAGCGGGGTCGGGGAAGAAGGGGGGCGCCGTGCTGGCCCGGCCGGCCAGCGAGGAGTGGGGCGCCGGCTACCAGATACGCACCCGGTCGGCCGGGTCCCACCACATGCCGTCGCCCTCGCGGACGTCGAAGGCTGCGTGGAATTCGGTGAGGTTACGGACGGCGGCGTTGCAGCGGAACTCGGCAGGGGAGTGCGGGCCGACCGTCAGCCGGCGGCGGAGCTCGGCGTCGCGGGCCTTGAACCGCCACACGCGCGCCCAGCTGAGGAAGAAGCGCTGCGCCCCGGTTAGGCCGTCGATGACCGGTGGCTCGGCGCCGTTGAGCGAGAGGCGGTAGGCCCGGTAGGCCATGGTCAAGCCGCCGATGTCGCCGATGTTCTCACCGACCGTCAGCGCCCCGTTGACGTGCTGGCCGGGAGTCTGTTCCGGCTCCAGGGCGTCGAACTGCGCGATCAGCGCGCCGACCCGCTGGTCGAAGTCCGTGCGGTCGGCTTCGGTCCACCAGTCGGAGAGGGCGCCGCGGGCGTCGTACTTCGAGCCCTGGTCGTCGAATCCGTGGCCTATCTCGTGGCCGATGACCGCACCGATGGCCCCGTAGTTGACGGCCGCGTCGGCCTCCGGGTCGAAGAACGGCGGCTGCAGGATCGCGGCCGGAAAGACAATCTGGTTCATCCTGGAGTTGTAGTAGGCGTTGACCGTCTGCGGGGTCTTGAACCACTCGCGTCGATCCACCGGTCCGCCGAGTCGGGCCAGATCCCGGTCGAGTTCGAAGGCTGCGGCACGCTGCGCGTTGCCGACCAGGTCGTCGCGGCACACCGTCAGGGTGCTGTAGTCGCGCCAGTGGTCGGGATAGCCAATCATCGCCGTGAAGGCGTCCAGTTTGTCCAGCGCTTTGCGCTTGGTCTCGGCGCGCATCCAGTCCAGGCCCGTGATGTTGTGCCGGTGCGCGGCGATGAGGTTGCCGATGAGCTCGAGCACCAGGCCCTTGGAACGCGGCGGGAAGTGCTCGGCGACATACAGGCGGCCCAGCGCGTAGCCGAGGCCGGACTCGACCAAGTCCAACCCGCGCTTCCACCGTTCGCGTTGCTCGGGTACTCCGGTGAGGACCGTTCCGTAGAAGGCGAAGTGTTCGTCGGCGAAGGCGCTGCTCAACAGCGGTGCACTGGCGCGCATCAGGTGCCAGGCCAGCCATTCCTGCCAGCGCTCGATCGGGGTCTGGGCCCACAGCGCGGCGACCTCTTCGAGGTAGTCGGTCTGCCGCACCACGACTTCGGCGAGCGCTGCGGCGGGTGCTGCGATCCCTTGCTGCCATGCGTCCCAGTCGAAGGCGGGGGTCAGGGCGCCGAGGCCGGATCGGTCGAGGAGGGTGTAGGCGCGCACGACGTCGCGGGCGCTCGCCCTGTCCCAGTGTGCCGAGGCGATCTGGGTCTCCAGTTCGACCACGCGGCTGGCGGTGCCCGCCGGGTCCGTCCAACCGGTGAGCTTCAATATCGTCTCGATGTGCGCGCGGTACGCGACCCGCACGGCCGCAAAGGACTCGTCCCGGTAGTACGACTCGTCGGGCAGGCCGAGTCCGGCCTGGCGGAGATGGACGAGATAGCGGTCGGGCCGACGCGCGTCGATGTCCACCTCGGCAGTGAACAGGCCGGTGACGCCCCAACGCTGCACCTGCCCCAGGACACGGGCAAGCGCCCCGTGTGTGTCGGCGGCAGCAACCAGGTCCAGGCCCGGGCGCAGCGGCGCCGCACCGAACTCCTCGATCCTTTGCTCATCAAGGAAACTGGCGTACAGGTCGCCGATGCGCCGCTCGTCGCTGCCTTCTGGCGCATCCGAGGCCGCGGCCCGCTCCACGATCTTGCGCGAGTTCAGCTCGGCGGTATCGCGCAGCTCAACGAGCGTTCCGGCGACGGCGCGGTCCTCGGGGATGACGGTCTCGTCGAGCCAGCGGCCATTGACATGACGGAAGAGATCGTCCTGCGGGCGCACCGTGGGACGTCCCCCGGACAGATCGAGGCCTCTCGAGACCGACTCGCGCATGCCAGATCCTCCTGTGTCGTGGCCGTCCGCCAGACCGTATCCGACCTGCAAAGAGTCACAACAGATCGAACAGGCCACGCAGCCAACGCCTCCCAGATGCCGGGACGTCTTGATCCACAACAGGCATGTTCCCGCGACAGGCGGTCGCCTACGATGCCTGACAGATCACAAGCCGTGTGATGACGAGCGGGTGGGAGACGGAGTGAGTCTGCGTGACCTGGGGTTTGGTGTCGGCGAGTTTGTCGACGGGTGGCCGGACCGCGCCCTGACGGCGACGGCACGGCCGACGGTGCGCGCGGCGTTGTCGCCTGCCGATGTGGACGAACTCATCGCCGAACGAGGGCTGCGCATGCCCGCGTTCCGCATGGCCCGCGACGGAAAACTGATCAACCCTCGCCACTACACGCTGGCCTCCAACTCCGATGCGGCCACGACGGTCGGGCAACTCGCCGACCCCGAAGGGATCGCGCGGCAGCTGGGCCGGGGATCGACGTTGGTCCTCCAAGGTCTCCAGCGCTTCCACCCCCCGGCGGGCCGACTCGTGCGCAGCCTCGCGACCGACCTGGGCGCCCGGGTCTTCGCCAACGCCTACCTGACACCAGATGCGGCCCAGGGTTTCGCCGAACACAGCGACCCCTACAGCGCGTTCCTCGTCCAGCTCGCTGGCAGCAAACGGTGGCTGGTGCGCCCTTCGCCAAGCGCGTCACTGGAAGAAGTGATCCTGCGGCCCCTGGATGTGCTCTGGCTGCCAGCGGGCTGGCTGCATGCAGGTGTCGCGCTGCCCGGCAGCCCCAGTGTCCATCTCACGCTGGCCATCAACCCCATACCGCTCACCGACGTCGTCGCGGCGATCACTGAGAGCCTGATGCGGCAGATGGACGGCGGGACGCTGCCGCCGCTGCCGGCCGATGACGCACTGCAGATCGTGGAGCGCGAAGTCGACCAGGTGGCTGCGCGTCTGCGCGCAGTCCTCGAGGGCATCGACAGCAAGGAACTGGCCCGCGTCCTGCTGGCCCGCAGTCTGGAGAGCACCATGGCGCCAGGCGACCAGGTGAGCACGGCGCTCGGCTTCCTTCCTGCCGACGGCACACCCGATGACGGCCGGAACGGCGGCGTGGAGTAACCCGACGCGACGCTGAACACCGGGCTTCGGCTCGCGCCTGATCCTACAAGTCAGCGAAGCAGCGCTATCACCTTGGCGAAAGCGTCCAGCGCCGCTTCCTGCACCGTGATGTAGTCGATGCCGAACCGCTCCTGGCGAGCGCGGAGTTGCTCCGCGATCTGCTCCGGGCTCCCGATCAGAACTGCGGGTAGGGTTCCGATCTGCTCCGGGCTCAGCGTGCCCCGCAAGAAGCGGGAGTAGTCCTCCCGCGCGCCTTGACGATCATCCGTGACCTGCGTGCGCAGAACGATGATGTTTCGGTGCACCGGCTCCCGGCCTGCCGCCTGCAGCTCCGCATTGACCAGCGCCACCCGCCCATCCAGCTGACTCTCTGTCAGGTACTGCATGCCCCGACCCTGCGGGTCGAACCGCGTGCCGGCGAAGGACACGATGTCGGCCCGCCGGGCAGCCAGCCGCAAAACCCGGTCGCCGTTTCCGCCGATCATCACAGGCAGCCGGTCGGATGCGGCGGCGCGCGTCACCGCGTCCAATGTCTCAACGAGCCGATCCACGCGTCGGCCTGGAGCCTCGAACGGGATGCCGGCTTGGTCGAACTCGGGTTTCTTCCATCCCGCGCCGAGCCCCACCTCCAGGCGCCCATCCGTTGCCTGGACCGTGGTGACCACATCCCTGGCGAACAGCGCCGGACGATAGAAGGACGTATTGCTCACGAACGTGCCGACCTGGACGCTACGGGTCGCCTCGGCAGCCATGGCGCACGCCAAGAAGGGCGATGGCATGCCGATGTGATCGGGCACGGTGATCACGTGGTAGCCGAGTTCCTCGGCGCGCCGGGACTTATCCCGCCAAGAGGCCCGATCCTCGAGCTTCGTGAAGTTCACACCGAACCGCATTGCCATGGCACAGACCCCATCCTTCACATATCGGCGGCACCCAGCACGCAGGCAGAGATCGCGAGTCTCCTCTCACGTCCCTTTGCCTGATCTCGGCCGCTCACACTAGAGCACTGCTGATCATGTATGTTCGGCGTCCTACAGCGACTTGGGGGCGCCATGACCGAGTTGGACTACGAGGCAAATGCACTGGCCGACACGGCCGAGCGTCTCGTCAAAGCGAAGGTGGCCAGGCAGGACGGCATTGCCACCTATCACGACCACCACATCCGGCGCGCTCTCACCATGGCCCGCCGCACCGGCCGGATCGACGAAGTGAGCACCTACGTCGAGCTGTTGACAGCGGACCGATTCCAAGATCCGCTTCCGCGTCTCGACCGTTCCGACCAGGACGTGCTCGCTGCCCTGGCATTCCCGGTGCAGAACTTCGTCGCCACCCAAGGCGTCACCGACCACCTGACCTGGGCCGGTCAGCCGCTGTACAAGACAGTGTTCGACTTGGCCTGCTACCCCATGCTGATCGCCGAGCTGTCTCCGGGGACGATCATCGAACTCGGCTCCGGTAGTGGCGGAAGCGCACTCTGGCTCGCCGACGTCGCCCAGGCGCACGGCATACAGCCTGTGATCGTCTCGGTCGACCGCACACCGGTAGGACTCACCGACGACCGCGTGAGCTTCCGCACCGGCGACGTCAGCAACCTCGACGACGTGCTCGCCGACTGCACCCAACTCCCCAGGCCCTGGCTGGTGATCGAGGACGCGCACGCATATGTGGGAACAGTCCTCGACTTCTTCGACACCAGACTGCAGACCGGCGACTACCTCGTGGTCGAGGACAGTCTGGCCAAGCGCGCCACCCTGCGGGAGTTCCTCCGAAGGAGCCCACACCGCTACCAACTCGACACCCGGTACCTGGACTTGTTCGGCCAGAACAGCAGCTCAGCAATCGACTCCATCCTGCGCCGCGCATAGCCCCCGCCCCAACACCGTTGCGTAGTCTGGCCGCCGAATCGGACAACCACGACGAGGAACAGCGCATGCACGATAGCACCAGGATCCGCCTGATCGAGCCCACCGACGCCGCCCCGATCGCGGCGCATCGGACACGGGACGCTGAAGCCTTTCGACCGTGGGAACCAACTCCGCCACCCGAGTTCTTCACCCCCGAGGGCCAGGCGGAGCGGATAGACAAACTGCTGGCCGCACACCAGGCCGGCACGGTCTGGCCCGGCGTGGTACTCGCCGACAACCAGGTGATCGGGCAGGTCACCATCGCAAGTATCCTGCCGCAGCCGCACTTGCGCCGCGGCTCCCTGGGATACTGGATCGCCACTGTCGCCCAGAACCAAGGCCACGCCGGGCGCGCCGTCGCGCATGCGCTCCGCGTGATGTCCGATGAGCTCGGCCTGCACCGCGCCGAGGCATCTACCAACCTGGAGAATCTGCCGTCGCAGCGGGTGCTGCGTCGCAATGGGTTCAGCCCATACGGCGTCGCGCACTCCTCGATCTTTCTCGACGGGCAATGGCGGGACGGGCTGCTGTGGGAGCGGATCCTCGACGACTAGCACACGGCAAGCGGCTCTTGCCGTGGGGATCCAGTCGGTTGGTCCTCCCGCGCGATCGACTGCGCCTGGAGGACGCAGGGTGGGAGTTCGTCGGACCACCCCTGCTGATCGGCGAGGCGCCGTTAGGCGGGCCGTCGCAGCAGGTCACGTAGCCGTCTGGGCCGCGGCGGCACGGGCTGGCGGCGCGAGGGGGGCGTCGCTGACCTCGGGGTGAACACCGAGACGCTGCGGAAATGGATCTGGGCAGATGACGGCCGACGGACGGGTTCACACGCGGCGCCACGTGCGGCTTCGTCGGTGCCGGCGGTGGGTTCGGCGGAGGCCGAGCTCGCGGCCGTGCGGAAGTGGATCCGCGAGCTGGAGGAGGAACGCGACATCGTGCGCAAGGCGGTCCGGTGTTTTGCCGGGGATGCGAGCTGGTGCTCCGCTGCCAGTTCGTTGAGGACCGCCAGCGCCCGATACGGTTCGCCAAAGTCGGCACCATGGCGCAGTCGGCACTCGCCAGGCGTTCAACGTTCAGTCGATCCCGACACTCGCGGTCGTCGGCGACAAGGTGGCCATCTTCGCTCAGCCCGGCGCTGTCCGAGGCGGCCCTGGAGCAGGTCATCGCGCAGTCACGGACGGTGACGTGGACGAAGCGCGCAAGCAGATCGAGGCCCCGACGGCGAGGCGGGCGAGGCGCCGCAGTCACCCTGAGGAGAAGGTGAAGGCATTGCGCTCTCGGGTGATGTACGGCACATATCACTCGAGGGCAAGGCGGGAAGCCAGCAGCGCCATTGCGCTAACCACGCTGTCGGCGCTCGGTTACAGGGAGTCGCGATGTCAATGGCTGCCAGCGTCGGGACTGCTTACCGAGCTTCGAAATCAGCGCTGCCCGCGAAGCGTGGATCACCGCGTTTCCGGAGGGCCCGTTGCTCACGGATACGCGGATCCTAGAATCCGCGTGGTCACCGCGGACGCCGAGCACGTGCCTGCCGAGGTGGTGCCGGACGGCGGATTCGACGCCATCGTGGTGACCGTCGACACCTGGGATCTGCCGTGGATCGACGCCCTGGCCGAGGGCGGCCGTCTCGTCGCATCGTTGCGTCTGCACGGGTACCACTGGGCCATCAGCTTCACCAAGCGCGATGGGGCCTTGCACAGCGACGAGCCGCTCATCGTCTGCGGCTTTGTCGCCATGCAGGGCGACGGCGCCTGGCACAGGAATCGCCGCACCGTCCCAGGCACCGGCGTCCACCTGTCCTGGGAAGACGGCACCCCGTTGCCCGTCGACGAACTCGCCCCAGCCCTCACCTGCGAGCCGACCGTGACGCACACCCACGTCACCGTAGGCGGCCAGGAACCCTTCGACGCCCTCACCCTCTACCTCGCCGGCGCCCTGCCGGGCTTTTGCCGCCTCTCGGCCGACTCCGACGGCGACAACGGGGTCCTGAACCCGCCGCCCAAGCACTGGCCCGGCGCCGCGATCGTCCGCGGCAATTCCCTCGCGCGACTGGCCACCGAGCGCATCGGCGACGGAGACGATGGCAAGGGCCTGTACGAGTTCGTTGTCCATGGCCACGGCACCCGAGGACACCTCGCTGCACAGGAGATGGCCGAGCAGGTCCGGCACTGGCAGCACAACCACCGCGGCGCCCTCTGCCCCCGCATCACCGCCCGACCGGCCGCCAGTTGCGCCCCGCCGGCCAGAGACCACGAACTGCACGTATTTGCCAAGAAGCACACCCGCATCACCGTGGACTGGCCGATCGTTCCCGGCCCCGCTGCACTGCTCATCGGCCGAGGGAGCTGCAGCGCCGGATGAACGGCGGTACCTGTCGGCGTACACCTGAACGTCCCCAACCGCGTACGGGTGAACGGGGCCAGTTCCTGACACGCTGAGGGCCGATGCTTGGCACTCTGCTGCTCGT